>NZ_JBFBMP010000001.1:0-505274 GCF_040687125.1 Microbacterium sp. NPDC076911 | reverse complement strand
GCCGTAACCTCACCCGGATACAACTCAAAGTCCGTGTCGTTCAAAGCCCGCACATGACCAAACTGACGAGACAAACCCCGCGCCTCCAAAACCGGAGTAGCCATATCAGCTCCTTTCCTCATTGTTGTGAGCGAGGTCTTGATGGCCCCTTAAGAACGCCTGAGCGACGTCCTCGAATGTGTCCGCCGAGCCCGCATGGAGCGCATAGGCGGCAAAAAGCGCGGCACCGTAAGCGGTGCTTTCGTCGTGAGATGACACCGTGATCGATGGCAGCACCGTGCGACGGGCGCGCACGACGCTGTCCATCTGCGCCCAACCTCCGGTTAGCAGGGTCGAGGTCGGTGCGCTCACCTCACGGTTCATGGTCTCGAGCAGCTCTTGGCACACGTCGTTGCCGTGACGCAAAGCCGCGGTAAAGAGTTCTGCCGGCGAAAGGTTGTCGCTCATACCCACAATTTTCAAGACGCCGTCGTGGTTCTGCGCGCCATTGATAGTGAGCCCGCCTGCCACGAGACGCCCCTCAACGGGAAGTTCCATCACCTGAGCATCGAGTACCGCTCGGCCGGATTCATCACTAATACCGAGGAGTTGCAAGACCCGTCGCATCAGGAGACCCGATTTGGTTCCCGCCAAAAGGAGATACTTCCCGGGAAGTACGTGGCGCACGGTGTTGATGCCAGCCAACGCGAGTCTTTCGCGGGCGGCGAAAGGCAAGACCTCGTCGAGCACGCGCACGAGAGCTTCGGCCGTGCCCATCGAGTCATAAATCTGCCCACTCGACGTGGCGCCAGCGACCACGGCGGAAACGACGTGGTCGTGTCCGGCAACCGTCAAAACGGCGTCCTGAAATGCGGAGGGCATGCGCTCGTCACTCACGGTGCCCGCAGGCGAGCCGGCAGCGACGCGCGGGGCCAGTATGTCGGCTTGTACTCCGACGACGTCAAGCGCCGCTGGCCAGGGGGTGCTGTCGTCCTGATCGATCATTCCGGTGCGTGACACCAGCGAGTTTTCCGCGACCCGCGAGCCCCCCAGCGCCGACACGATGAACTCAGGAACGTTGAGAAAGGTCTTGCCCGCCAACGAGATTCCAGACTCACGCAAATACAAGAGCTTGGAAATCGATGCCAACGGACCGACAGGAAGGCCCGTGCGCCCCGGAAACTCCGCGCGAAAATTTGCCGGCGTCGCGAGAATCTGCTCGGCACCGCGGGGGTCAAACCACGCCATGATCGGGGCGCTCGGCACACCGTCCGCGTCGAGAAGCACTCCGGCCTCGGCCATTCCCGAAACGCCGATCGCGTGCACCGTGTAGTCGCCGCGCTCACGGAGGGCGGCATCGGCTCGTGCGGCGAGCGCGCGAACGGTGCCGATCGCTTTCTCCGCCGCCATCTCGGCACGGCCGCCATCGAGGTTCGTCCAGGGAGACCGTTCGCTCACAACCAGCACTTGCTCGCCTTCGCGTGTAGCGATCAGAAGCTTGATGCTGGTCGAGCCAAGATCGAGCCCCGCAACGTAAGACGTCATCGCACAGTTCCCTGGTGCAATGTTGCGGGCCAGCCGCGCCCGGGTGCCGCGACGAGCACTTCCGTATCACCCTCGATATGCCAGGTCCCCAGTGCGTGCGGAATGGCGTATGCCTGTCCGCCGGCGAGCGAGGCAGAACCGGTTTCCCCGACCAACTCACCTTCGCCGCGTGTTACCAGAACAACAGCCACTCCCGCAGCGTGCTCCGCAGTACGAGTGCCTGCGCCGTGTGCGCTCTCGAGAACAAAATGCGGGTCGGCCAGCGAGGGCAATAGCGAACGGAAGTCGCGCGCAACGGGCTGTGAGCCGGTCGTGCACACGAGCGCTGCCAGTTCTTGCGGGCGCAGCTGGCTGGTTGAAACCGAGGGCATGACCGCGTCAAAGCCGAGGTCAAGGTGAGACTCTTCGCGCGTGGATGTGGTGATCGACCACTCAAGCAGAATCGAAAAGTCGGTCGGCTCCTGTACCTCGGCGACGAAGATACCACCGTCGATAGCGTGTGCGGTGCCAGCAGGAACAAGAATTCCCATGCCTTCCTGCACCACCACACGATTCATGTGGGCCAGCATCCACTCGCTGTCTTGCGCGTCTCGGCGCACATCGAGCTCAGCCCGATCGATGTCTTGGTTCCAACCGACGTAGACGGCACAGTCGGCTTCGGTATCCAGGACGTACCAGGCTTCGGTCTTGCCGTAGGGGCAATCAAGGTGCGACAACGCGAAACCTCGCTCGGGGTGCACGTGCACAGGGAGCCGTTGGCGCGCATCGAGCAACTTGACCAGAATGCCGAGATCGTGCGCATTTCGCCCTGTTTCCGGCCCCACCCACGCGCCGGAGTCAGCGGCCACGATGTCACGCAGATATGCGCCTGACTCGGTCAGGGCAAGGCCCACAGTTTCGTCGCCGAAGCGCGACACCGTTGAGCCCAGCCATTCTTCCGGCTGAAACTCGGTCTCGGCCTCGATACCGCGCAGGGCTGCAATGCGATCGCCGCCCCGGTAGAAGTGCTGCACGGGGTTCGGGGGAAGAAGGACGGGATTCATGAAGCTACTCCGGGTGCATCGGCGCGCAGCGCGCGCAGGTCAGAACGAGGGGGTGTTTCTCCGGAGCCACGCTGCACGATGCGCGTGGGCACAACCGTGTGCTGGGGCTCCGCGTCGGTAGCGCCGACGAGGGCAATCAGGCGTCGATAGGCCGCCTCGCCGATATAGCTCGGGTCTTGATCAACACAGCTGATGCCGGGGTTGACGATCGATGCAAGATCGAAGTCGCCGAACGAGATCAACGCGGGCATGGCCACGTCATCGTTATGAACGGCGCGAAGGGTTGCCATCGAGGCAAGACTCGTTGCGCAAAAAACAGCCGTCGGCGCGTCGGGGCGGCGCAGAAGCGTGGTCACCGGAGCAACTACTGCGGAATCATGCTCATGTGAGATGACCAGCGACTCATCGAAGTCGATGCCGGCCCCAGCAAGCGCACTCTTCATACCCTGCAAACGAGCAGCGACCGTGGGGTATCCGATGGTCCCCCGCACGAAACCGATTCGACGGTGGCCCTGTGCGATGAAGGTGCGTGTGGCCTCCAGCGATGCACCGAAGTCGTCGACGACGACCGAGTCGATCCCCTCGCGGGAGCGGTCAATACAGACCGTCGGAAACTGACCTTGCAGGTCACGAAGTTCATCACTGGTGATTCCCACGGGGGCCAAGATCAGTCCGCGCAAGCGGTGGCCCATGAGGCGCTCCAGCTGCGCTCGCTCTCGCGACTCCTCGTATCCGGTGCTCGCAAAGAGCACGCTGAGCCCGTCGGCGAGGGCAAGCTTCTCGATCGAGCTCACTACAGCCGAGAAGAACCCGTCCGAGATGGAATCGATAATCACACCGACCGTGTCGGTGCCGCCGCGCTTTAATGCACGGGCACGTACATCGGGAATGAAATCAAGTTCGCGAATCGCTTCGATGACGCGATCCCGGGTGCCTGGCAGAACGCCAGACTCGTCGTTGACAACGCGAGACACCGTTTTGATGCTGACTCCGGCGCGCGCGGCGACGTCGGTGATACGCGCCCGGATACGGGGCGCCACACCTTCAGTGCGCGCAGGCTCATCGTGCATCATTGCATCCTCGACATCGTTGTCATGCCCGGATTTCCGCGCCTTGCGGATCCGATTGGGCAATCATGCGCGATACTCGACAACGTTGTCAAGCACCGTGACCAAATTTTTGTCTTTTCGCAGCGCGGGTGACGCCGCGCTACATCGCGCCGGGTATTTCCACAGCGAGCCGTACCCCCAGCCGCCGTTGCTCGCCGGGTGCGAGAGGCACGAGCATTCCCCGTTCGCGCGCATCGGCCCGACCATGAATCGTCGGCGTCGTCGCCGGCTCAATACCCAAAACGTTGTGCCCCGCCCCCGCCACGCGCCACTGAAAGAGTCCGGGAAAAGCGTGTGTGTTGAAGCCGATGCGCACTCCGAAACCACTGCGTGCACGCACCGCGACGTCGACGTCGCGATCCACCGGTAATTCATGCCGGAAGACGTGCTCGGGATACTCGTCTGATAGCTCCGGAAAGGTTGACCACGTCGACAGTCCGCGCTCGGCGACTGCGTCGCGCGCCTGCACATCGAGTGCAGGGCTTGTCAGCTCTGTGCCCTCCGCCACGAGCGGCCAGCCGAGGTTGAGATGGTACAAAACCATGGGAGCGACGGGCGAGCCACTTCTGTTGGTCACGGTGTCATCCACGGTGACCTCCAACGATCCGACCTCCATGCGGATGCGGCGGCGTAACTCGAGATGCATGCCCAAAACGCTCGCCTCGCTCACTACCCCCTCTACGATGATTTCCTCGTTCGTAGCCTCGGCTCGTGTGACGTTGGCCGACAACGACGAGTACCGCCCGTGCATCGGATGCGTCTGCCCGTCATCGACCACGGAAGGGCCGAAGTTTAAAAGCCCACAAGTCGTGAGGATTCCGCCACCGAACCCGCGGAGCCACCCGAGCCCATCTCTATCACCGCTGTTGAGGCCGGGAAATCCTGTCGGCGATACCCACGCCAAGGGCACGCCTGCAATGCGAAGCTGCCCGAGATCAAGACCTCGGTCAGGCAGGATCTCGAGGTCAAGCAACCCATTGACGATGCGAATCCGACGCGAGCCAGCGTCGGGCCCGTTGGTGCGGGTGGATGCCTCGATAGCCACTGCTTGCGACAGTGCCCCCAGCCGATTGATCGCCTGATCTACCGGCCGTCCGTAGAGATTCTTTGCCATGATCGCTCCTCCGCGTGGTGGTCCGCTTCAGCGTCACGGTAACACCGACGCACGGGACGCCTCGCATATTCGATTTCGGAAATCCGCAATTGACAACGTTGTCTCACGAGGCACATACTGTCAGCAGGCGCAGAGCAGCGCCCCCTCACACCACACGGAGAATGCACTCGATGTCGAAGTACCGCCTCAATCGCCTCTTCAATGCACGATCAGGTCGCGCCCTCGACGTCGCCGTCGATCACGGCGCTTTTCACGAGCACTCATTCATCGCGGGCATCGAAGACATGCCCAAGACCGTGGCGACACTGGCCGCGGCCGGCCCCGATGCGATCCAGCTCACGCTCGGCCAGGCGCCGTTGCTGCAGTCGATCCCCGGCAAACAAAAACCGGGTCTCGTCTTGCGTACCGACATCGCCAACGTCTACAACAATCCCCTCGAGCCCATCTTGCATAGCGTCCATGTTCCCGACGCCATCGAGGTTGCCGTGCGCCTGGATGCGGTCGCGGTGTGCGTGAATCTTCTGGATTTGCCAGGTCACCCGGAAGTGCGAGAACAGTGCATTCGTTCCATCCTGGCCCTGCGCACCGACGCAGAACGATGGGGCATGCCGCTCATGATTGAGCCGCTCGTCATGCAGACCGCAACGGGCAGCGGCGGGTATGCAGTCGATGGCGACACGAGCAAGATTGTGACTCTCGTACGCCAGGCGCGCGAGCTGGGTGCCGACCTCATCAAGGCCGACCCCACCGATGACATCAACGACTATCACCGGGTCATTCAGGCCGCGGCCGACACTCCCGTCTTGGTTCGCGGGGGCGGCAGGGTCGATGACCGCACGCTACTCACCCGCACGCGCGCCGTGCTCGACCAGGGCGCGCGCGGCATCGTTTATGGCCGCAATGTCATTCAGCATGCTAACCCGGCGGGCATTACGGCGGCACTCATGGCGGTAGTTCACGAAGATGCCACGACAGATGAGGCACTCGCACTCGTAGGAGCACGCGCATGAGCGGCGAGGTTGTCAATGTCGGCATCATCGGTGGCGGCCTCATGGGGCGCGAGATCGCGGCCGCCCTGCGGCGCTGGCCCGCGTTGATCGATCACCCGGCCGATCCTCGCCTTGTGGCCGTGTGCGATATCAACCCCGACGCCATGGAGTGGTTCGACACAATCTCCACCGTCCGCCTCAAAACCACCGACTACCACGAGCTTCTTGCAGACCCCGAGATCGACGTCGTCTACGTCGCCGTGCGTCACGACTTGCACGAGCAGCTCTACATCGACACGATTCGTTCCGGCAAAGCGCTCCTCGCCGAAAAGCCATTCGGCATTGACCGCTCAGCTGCAGACGCCGTGATGAAAGCGATCGCCGCAACTCCGAAATCTTTCGTGCGCGTGTCGAGCGAGATGCCCTTTTTCCCGGGCGCTCAGTGGGCCGTCAACTACATTCAATCGGGCGCTTTGGGTCGCATTGTCGAAGCGAAATGCGCGTTCTTGCACTCGAGTGACCTCGACACACAAAAGCCGCTCAACTGGAAGCGTCAACAGAAGTTTTGTGGCGAAGCCGGTGTCATGAACGACTTGGGCATGCACACCTGGCATGTTCCCCTGCGCTTGGGGTGGAAGCCTGAACGCGTCATGGGAATTCTGCAGGACATCGTCACCGAGCGCCCCGGCCCCGACGGATCGCCCATGCCGTGCGATACCTGGGACAACGCCGTTATTCACAGTTGGGCCTCACACGACGGATCCCCTTTTCCCCTCACCACCGAAACAAAACGCATCGATCCGGGCGAGAAAAACACGTGGGAATTCGAAGCGATCGGCATGTCTGGCGGCGTGCGATACAGCACGAAGAACCCTAAAGAAGTACAGGTCTTTGCCATAATCGATGTGCCCGGTGCCGGGCGTGAGCAAAGTTGGCAGCGCATCGATGTGGGGTCCCAGGCCGTATGGCCGACCGTGACGGGCGGCAATTTCGAGTCGGGCTTCTCCGACGCAATTCTGCAAATGTGGGCTGCTTTTCTTGCCGAACGCGCGGGCAAGCTCGGCAAGGGCTTCGGCGCCGCGCGCCCCGAAGAAGCGGCGCTTACTCACCGCATCTTCGCCGCCGCAAAACAGTCGCATGAGAGCGGTTGCTTTACGCCGCCCCACGAGTGAAGCACGCACGCATTGCCTAACATAGAGGCAGACAAAAGTGCGGGGTGCGGTTGGTGAAGAAAAGCGGCAGGCCAACCATGGTCGATGTTGCGGCACATGCCGGCGTCAGTTTGAAGACGGTGTCGCGGGCAATCAACAGCGAACCCCACGTTGACCCCGTGTTGGCCGCGCGCGTCGCCGCTTCGGCGGAGGTGCTGGGCTACCACCGCAACTCGCTCGCGGCGAGCCTTCGCTCGGGCGCGCGCGACACCATCGGCTTTCTCTCTGCCGATTTATCCAACTCGTTCTATTCGCACATCGCCGCGGCCGCCAGCGCGGTCGCCGTCGAGCACGGCATGCAGCTCATCGTGGCCTCCAGCGAAGAAGACGCGAATGCCGAAAAGGCACTGGCGCTCGATTTTTGCCAACGGCGCGTGGGCGGCCTGATCGTTGTTCCCACGGCATCCGATCATTCCTACCTCGCCACCGAGATGGAACGCGGCACGCCTTCGGTGTTTGTGGACCGCCCTGCGCACGGCATCGACGCCGATCAAGTGCTACTCGATAACCGCGGCGGAGCCTACGCCGCGGTCAAAGAACTGTTGAGTGCGGGACACGAGCGCATCGCGCTGCTGTTCGACTCTCTCGATATCTACACGATGGCCGAACGACGCGCGGGAGCCTGCGCAGCGTTCGCGGATGCTGGCCGCGCCCTCGATCCACGCCTCACGGTATCGGGGCTCCACACCCCCGAGGCGGCACGCGCCGCCATGGAGCGAATCCTTGCCCACGAGCCGGCACCCACCGCTGTTTTCTGCGCAAATAACCGGGTGACCATCGGTGTACTTGAGCAGCTCCTCCCCCTTCGGTCCGATATCGCGCTGTCGTGCTTCGACGACTTCGAACTCTCGCGCGTGCTCCCACGAGCAATCCGCATCGTCGACTACGACACGGCAGAACTCGGCAGACGCGCAACAAAAATGCTCATCGAACGAATCGCGACGGATGCCTCCGCCAAGTCATCCACCGAACTTCTGCCGACCCGTCTCATCACGCGAGGCGGCACCTCTACGCCTGGCGGGTAATCGTCACTGCGACGTTGAGCTTGGCATCGAACGAGCCCGCGTATACGCCACGCAATGGCGGAATGTCGTTGTAGTCGCGCTCGCGACCCACCAACACGTGGCGGTCGCCGATCTCGATGTTGTTGGTCGGGTCAAAGCCCTGCCATTGCCCCGCAAACCACTCGACCCACGCGTGAGACTCACCCTCAACGGCCACACCGACCTCGGATGCTTCGGAGTGCACACCCGTCACATACTCGACCGCGTCGCCAATCGCCAGAGCAATGTCGGAAGCGGCGCGGCCCGGATTAGTGTGGCGACCAGCGATGGACTTTGCAATGTCGATGACTTCGGGGGGGGGGCGTGCGATCGCTCTGCACGAGCTGTTCGACGGTTTCTACGCTGCGCGCCGCATCGCGGGTCAAACGATCTCATGTGAGGTCGTAGTGCTCGAGCGGCCGCGGACGCACCCCGACGAGCGAACGCGTCGTGATCCACAGGTCTGAGTGCCCCGCCGCACATCAACGACCGACACACGCGTGCCGAAGTAGTCGATGTAGAAGTGCACAGCCGTCGCCGGCGATATGTCGAGCAACGATGTCAGTACGAACCGGCTGTTGGCTGAATGCGGGTCTCTGGTCGCGTGTACGGAACGAGTGCTCGCCAAGAAGCTCAAAAGCATCCACTGAGCAGTTGACGCTGAACACCCGACACCCAACCCCCGCCTGATACGCACTCCAATTCTCAGACGGTAGGGCGGGGTTGTAATTTTACAACCCCGCGCAGCGCCCGTGAACCAGACCCGCACCGTGACCGATCGTCCTCGGGTGTACCGCAGTTTGCCTTTTCACTGTGGCCATTTTGTGGCCAGCTTTGCTGCTCTCAGTCTGGCCTTGAGGCCGCATCCCTGTATTCACGGGGATTTTGTAGGGCGGGTGGGACTTGAACCCACGATCGTCGGGTTATGAGCCCGCTGCCTTGACCAGCTTGGCCACCGCCCCGTACATCTCCAGCCTAACGGGAGTATGGGCTTCATCAACGCGTGGACGTACCGTCGCCTTTGTCTTTTATCGGCGGGTCGGGCCAGACTTTCGCTACCGCCTCAGTCACGCGAATCGACCCGGTCTTTGGCTGCCCGGCGTCCGAGAAGGGTTCAGATCCGCGTTCGATAGGAAGTTCGGCGCTCGCACTGACCACTTGCGGGTGGTGGCGCGCTAACTGGAACACACCCCACACCGCGACAGCACCCACAATGGCGAACGCGACGTGCACCCATACCGGCGCACCATCAGCTTCACCGAGCACAAAAATTCCGATCAGAATGGCCACAATCGGATCGACTACCGTCAGCCCGGCGATCACGAGATCGGGCGGCCCCGACGAGTACGCCGTTTGCACAAAGTAGGCGCCCAGGATCGCACCGATGATCAGCGCAGCCAAACACACGAAAGTCAGCCACTCGAAGTCACCGGTCTGGATCCGGCTGATGACGACTTTGGCCAATGTCGCGACAAACCCGTAGATCACGCCAGCAGCGACTATGTAGAAGAGAGCTCCCATGCGCGAACGCAACCAAACCCAGAGGATCGCGAAAACGAGCGTGACCGCTGCGAGCAGGAGCAGAATCGTGATGAGTTGGCGGTCTGTGACAGGGCTCTCTGTGGCGAACAAGGCCGCGAGGGTGACGAAGACGAAGATGCCACCCACGCATGCCGCAATAGCAGTGAGCGAGCGACCGGTGGGCTTGTGTCCACTGATGCGGGCGTTGAGCAACGTCGTTATGACGAGTGCAATCGCGCCCAAGGGTTGGACCACAATCAGCGGTGCATATGACAGGGCAGCAAGCTGACACACAATCGCGAGGCCGAGCATCAGCGAGCCGATCACCCAGGAAGGGCGCGTGAGCAGACGGGCCATCTGCGCGCCGTTCAATCCTTGCGCTGCCGCGGAACCACTCATCTGCTCGACTTTCGTCACGCCACGATGTTGGTACTGCGCGCCGAAAGACATGAATACAGCACCAAGCAGCGCTAACGGAATCCCGATGAGCAAATCTGGACTCGCAAAAACACCGACGAGTTGGTCGCCCACACTGTCGAACTCTTCTGCTGCCCACATCACATGACGACACTAGCCGTTGCCGTTGCTCGGTAGGCTTAAGGCGTGGCAGTTCTTCCGATTCGCATCATGGGCGACCCCGTACTTCATGCACCTGCATCACACGTCGACGCGATCACCGACGAGGTACGATCCCTCGTGGCTGACATGTTCGAGACGATGGATGCTGCGCCCGGTGTTGGCCTGGCGGGTCCACAGGTAGGTGCGGCGCTTCGCATCTACACATACAACTATGAAGACGATAACGGCGAGCCCTGGCGTGGCGTCATCATCAACCCGGAGTTGTGGATGAAGCCGCTCGAGCCCGGATACCCCGATCCTGACGAGGAGTCAGAGGGATGTTTGTCGTTTCCCGGCGAGCGTTTTGCGCTTCGTCGATCCGAATCGGTGATTGTCACCGGTATCGATCTAGAAGGCGAGCCGGTCCGCATCGAGGTGGATGGTTGGCGTGCGCGGATCATGCAACACGAGTTCGACCACCTCGATGGCATTCTCTACATCGATCGTCTCGATGACTCTGATTGGAAGACGGTGCAGAAGATTGCGCGAAAGCGAGGCTGGGCCAAACCCGGTGCGGCGTGGATTCCCGGCATCGACAATCTCGACGCTTAGAGCCGTCAACCGCCCTAATTTCGCCAGGTAATCTGCAGGATCGCTCCGCGATTCCGCACCGGAATGCTCGAGACGTCGCCATAACCGCCCGTTAACGGGAAAGACCCGGGGTGGAAGCCCGGGTCTTAGGTGAGGGCCCACGCAGATAACGCGGACTTCTCGCTCCCCCACTTGGACTCGAACCAAGAACCTACCGGTTAACAGCCGATTGCTCTGCCAATTGAGCTATGGAGGATTATGCCTGCTTGCGCGATGGCAACCCCACTATCTTAGCAAAGCTCTGAGGGTGCTCGTGACATCAGGACACCAAAAGCTTTCGTTCCGACTCTTCGCCCGGGGTCCACACCACTTCGTCTACTCCGGAGCCGAAGCCGATGGTGTGGCCAGCACGCAACACCATCACGTTTGTCTCAAGTTGACGCAGCACGTCGACGTCATTTGTCACGATGACGGCTGACATGCCGTAGTCCTCCTGTCGATGGGCGATTGCATCTATTGCAGTTTTGCGCACTTCGACGTCCATGTTTGCGAAGGGATCGTCTGCGATGAAGACCCTTGGCTGCAACACCAGGGCTCGGGCAAATGCAACCCGCTGGCGCATTCCTGCGCTGAGCTCGTACGGGTACTTGGTCGCACAGCCAAGGGGCAGCAGCAACTCGTCGAGTAGCGTCGCGACTCGCACGGCCAACGCGCGCGAGTTGACGTTGCGGTCGCGACTCGTGATTGGATCGCTGATAACTTCCGATACGGTCTGACGCGCGGGAAGGCGGGCGCCAGCGGACTGCTGCAGGTAGCCAGTGAGATAGGTGAGAACGCGATGCGAGCGTCCGGGGCGGCGCACTGAAATGCCCTCGATCTCGGCGTCGCCGCCGACGACCGAGAGCGCTTCCTCTCGTGAGCCAGAAAGCACACGGGCGAGCGAGGACTTGCCTGAGCCCGTGGGCCCCATCACCGCCATAGCGTGGCCGTGCGGCAATACGAAAGAGACGCCGTCTATTACGCGCTGGGAGCTTCCCAGCCGGCCCGCGCGCGAAACAGAGAGGTCAGTGCAGCGAATCGCTACGTCGGGGTCTTTAGGTTTACCCATTCATTCATCCTGCCTTGGCTCGGTGGCGAATACCAGCGGGGCTAGGCATCGCTATGCAGTCGCTGACGCTCGGCGTCAAGCTCGCGCAGTTGCATACGTATCGCTCGACCCTCATCAGAGGAAGGAGCGACCCGCTGAATTGCGCCGAGTAGTTCGCTCTTCTGCTGATCAATGGAGCGCAGTATGAGCCGTCGCGATAGTGCGATGGTGGAGGCGACCGCCGCGGCATCGGTGAGCGCCGGAAAGTCCGCCGCAAGCAGCTCACCGCCGACAGACCGATACGGCTCGCGAACAGTGCCAATTGCGTCGGCAGCCCACCCTGGCCTGTCGAGATCCTCGGCAGCGGCGACAGCTTTCCGTACGGCATCCAACGCGGGGTGAGCGAAAGGAATCGCCACCGCGCGGGCGAGGAGCTCTGCATCCATACGATGTCCAAACTGCAGAAAGCCCATGAGCGCATCTCGCTCGAGGGCTACCTCTGAGGTGCGCGGCAATGATGCAAGGGTGATGCGCGCCAGCGGTTCGTCGCCGTCGGGCGACGTGTTCGCTTGCGCCGCTCTGCGGGCATTGCGTTCTGCTCCCCCCTCACGACCTGCACGTGATGCGCGTTCGACTTCCCGTCGCACATCTTCAGTGTCGAGCCCCAACCGGCGCGCAAGAACTCGCACGTACTCGGGTTGCAACAGCGGATCCCGCAATTCGGCAACGACGGGTGCCGCAGAGCGCAGCGCTCCAACTCGCCCCTCGACGCTCGCGAGATCAAAGCCGGCGATGCGCTGATCGATGACGAACTCGACCATCGGTATTTTTGCTTCAATGACGCTGCGCACAGCGGCATCACCGCGTTGTAAGCGCAAATCGCACGGGTCGAGACCCTCAGGGCCCGTCGCGACATAGGTCTGAGCGTTGAAACGCTTGGCATCAGCAAACGCTCGCAAAGCCGCCTTCTGACCAGCGGCGTCAGGGTCAAAAGTGAAGACGACTTCGCCGGCCGTCGAGTCATCGCCCATCACACGGCGAAGCACGGTGATGTGATCGGAGCCGAAAGCCGTGCCGCATGTCGCAACCGCAGTGGTGATTCCCGCGAGATGGCAAGCCATGACGTCGGTGTAGCCCTCCACGACGACGACGCGGTGTTGTCGAGAGATGTCACGTTTGGCGAGGTCTAGGCCGTACAGCACTTGTGCTTTGTGGTAAATCGTCGTCTCAGGAGTGTTGAGATATTTGGGACCTTTGTCGTCGTCAAAAAGACGGCGCGCACCGAATCCAATGACTTGACCGGTCACGTCGCGAATAGGCCAGACGAGGCGTCCACGAAACCGATCGTAGACGCCTCGTTGACCTTGGGAGACTAGGCCAGCGCTGGTGAGCTCTTCGTCTGAGAAACCCTTCGCACGCATCGCCTGATGCAGAGATGACCACCCCTGTGGGGCATAGCCAACGCCGAAGTGTGCTGCAGCACCCGCATCAAAACCTCGTTCACCAAGGAACCGGCGCCCCGTGTCTGCATCAGGGCCGGAGAGCTGCGCTCTAAAGAACTCCGCTGCCGCGGCGTTCGCGGCGTACAGCCGTGAACGCCCAGACTGTTCCGGGGCTGCTCCCCCGTCTTCGTAGTGCAGAGTGAGCCCGATGCGTCCCGCGAGTCGCTCCACCGCTTCCGTGAAAGATAGGTGATCCATCTTGCGCAGAAACGAGTACACGTCGCCTGATTCACCACAGCCGAAACAGTGGTAAAACCCTGCTTGCGGGCGAACGTTGAAGCTCGGGCTCCGCTCGTCATGAAATGGGCACAGCCCCTTCATCGCGCCCACGCCCGCGGATTTCAAAGCGACGCGCTCGCCAATGACCTCGGAGATATCGGTGCGTGCTTTGACCTCGTCGACGTCGCTCTGACTGATGCGTCCTGCCATCAGGAACCCACATCGAGTCGCGCGATGGGCGACCAGATGCCGACCGCAGCGGGGTCGATCTCTCCGACGAGTGTGGTGTGCCATGCGATGGCCACCTGGTCGGTGAGACTGGCCACCTGATCAATGACTACGCGGCGCTTCGCCGCATCATCGGCAGCTGATGCGAAATCCTCGGTGTGAAGAGTGTCGAGTTCACCGGGCGACTCCCACAGGGCCGTGGCTAGTCGCTTGAGCATGCGTCGCTGTTCTTTGTAAAGTTCTTTTCGGCCTTCAATCGACACCACAAATGCGCCGATGATTCCCTTGAGAACGGCCATCTCGGCTTCAATTACCCGCGGCACGACGACGTGAGCCCGATAGCGCGTCAGCACATCGGAGGCGTACGCCTCGCGGGTTGCGGTCGTCGCGGCGCGAGCGAAGCGGCCGATGAGGTCTGAGGTGAGGTTCTTCAGCTGCGCGAGTGATGCTCGGGTGCCGTCAAACGAGTCAATCCAGACAGGCATGCTGGTCAGCCTGAACAAAGCATCGTCTAGCTCATCGCGAGCAAAGTCATACCCTACCCATGTCTGGATCGCGGTGAGCAGGGCATCATGATCAGCAGCGTCAGTCAGTTTGGCAGGATCGAGATAGCCATTGACTATCGCGTCCTCGAAGTCATGAACGGAGTAAGCAATGTCGTCGGACAGATCCATGACTTCTGCTTCGATGCACCGCACTCGACCCGGGGCGCCTGCACGCATCCAGTGGAAGACGTCTTCGTCATCGGGGTAGACGCCGAATTTGAGACGACCACCCGGATCGGGTATCGGGTTATCCAGGGTCCACGGGTACTTGCACGTTGCGTCGAGGCTTGCGCGAGTGAGGTTGAGTCCGTGGGTGCGGCCAGCATCATCGAAGACCTTCGGCTCGAGACGAACGACGATGCGCAGAGTTTGCGCGTTGCCTTCGAACCCGCCGATATCAGCTGCCCAGTCGTTGAGTGCTCTTTCACCGTTGTGGCCGAACGGTGGGTGGCCGAGATCGTGATTCAGGCACGCAGTGTCGACGACGTCGGCCGCCAAGTTCAATGAGGTTGCCAGTTCTCGCCCTACCTGCGCCACTTCAAGCGAGTGAGTGAGCCTGTTGCGTGCGAAGTCAGCGGGACTGGCGGGGCTCAGCACCTGGGTCTTCGCGGCTAAGCGGCGAAGAGCGGCTGAATGCAGTACCCTTGCGCGATCCCGGGCGAAGTCGTCGCGCTTTGAACGATGGTGCTCGCTGAAAAAACGCGCGGCGTCGTGATCGTCGTACCCGGCAGGTCGCTGCGACGCCGTACCAGCCAAGGTCGAGGGATCAACCACCACTGTGGTCCGTCTCCGCTTCAGCGAGAGTGCTCGTCGCGTCAGCGCCGAGGGTGCGCGAGTCGAGCCATCCTTCAGGCAGCGCGGGGCGTTTCGGTGTGCCGGCTCGCCCTCGCTGGCCTTCTGCTGCCGCCCCCGGATAGGGGGCGTCAAGATCCAGTTCTGCAATGAGCTCATCGACCTCTGCGAGCGTCGATACTGTCGCGAACCGTGCGCGAAGCTCCCCACCCACCGGATAGCCCTTGAAATACCACGCGACGTGCTTGCGGATGTCGCGACAACCCCGGCCTTCGTCGTCGAAGAAATCCACGAGAAGCTCAGCGTGCCGGCGGAATGCCTGAGCCACGAACTTCAGCGTGGCATCTACCGGTGGGCTGGCAGCGGCATTCGGTCCGCCGAGCGCGCGCGCGAGGTCTCCGAACAGCCACGGTCGGCCGAGACAGCCCCGGCCCACAACCACCCCGTCGCATCCCGTCTCGGCCATCATCCGTGCCGCGTCGTCCGCGGACCAGATGTCGCCGTTGCCGAGAACCGGAACGTCGAGGAGAGTCTCTTTGAGCTTCGCGATGGCCGTCCAGTCCGCCGATCCCGAGTAAAACTCCGCCGCGGTGCGAGCATGCAGCGCGACGGCCGCTACCCCGGCGCCTTCGGCGATGCGGCCGGCTTCCAGGTAGGTGAGGTGATCGGTGTCGATGCCCTTGCGCATCTTCACCGTGAGGGGAACGTCGCCGGCCGCGTCCACTGCTTGGGTGACAATTTCGCGGAAGAGCTCCAGCTTCCACGGCAGGGCAGCGCCACCACCTTTGCGGGTCACTTTGGGCACAGGGCAACCGAAGTTCAGGTCGATGTGATCGGCACGGTCCTCTTCGACGAGCACGCGTATCGCGGCCGCAACCGTCGTCGGATCCACGCCATAGAGCTGGATCGATCGCGGAGTCTCCGATTCATGGTGAGCAATCAGGCGCATTGTGGTGTCGTTGCGCTCGACGAGTGCACGTGAGGTAATCATCTCGCTGACATACAAACCAGCGCCGTACTCGCGGCAGAGACGTCTGAACGCAGTATTCGTGATCCCGGCCATCGGCGCGAGCACCACAGGCGCATCAAGAACGATCGGCCCGATGCGCAGAGAGCGCGCGGGAGCGGCAAGAGTAGTCACGTGGACCATTCTCCCAGAGGAAACTGCCCAACCGCACGTTCCCAGGGCTTAGCCTTTGGATATGACTGAGGCGACCCTGACTGACCCACGCAATATTCCGTTTCTCGGAGCCGACGGCAACGAGATGACTCTCGCTGACTTCGGCAACAAAGCCGTGCTCGTAGTAAACGTCGCATCGAAGTGTGGTCTGACTCCGCAATACGCCCAGCTCGAAGAGTTGCAGCGCACATATGGAGATAAGGGCTTCACAGTGCTCGGTTTTCCGTGCAATCAGTTCCTCGGCCAAGAACCCGGGTCCATGGAAGAAATCCTTGATTATTGTGCGGTGACGTGGGGCGTCAGTTTTCCTATTGCCGACAAGGTGAAGGTCAACGGCGGCAACGCGAGTCCTCTGTACAAGGCACTGAAAGAGTCGCGCGACGACACCGGTAAAAAGGGTCGTGTTATGTGGAACTTCGAAAAGTTCTTGGTAACGCCTTCCGGTGAGATCGTGCGCTTTCGCCCCAAAACGGTCCCGACCGACGCTGCCGTCATCTCGGCCATCGAAGCGAACCTGCCTGCGAAAGCTTAGAACCGCCGAAGCGCAGGTCGTCCGTTACACGTCGGCAGTTTCGAGTCGTTCACTCCAGACTTGGCGCACGATCTGCGCGAAGGCGTCGGACGGCTGAGCGCCTGACACGCCGTACTTTCCCTCAATCACAAAGAATGGGACCCCGGTGATGCCGTACGCCTGCGCTTGTGCCTGATCGGTCCGCACCGCCTCGAGGTACTGTTCGCTACGAAGGGCGTCACGCGCCTTGTCGGTATCGAGGCCCACCTCGCCAGCGAGCGCCACCAACTCATCTTCGCGACCTAGGTGGCGACCTTCGATGAAGTAGGCGCTCATGAGACGCTCGGCGAGTTCGATCTGGCGTCCCTCTTCTTTGGCAAAGTGAAGCAGCTCGTGGGCCTTCACTGTATTGGTGTGCTTGAGAATGTCGAAGTTGTACTCAAGCCCTGCTTCGGCTGCCACGGACGTCACCCGTTCGAGCATCTGTGACACCTGCTCGCGCGGCATCCCCTTGTGCGTAGCGAGAAACTCAAGTTCATCACCATCAAAGTCGACGGGAGTGTCGGGTGATAGCTCGAACGAGTGGTAGGTCACCTCGACTGCCGGAGCATCCTCATCAGATGCCGTCGCTGCGATTCCGCTTTCGAGGTTGCGTTTGCCGATGAAGCACCAGGGGCACGCGATATCGGACCACACATCGATTTTGAGGGAATCAGTCATGCTTGGTCGAACGCCTGAAACCAGTCTCACTATTCCCGATAGCTCAGCATTCCTGGAAAGGGATCTACTCCGAGGTGCCCGGTGAGTCGATTGCTCCGCCGAAGCGACGGTCTCGACCGAGGTAACGATCGATCGCTTCCCAGAGGTCAACGCGCGAGAAGTCGGGCCAGAGTGTGTCAAGAAAGACATACTCGGCGTACGCAGATTCCCAAAGCAAGAAGTTGGAGGTGCGTTGTTCTCCGCTTGAGCGGACGAAGAGATCTACGTCAGGCATGCCAGGTTGGTAGAGCCGCTTCTGGATCAGCTTCTCGGTCACGGCGGACGGCCGCAGGCTTCCCGAAGCGACGTCGTCAGCGATCGATCGCATGGCGTCTACGAGTTCTACACGTCCGCCGTAGTTCACGCACATGGTGAGAGTGAGCACGTCATTGTTCTCAGTGAGGCGTTCGGCATGTTGCAGTTCTTTGATGACGCTCCCCCACAGACGCGGTTTTCGACCTGACCAGCGCACCCTCACGCCCCATTCGTTGAGCTGATCACGCCGGCGGTGCAGAACGTCGCGGTTGAAACCCATCAAAAACCTCACCTCGTCGGGTGAGCGCGACCAGTTCTCGGTCGAGAATGCGTAGACCGAAAGATGTTTGACACCTGCCTGAATGGCTCCAGCCACCACATCGAGTAGCGCTGCTTCACCAGCGCGGTGCCCTTCGACGCGCGTGAGACCGCGTCGGTTTGCCCATCGCCCATTGCCGTCCATGACGACGGCAACATGTTCCGGAACAGCACCCTTTGGGTAGTGCGGGGGATAGAGCCCTGTCCAGTCGATCGGACGATATGCAACCGCGTCACGATGGGTATACGGCTTGGGTGTCATCGAATACTCTCCTGCCGACGAGACGACATTTGGCTGAGTGAGCGAATGCCGCGCTCAAGGTGCCACTGCGCGTATGCCGCGATGAGGCCGGATGCTGCGGCCGAGGCTCCGGCACTCGCGGCATCGACGTGGTCCCACTCCCCTGCCATGAGTGCTTCCAAGAGCGCGGCAGTAGAACGGTGTACCCGGGCAGCACCAGTGGGCGCGCACGTGGCGCACACCATTCCACCTGACTGCGCGAGGAAGGTGTCGTGCGGTCCGGGAGCACTGCAACGTGCGCACTCGGTCAGCCCTGGCGCCCAGCCAGAAAGCGCCATTGCGCGCAAGAGGTAAGAATCGAGGATGCTACGCGGCGCATGCTCGCCCTGGGCTAGAGCGCGCAGACCACCGACGAGCAACAGGTATTGCTGGGGTGTCGCTTCAGCTTCGTTGAGACGGTCAGCCGCTTCGACCATGGCGTGGGCCGATGTGTACCGCTCGTAATGCACCACGATTTCAGCGCCATAAGAGCCCAAAGATTCGGCCTGTTGAATGATATCGAGGCTACGGCCCTTGTAGAGCTGCACATCAGCCACCATGAACGGCTCCACGCGGGCACCGAACCGAGATGACGTGCGCCGCACTCCCTTTGCGACCGCGCGAATCTTGCCGTTGCGCTTGCTCAACATCGTGACAATGCGGTCGGCTTCGCCCAACTTGTGGGTGCGAAGTACGACGATCTCATCGCGATAGGTGGGCATCCATCGATTATCGCTCCGCGGAGCGACATCGCGGCGCTCCGCGCCGCCGGGAGGACCGAAAAGGTGTGCGTCCCTGACAATAGAACTGTGAACGAGCCGACTTTCGTGATCCCGCTGTGGGCGGATCTTCTCGCCGTAGGACTCGGCGGCATTCAAGGAGCGCTATTTGCCTCCGGGTTCCGTGGCGAGCGGCGCTTGGATCTGCTGGGTGTCGCCATCATCGGTGTTGTGATGGGTATGGGCGGCGGCTTGATCCGAGACCTGCTGTTGAACACGACCCCCGTTACGCTGCAGAGCAACTGGTATCTGCTGACAGCGACGTTGGCGGCGCTCGCAGGAATGCTGATGGCCGGGCTCTTTCACCGAATGAATGCGGTGATCGTCGGACTTGATGCGGTCGTAATCGGTCTGTTCGGTGCGTTCGGAACAAGCAAGGCACTCACGCTCGGGCTGCCGATCGTTCCGGCGGTTTTCGTCGGCGTCTGTTCGGCCGTCGGGGGGAGTATTCTCCGCGACGCGATGATGGGGCTGCCCACTGCGCTCATGCATGTCGGTTCGCTGTACGCCGTCGCAGCGCTCGGAGGATGTCTGGTAGTTGCGGGTAGCTATGCCGCCGGACTAGAACTGACCACAGCAGCGATAATCGGCATCGCGGTCACAACCGTCATCAGGCTACTCGCTGTCATCTTCGATATCTCGTTGCCCGAACAGCGCGCACTTTATCGACGCAAAGTCGCTGTGGAAACCTCGGCAATTCCGATCGCCAAGTCCTGAGGTACGTCGTGGGCGGCCTCAGTCGGTGGCCGCCCACGCGCTTGGTCATACCGCTTCGAGCACGCCTGACTGCTCGCGCGTGCGGATGGCACGGTTCACGCACGAGACAATTGCCTTGAGCGAGGCGGTAGCGATATCGCCGTCGATGCCGACGCCCCAGAGCCGCTCGCCGTCGACTTGCAGCTCGACGTAGGCGGCCGCCTGGGCATCTCCGCTGGCGCTCAACGTGTGCTCGACGTAGTCATAGAGTGTGACGTCGAAGCCGTGCGTGCGCAGAATCTCGAGGAACGCCGCCACCGGCCCGTTGCCGACACCCGAGGCTGCATGTTGCACGTCGCCGTCGCGAAGCGTGACGTCGAGCGATACTTCGCCAGCCAGATCGCTCTGGGTCCGCGTTGATACCAGCTCGAAGCGACCCCAACGACGGTCAGCGACGTCGGCGGGGAGATACTCGTCACGGAAGATCGACCAGATCTGGTCGCTCGTCACTTCGCCTCCCTCGGCATCAGTCTTGCCCTGCACCACACCCGAGAACTCGATCTGCAGCTTGCGCGGCAGATCGATAGCGTGATCTGTCTTCAGCAGGTACGCAACGCCTCCCTTGCCCGACTGGGAGTTGACGCGAATGACCGCTTCGTACGAGCGACCCAGGTCTTTCGGGTCGATAGGCAGATACGGAACAGCCCATTCGATCTCGTCAACTGATACGCCGGCTGCGGCCGCCGTAGCATCCATCGACTCGAAGCCCTTTTTGATGGCGTCCTGATGCGAGCCGCTGAACGCCGTGAAGACCAGATCGCCAGCCCACGGGCTGCGCTCGTGCACCGGCAACTGATTGCAGTACTCGGCGGTTCGCTTCACCTGATCGATATCACTGAAGTCGATCTGCGGGTCGATGCCCTGAGTCAGCAAGTTGATGCCCAGCGCAACAAGATCGACGTTGCCTGTGCGCTCACCATTGCCGAACAAGCAACCCTCGATGCGATCGGCACCAGCCATGTAGCCGAGCTCTGCAGCAGCGATTGCCGTACCCCGGTCATTGTGCGGGTGCAGCGAAAGAATCACGTTTTCCCGGTGGGCGAGATTGCGGCTCATCCACTCGATCGAGTCAGCGTACTGGTTGGGCGTGGCCATCTCGACGGTCGCTGGCAGGTTGATGATGACCTTGCGCTCAGGGCTTGGCTCGAAGATTTCGATGACCTGATTGCACACATCCACGGCGTACTCGAGTTCAGTGCCTGTGTAGCTCTCCGGCGAGTACTCGTAGAAGACCTTGGTCTCGGGGATGCGCTCCTCGAACTTGCGGCACAGTCGAGCGCCCTCGAGCGCGATATCGATGATGCCCTGCTTGTCAGAGCGGAACACGACTTCGCGCTGGAGCACACTCGTGGAGTTGTAGAGGTGCACAATCGCCTGCTTCGCGCCGACGATGGACTCGTATGTGCGCTCGATGAGGTGTTCACGCGCTTGGGTCAGCACCTGAATTGTCACGTCATCGGGTATGAGGTCTTCTTCGATGAGTTGGCGGACGAAATCGAAATCAGTCTGGCTCGCCGACGGGAAACCGACCTCAATCTCCTTGTAGCCCATGCCGACCAGAAGGTTGAACATCACGCGTTTGCGTTCAGGGCTCATCGGATCGATGAGGGCCTGGTTGCCGTCGCGGAGGTCGACCGCGCACCATCGCGGCGCAACCGTGATGTGGTTGTCAGGCCAGGTGCGATCAGGCAGGGAGACGGCGAATTGCTCGTGATACGGGCGGTACTTGTGGATGGGCATCCCTGAGGGCTGCTGAGCGTTGTCCATAATTATGCTTCTCTCTCGGCAAAAAATTGGAGGGGCCGACGACAAGCTCCGCGACGAGGATGGCCCTAAATCGAGGCCTCGTCGCGGCAGCTAAGAAGAAGCAGAAAGCCCGCACGCACGGTTACAGACTACACCGGGTTACAAGAATTGCGGCAAAACCCTGTCATAGAAACGATGGGAGCTAGAACCCCAGCCGTCCCAGTTGCTTCGGGTCACGTTGCCATTCTTTCGCGACACGGACATGCAATGACAAAAAGACTCGGGTTCCAATCAGCGGCTCAATCTGGGTGCGGGCGCGGGCGCCGACATCGCTTAGCCGTGCTCCCTTCTTGCCTATGATTATCGCCTTCTGGCTGTCGCGCTCAATAACAATGTCAGCGAAGATATCGGTCAGATCGGTGCCTTCGCGTGGTGCGATCTCTCGCACCATCACAGCGATGGAGTGCGGGAGTTCGTCACGTACGCCGTCGAGGGCGGCTTCGCGAATGATCTCGGCGACTCTGTCGTCGACGCTCTCATCGGTCACGATGTCTTCTGAGTACAGGGCTGGTCCGGCAGGCATCAACGCGAGAAGCTCATCTGACACCACGTCGAGCTGGTCGTTCGTGAGAGCGGAGATGGGGATCACGGCTGCCCAGTCTTCGCGCAGGGCGTCAACTTCCAGGAGTCGCTCCGCGATCTGGTCGCGACTGGCAGCATCGGTCTTGGTCACAATGGCCACCTTCTTGGCACGACCATAGCCGCTGAGCGACTCGGCAATGCGTCGATCCCCCGGACCGACCTTCTCAGTGGCGGGTACACAGAAGCCGATTACATCAACGTCGCCAAGCACTTGCTCAACAAGATCATTGAGCCGCTGGCCAAGTAACGTACGGGGTTTGTGAAGGCCCGGCGTGTCAACAATCACAAGTTGTCCGCCTGGCCGGTTCAAGATGCCGCGGATCGCGCGTCTCGTCGTTTGAGGCTTATCGCTCGTGATTGCTACCTTCTCACCCACCAGAGCGTTTGTGAGAGTCGATTTGCCGACGTTGGGCCGACCCACAAACGTGACGAATCCTGATCGGTTGGTATCGGTCATGACCGATCCCCCTTCTTCGACACCTTCGCGTCTTTGGATGGCTTTGCGTCTTTCGACGCCTTGGTGTCCTTCGGCTCTTTCGAAGTCTTTGCATCGCCGTTGCGAGCGGGGATGGTGCGAATCTCACCGGTCCGCGGCGAACGAGCGCTCGGCGCCTCTTCTTCGGGCAAAGTTCCTCGCTCAACGAAGACGGTGGAAATTCCACGGCCTTGGCCTCGTGACGCGCCACCCGTCATCGCGATGCCGCCAAACTCCGCGGAAGCGCCCGGTTGTGGGACGCGTCCTAGCGCCTTGCCGAGAAGCCCACCGATTGAATCAACATCTTCGTCGTCGAGTTCGAGGCCAAAGAGGTCGCCGACTGCATCTAGTCCAAGTCGCGCACTGACGCGGTACTGACCAGGTGCAAGCTCGGTGACCTCGTCGATGCGCGCGTCATACTCGTCTGCGATCTCCCCTACGAGTTCTTCAATGAGATCTTCCAAGGTCACGAGACCCGAAACGCCACCGTATTCGTCAATCACCATGCACAGATGGATCGCATCGCGCTTCATCTGTTGCAGCAGAGTTTCTGCTTTCATCGATTCGGGCACGAACATCGCGGGCCGCGAAATACGGCTGACCGGAGCATCCCGCCAACCGCTTTCGTCGCGGAAACCGAACTGCACCAAGTCCTTGAGATAGAGCACGCCCACAACATCATCGGCGTCACCGTCGACAATCGGTGCTCGGGAAATCCCGGTTTCCAGAAAGACGCGCATTGCATCGCGGGTATCGGACTGCGCGTCGATAGAAACCATGTCGGTGCGAGGGATCATCACGGCACGAACGAAAGTGTCGGTGAAGTCGAAGACCGAGTGGATGAGCTGGCGATCGTCTTGTTCGATGAGCTCGTTCTCGGCCGCTTCATCGATGATGCTGAGCAGCTGTTCTTCTGACGCGAACGACCCACCTCGGCTGGCACCGGGCGTTATGCGCGTGCCCAGCGCGACCAAGCCGTGAGCAAGCGGACCCAGAATGATGCGCACGCGGCGGATGACTCCGGCCGCCGCGCGAAGCAATCCTTTCGCATGCTGGCGACCGACATTTCGAGGGCTTGCGCCAACGACAACGTAAGACACCCCTGTCATCAGCACGGCAGCGGCGAGCATCGCCCACCAGATGTTCTCGAAAACGAGCGTGAACGCGACAGTGACGAACACGGCGGCCGTGGTTTCTGCCAGCACTCGAATGAAAATGACGGCGTTCGCGTGGGCGTCCGGGTCATTGGCGATCTTCTCTAGAGCCGAGGCATTGCGACCAGACTCCGCGAGCTCGAACAGATCCGCTCGCGAGGTGACGCCCATTGCGGCGTCGATTGCCACCATAAGAAACCCGAAGGCAAGCAGGAGAACTGCGAAGAGAAGAAGAAGTAGCGGGGTCATGCGCGTCGTCGTCGTTCGGCTGCGTTGAAGCTCACGATGAGCTCTCGCTGCAGGCCAAACATCTCGCGCTCCTCTTCGGGTTCTGCATGGTCAAACCCCAGCAAATGGAGCAATCCGTGCGTGGTCAACATGACCAGCTCGTCCATGGTGGAGTGCCGCGCGGCGACAGCCTGGCCCTCCGCAACCTGCGGGCACAACACGATATCGCCCAACAAACCAGGCGGCGTGGGCTGGTCCTCTGTACCGGGGCGCAATTCGTCCATCGGAAAGCTCAGCACGTCGGTCGGGCCCGGCTCATCCATCCACTGCACATGAAGGGCTTCCATAGCCCCTTCATCGACGAGCATGATGGCGACGTCTGCATCGTTGCTGACATTGAGCTGCACCAGATTATGCGCCACCAGTCGCAACAAAACAGCTTCATCGACCGCTATGCCGGATTCGTTGCCGATCTCAATTGTCATGAGTGTCCTCGTTTGGGAAGGTGATCTCGCGGTCCCGGTTTGCGGCCACCGCGTCGCTCCACACGTGATGCAAACTCTGAGGCTTCGTCACGCTCGCGCCTTGCAGAGAGCCGAGACTCGTCGTACTCGGTGTAGGCGTCGACGATTCGGCCTACCAGTGAATGCCGCACGACGTCGGCACTTGTAAGCCGCGAGAAGTGAATATCGTCAATGTCTTTGAGTACGCGTGTCACAAGCCGCAGGCCTGACGTGCCCTGAGGCAGGTCCACTTGCGTGATATCGCCCGTCACAACCATGCGAGTGCCGAATCCGAGACGAGTCAAGAACATCTTCATCTGTTCAGGAGTCGTGTTCTGCGCTTCGTCGAGCACAACGCATGAATCGTTCAAAGTACGGCCGCGCATGTAGGCGAGCGGCGCAACCTCGATCGTGCCTGACGCCATCAATTTAGGCACGATCTCAGGGTCGAGCATCTCGTTCAACGCGTCATACAGCGGGCGTAGATAGGGGTCGATCTTGTCATTCAGGGTGCCGGGGAGAAAGCCCAAGCGCTCCCCCGCTTCCACCGCGGGTCGCGTGAGAATGATGCGGCTGACTTCTTTTCGTTGAAGCGCCTGCACCGCCTTGGCCATCGCGAGGTAGGTCTTGCCGGTTCCTGCTGGCCCGATCCCGAAAACGATGGTGTTCTCTTCAATCGCGTCGACATATTCCTTCTGTCCAACCGTCTTCGGGCGGATGATGCGTCCGCGCGAAGACACGATTGCCTCTCCCATGACCTCAGATGGCCTTGGGCCACCGTCGGTGCGCAACATGCGTTCAGAAGAGGCGACATCGTTGGGAACGAGGTCGTGGCCAGACTGCGTCATTGCCAGCAGCTCATCGACCAGACTTCGCGCAGCCTTGACTGCCTCGCTGGAACCCGAAAGCGTGATCTCATTGCCTCGCACATGCACGTCGACTTCGGGATGTTCCTTTTCGACTACCCGCAGCAGGCGGTCCTGAGGACCTAAGAGCTGCACCATGGCGACGCCATCGGCAAATACGCGGTCGATTGTTGGTTCGTCAGGCACCGACGCTCGTTTCGGTCAGTCCACCGCAGAGCACATGCGCGTGAACGTGGAAAACAGTTTGGCCAGCCGTTTCCCCAGAATTGAATACCAGTCGAAACTCGCCGTTTGCGTGAGCGGTGGCTAGCTCTTCGGCTAGTGTCACCATTTCAGCCAGCAGGGCAGGATCACCAGCGGCAAGCTCAGCGACATCACGATACTGCTGAGTTTTGGGAATCACCAACAGATGAACCGGTGCCTGCGGGGCGATATCGCGAATCGCAAACACATTGTCGGTCTCGGCGATGATCTCCGACGGAATCTCACCCCGGTAGATGCGTGTGAAGATCGTGGGCTCGCTCATCACTTCAGTCTACCGGCGGGTGAGGCCATCGGAAGAGAAGCGCCGCTCACCAACGATCGAGCCGTGCGCTCAGCACCGCGAGGGCGGCCGGTCCAGCGGTTGATGTGCGGAGCACCGTGTCGCCCAATCGAACGAGGTCGGCACCCGCGGCAATCAATGCGGTGAGCTCCTCGGAGTCGATTCCACCCTCTGGCCCAACCACCAGCAGCAGATCACGAGGATCATTCTTCACCTCGAGCGTCGAGAGGCGCTGCGTGGCAGTGGGCTCGAGAATGACGACTCGCGAAGTCTGAGCAAGGGTCGCTAACGCGGCCGTCGTCACCACGTCGGAAACCTCTGGCACCCAAGCGCGATGGGCTTGTTTGGCGGCCTCGCGCACGATGCTCGCCCAGCGAGCGCGTCCCTTGGCCCTCTTCGCCGCATCCCATCGCGACACGCTGCGTGCTGACTGCCAAGGCACGATCGCGTCGATGCCGAGCTCAGTCGCTGCTTGTACAGCGAGTTCGTCGCGGTCGCCCTTGGCCAAGGCCTGCACGAGGATCACCCGAGGGCGTGCTTGTGCAAACTGCTCGCGTTGCGCAACCGTGATGCACACTGCCTTAGGCGCGACAGAAAGCACGGTGCCGCGAAGCCAGACACCCCGGCCGTCGCCCACGGTCACTTCCTCGCCCTCGCGAACACGCCGCACCACCGCAGCGTGATGTGCCTCCGCTCCGGTGAGTGTGACAATGTCGCCCACGCCGACCGATAGCGGAGCATCAAGCAAGAAGTGCAGCGCCACGTCAGATCACCCCCGGAAGCGGTCGCGAAGCTTGGAGAATATCCCCTGGTGAAACTCTGAGAGTCTCGGGCTTGGTGCGTGGGTGCGCTTGGCGAAATCTTCGATGAGGGCGCGCTCTTTCGAGCCGATGCGGGTCGGCGTCACCACGTGAACGCCGACGCGAAGGTCCCCGCGGGTCGACCCTCGCAAAGGCGTGATTCCACGGCCCTTAATCGTGAGTACGTCTCCGGACTGCACACCCGCTCGAATCTCAAGGTCTACTGAGCCGTCCAACGATTCGATGGTGGTGTTGGTGCCCAAGATAGCGTCGCTCATGGACACCTCAAGAGTCGCCAGCAGATCATCGCCTTCGCGTGAGAACACATCGTCGTTGTTCACGGTTATCTCAAGGTAGAGATCACCGTTGGGTCCACCGGCCGGACCAACCTCGCCCGAACCTGGCAACTGCAGTCGCAGACCGTTCTCGACGCCGGCGGGAATGTCGAGTGACACGGTGCGGCGAGAGCGCACTCGACCCTGGCCCTGACACGTCGCGCAAGGGTAAGGGATAGTGGTGCCGTAGCCAGAGCACACGTTGCACGGCTGGTTGGTAACCACGTTTCCAAGCAGGCTACGCACCTGACGCTGCACGTGGCCAGCGCCGTGGCAGATGTCGCATGTCACCAGTGACGTACCGGGTTGGCAACACGAACCCTCGCATGTGTCACACAGCACCGCGGTATCGACTTCAATGTCTCGGTGGACCCCGAAGACCACATCCGCAAGGTCGAGAGTAGCCCGTACCAGGGCGTCTTGACCACGCTCGCGCCTCGAACGCGGTCGACCGCTCCGCGATCCGCCGGCGCCGCCGAAGAAAGTCTCGAAGATGTCGTTGAAGCCGCCGAATCCTCCCGCGCCGCCGAACCCAGCATTGTCGCCGCCCATATCGTAGCGGGCGCGCTGCTCATCGTTGCTCAGCACGTCGTATGCGTGCGTGACAAGCTTGAAGCGCTCTGACGCGTCTTCCCCGGGGTTGACATCGGGGTGCAGTTCGCGGGCAAGTCGGCGATATGCCTTCTTGATCTCATCGAGGGATGCTTCTCGGGAAACCCCGAGGACTTCGTAGTGGTCAGCCACTTTCGCCTTCCTGCCGCGCACAAGCGCGGGATCGTGTTGCGAGCGCGCGTCAGCGGCTCGTGTCGTCTTCTTCGAGCATGCGCGTGAGGTAGCGGGCTACCGCCCTCACGGCCGCAAGGTTTGTGGGATAGTCCATGCGTGTGGGGCCGAGCAATCCCACTCGCGCCCCGGCACCCGTCGCGTCGTAGTCGCTCGTAACGACGGATGCTTCTGCGAGTCCGAATGCTTCGTTCTCGCGGCCGATGCTGGCTGCGAGCCCGTGCTCATCGGCCACCATCTCCCCCATCAGGCGAACCAAAGTCACTTGTTGTTCGATGGCTTCCAGAAGTGGATAGATGCTGCCACGAAAGTCCGATTCGCGTTTTGCCAGGTTCGCGCTGCCTGCCAGCACTAAACGATCCTGCCTGAACTCTTCGAGATCTTCCGCTACGGCACGTGCGAGCACGCGAGTGGCAGCATCCCATGGCTTTGTGGGGTCATCGTGCAACGCCAGGTGAGCTTCAATGCGTTGGAGGCCGTCGCGTACGGATCGCCCGACCAATAGCGTGCTGAGTTCAGCGCGCATGCGCCCGAGGTCTGTTTCGTCGAACTCGTCGTGAACGTTGCTGACCCGTTGTGAGACCCTCCCAGTGTCGGTCACGACAATCACAAGCATCCGTCCACTGCCCAGTTGCACAAGCTCGACATGAGACACACTCGCGCGTTCGAATGACGGGTACTGCACAATCGCCACTTGGCCGGTGAGTTGGGTCAGGGCGCGCACGGTGCGGCTGAGGGCGTCATCTAGATCTACCGGCCCCTCAAGAAACGAGGAAATTGCGGTGCGCTGCGCAGGAGTGAGTGGGCGAACCTCAGCGAGATGATCCACGAAAACGCGGTATCCCTTGTCTGTCGGTATGCGGCCCGATGACGTGTGAGGGGCGACAATGAGCTCTTCATCTTCGAGCAGGGCCATGTCGTTGCGAATAGTGGCCGCTGAGACACCGAACGCATGACGGTCGACGATCGTCTTGCTACCGACAGGCTCGCGCGTGTCGACATAGTCCTGGACGATTGCGCGTAGCACTTCCAGCCCACGTTCGCTGACCATGGCGTTCCTCCCCGCTGGCACTCCTCAACTGTGAGTGCCAATTCTAGACCGGCTCGACACCTGACGTGTCAGCACGGGCCGTGCATGCGGCATTTCGTGCCGCGCGCACCTACGCTTAGTGCGATGAGTAATTCGCAGAGTTCAACGACGAAGCTCCACCTGACCGCCGGAATCGTGCGGGGTACCGAGACGGCGGGTGTTTGCCGTTTTCTCGGCATCCCGTACGCTCGTCCGCCTTTCGACGAGCGACGGTTTCGGCTGCCCGAGGCTGTTTTGCCGTGGGATGGAGAACGCGATGCGACGCAATTCGGTGCCACTGCACCGCAGTCGCCATATCCAGGTGCTATCGGCGAACTGCTTCCGTCCGTAGCGATCGCCGGCGACGACATTCTGACGGCCAATGTGTGGACTCCCACAGAGGCGGACTCCCTGCCCGTCATGGTGTGGTTTCATGGCGGGGCTCTCGAACGAGGAACACCGGCCCTGAGCGCCTACGACGGCTCTGCCTTCGCACGCGATGGCGTCGTCTTCGTCTCCATCGCCTACCGGCTCGGCTCTGAAGGGTTCTCGGTGCTCGACGGTGCGCCGCGGAATCTGGGACTCGCAGACGCTGCCGCGGGTCTGCGTTGGGTTCATGACGAGATCGAACGCTTCGGCGGAGATCCGAACCGCATCACGATTGTGGGCGAGTCTGCTGGCGGCGCGATCGTCGGAGCACTGCTCTCGCGCCCCGACACAGTCAAGTTGGTCGCGGGCGCCGCAATCGAAAGTGCGCCGCTGGTAGCCGATTCAGCACCACGCGCGGGCCGTGTGACCCGCGCATTGGCGAAGCGGCTGGGTCTTCCCGCGACCCGCGATGCGTTCGCCCAGGTCAGTGCTGAAAGTCTGGTCGAAGTGAGAGGACAGCAGTCTGCAGGCGGATCTCCCCTGGGCGGAGCGCCCGGTTTCGCACTTGCCATCGACCCTGACACCTTGCCGGTATCGCCTCATCAGGCGCTGGTCGACGTCAAGATTCCGCTGCTGATTGGCACCAACACGGACGAGTATCGACTGTGGTTTCCCCCGGCGGCGCTGGACGCCATCACCACCCTGAAGCTCCAACTCGGCCGACTTGCTCTAAGAGTTTCATCGCGGGCGATGAAACTGTATCGCGCAGCATGGCCCCACGCGACCACCGGCGAGCTGCTCGGGCAGGTTGCGACCGACGTGCTACTGCGCAAGGCCGCGATCGCGATCGCCGACAAGCGCAGTGCGAACACTTTCGTCTACGAGTTTGCGTGGCAGAGCCCGGTGCGAGAGCTCAAAGCAGCCCACTCGATCGAGATTGGTTTTGTGTTCGATCAGCTGCAAGCCGCCGATTCGGTCCGCATAGCGGGTACGGATTCGCCCCAGGCGCTCGCCGACCGAATGCACGCCGACTGGGTGCGCTTCGTTCGAACCGGTGATCCGGGTTGGCCCGACTATCGTGCTCAACGAACGACACAGGTGTACGACACGACTACGACTACCACTTCGTTGCGCCGCGCCGCCGCGCTCGATTCTTTGCGTGCACCGAAAGCGCGCTGAGCCTAGTCGGTCAGCCGGCGAACGACCGCGTCTGCCAAGAGCCGCCCGCGTAACGTCAACACGACGTTCCCACCGAGCGCCGAGGCACCATCGATAAGTCCGTCGGCAATCAAGGAAGCAACGTTCGTGCGCGAGTGACTCGCGATCTCGGCAATCGGCAGACCCTCGCGAATGCGGCTTCGAAGTAGCACCGATTCGAGAGCGCGGGCCTTCGCGTCGGGAACCTCCCGCCCTGCCGCGGGTGAAACCTGCTGGGCGAGGCGCTGAGCGTACGCAGCGGGATGCTTCACATTCCAAAATCGCACGCCAGCGATGTGGCTATGGGCGCCAGGACCGAATCCCCACCAATCAGAGCCCTGCCAATACGCAAGATTGTGGCGGGAGCGCTGTGAAACGTCGCGTGCCCAGTTCGATACCTCGTACCAATCGAATCCTGCGTCGGCGAGACGGGCGTCGATGTATTCATACATGTCGGCTTGCACATCATCATCGGGCGCGACTACTTCACCCCGCCTAATCTGTCGGGCAAGCTTGGTGCCTTCTTCAATGATCAGGGCGTACGCCGAAATGTGATCGGGTTCTAGGGCGAGCGCGGCGTCGACCGAGGCTCGCCAATCATCGAGGGATTCCCCCGGAGCGCCATAGATAAGATCGATGCTGACGTTCAAGCCAGCGCGGCGTGCCGCGGCGACCGCTGTTGTGACGTTCGCGGGGTTGTGCGTTCTATCAAGCGCGGCCAGCACGCGTGGAACCGCTGATTGCATTCCAATCGATAACCGAGTGACGCCTGCTGCGGCCAGTTCCTCTGCCACCGTGTCGGTGACCGTGTCGGGGTTGGCTTCCACGGTGATTTCGGCGTCGGGTACCACTTCGAATGCGTCCCTCACACCGTCCAGCATGCGGGCAAGGTCTCCGGGCGGCAGAAGCGTAGGCGTGCCGCCACCGAAGAACACAGTGGATGCTGCACGAATGCCGCCAGCACGCTCGAGGACACCGCGCGAGAAGCCCACCTCGCGCAGCAGCGTGTCGGCGTATTGATCCTGCCGTGCACCGTGCAGTTCCTCAGAGGTGTAGGTGTTGAAGTCGCAATAACCGCAGCGCACTCTGCAGAAGGGAACGTGCAAGTAGACGCTAAAGGGGGTCGCGAGATCTATCTGTGTGTGACCGGGCAGGGATCCGTCTTGAGGAACTGGCTCGCCGTCGGGTAGTGCCGAGCCCACTAGTGAACCTTCACGCGGGAGTGTTGTAGAGCGGCGAGATTGCGCGCAAATAGCGGCTGAACAGCTCGCGTCGACGCCGCCGCGTGAGCGCAGGCAGCGCGCGATACAACAGCGACGTTGGCGCGTCGAATGCTCGAACGGTGAACCACACTTGATCGTTGTCGTACCACTCGATCATGAACGATTCTTCGCCGCTGACGACCGAGTCGCCCACGGTACCCAGGGCGAAGCCCACCCGTCGAGGCTCATCGATTGTGAAGATCACCCGCAGCTCCGCGTCGGCTCTCATACCGCCCACTCGTCCGTGAACACGGATGGTGGTTCCGGGGGCAACATACGGGGTACCGTCTGCGTCGTAGCGAAGATCTGCCTCCGCGCGACTGGGAGCTATCGGAGTTCCATCGGCATCGAAGCTCACGCCGGAGTACATCGGACCGGACGCGGGGCGCACGTCGGTGAGGGCGAGCCCGGCTCCCCGCTGCGCAGTCCACGAGAGCAATGTCTCGCTCGCACCGTGAAAACGTTTCTCTCCGCTGCCGATGCGCCAAGACTGTTCCGCAGGAATGCTGCGCTCGGGCGGAAAGTGCATGAGGTCCGGCGCCTGGGTAGCGCCCACCGCCGCATAGTCGACTGTGTCGTCTTTGAAACTCCCGCGCCGCATGTCGAACAGCCTACTTGGCGTTACGGGTCTGATGCTGGGCCAGATGCATGGGTAGCAGCATCCGATTACTTCTTCTCTTTGCCCTCGGTGTCACCAGAAAGCGCAGCAATGAAGGCCTCTTGAGGCACCTCGACGCGGCCGACCATCTTCATGCGCTTCTTGCCCTCCTTCTGCTTCTCAAGGAGTTTGCGCTTACGGCTGATGTCACCGCCGTAGCACTTTGCGAGAACATCCTTGCGCATAGCCCGGATCGATTCGCGAGCGATGATTCGCGCGCCGATGGCTGCTTGAATAGGCACCTCGAACTGCTGACGAGGAATGAGCTTCCGCAGACGCTCGGTCATCAGCTGGCCGTAGGCGTAGGCCTTCTCGCGGTGCACGATCGAGCTAAACGCATCGACCTTGTCACCTTGTAGAAGGATGTCGACCTTGACGAGGTCAGCTTCTTGCTGTCCGCTCGGTTCGTAGTCAAGGCTCGCGTAGCCCTGCGTGCGGCTCTTGAGCTGGTCGAAGAAGTCGAAGACGATCTCACCGAGAGGCATGTTGTACCGCAGCTCCACGCGCTCTTCGCTGAAGTATTCCATTCCCAGCAGAGTGCCGCGACGCGCCTGGCAGAGCTCCATAACGGTACCGACGTAGTCTTTAGGAAGCAGAATCGCCGCCTTCACCATTGGCTCGGTCACCGACGCTATCTTGCCGTCGGGGTACTCGCTCGGGTTCGTCACGATGATCTCGGCACCCGCGTCGGTGCGCACCTCGTATGTCACGCTCGGCGCAGTCGTGATCAGGTCGAGATCGAACTCGCGGGAGAGTCGCTCGGTGATGATCTCGAGGTGCAGCAAGCCGAGGAAGCCACAGCGGAATCCGAAGCCGAGGGCCACGGATGTTTCTGGTTCGTACTGCAGTGAGGCATCGGAGAGTTTCAGCTTGTCGAGAGCCTCACGAAGCACGCCATAGTCGCTGCCATCGATCGGGTAGACGCCCGAGAAGACCATCGGCTTTGGGTCGGTGTAGCCGGGAAGTGCCTCGGTTGCTGGCTTTCGAAAGTGCGTGATCGTGTCGCCCACCTTTGACTGGCGCACATCCTTCACGCCAGTGATCAGATAGCCGACCTCGCCAACACCGAGGCCCTGCGATGGCACTGGCTCAGGACTGGTCACGCCGATCTCTAGCAATTCGTGAGTCGCCCGTGTCGACATCATCTGAATTCGTTCTCGCGGCGCTAGTGCGCCGTCGATCATGCGGACGTACGTCACCACGCCGCGGTACGCGTCATACACCGAGTCGAAGATCATCGCTCGCGCCGGTGCGTCAGGATCGCCCTTAGGCGCGGGGATCTCGCGCACCAATCGATCCAGCAGCTCCTCAACACCCTGACCCGTTTTGCCGCTCACTCTCAGCACGTCGTCGGGGTCTCCGCCAATAAGACCAGCAAGCTCGGCTGCGAAGCGGTCGGGGTCGGCCGCGGGAAGATCGATCTTGTTGAGTACCGGGATGATGTGCAGGTCGTTCTCGAGTGCGAGGTACAGATTGGCCAGAGTTTGCGCTTCGATCCCTTGCGCCGCATCCACCAACAAAATGGCGCCTTCGCATGCGGCTAGGGAACGGCTGACCTCGTAGGTGAAGTCAACGTGGCCGGGCGTATCGATCATGTTGAGCGCGTGCACCTGATCGTCAAGCAACCAGGGCATTCGCACCGCTTGCGACTTGATGGTTATGCCGCGCTCGCGCTCAATGTCCATACGGTCGAGGTATTGCGCGCGCATGTCACGGTCAGAGACCACCCCCGTGATCTGCAGCATTCGATCGGCCAGCGTCGACTTGCCGTGGTCGATGTGGGCGATGATACAGAAATTGCGAATCTGCTCCGGTGGGGTGGCAGACGGCTCGAGAGGCTTCAGGGCGCGGGGTGACATGGCTAGTCGATTCTATGTTGAACGGCTGGATGTCCCGAACGAAGCCCTCTTGCCCAGCGTGTCGAGAGGCACACTGCTCGGCAGCGGTGCAATAGCCTCTGTTGCATGACGGTCGAGGTCGTTCTAGTACATGGGATCCGCACATCAGCGACTATGTGGCGCGCGCAGGTGGACTATCTACGCGCCCGCGGGAATGGTGTCGTTGCCGTCGACCTGCCAGGACACGGTTCTCGGATGAGTGAAGAGTTCACGCTCGAGGAGGCCTTAGCAACTATCGATCGCGCTGTGCACGACGCGGCGACTCGTGGTCCGGTACTGCTCGCCTCCCACTCGATGGGAGGACTGTTGTCGATTGAGTACGTCGGGCGTGAAGAATCATCTCCCGTCGCGGGCTTCATCGCTGCCTCATGCACGGCGATTCCGAGGGGGCTCGGGCTCTCGACCTATCGCACGCTCGCACGCGGCTTCGATTCACTGCCTGACCGCGGAATGTGGCTCACGGATCGAGTACTCGATCGCACACTGCCGCCACACACTCGCGCCGACTTTGGTGCTGGCGGCTATGCATTCGACACTCAAGATGCTGCGTTGCGCAGTCTTTCCGTGCTGAATCTGTTTGAGTCGCTGGGGCGGATCTCCATGCCGCTGTGGTTTATCAATGGTCAGTATGACCAGCTGCGGGTGAACGAACGTCTGTTTGCGAAGGTTGCGCCCCACTCAGAACTGGTAGTTGTTCCACGCACGTCTCATCTTGTGACCGCCATGCGGCCGAACGTGTTCAACGCGCTACTCAACCTGGCGATCACGACACTCGAGCAGACCTGATAGACTCGGACATTGACTTGCGCGTGTGGGCTTCCCATTCCACACGACCGCTGGAACGCACCCCTCTACTGCGAACCGGCATTTCTCATTCACTCTGAACGAAAGACGTCAAACGTGGCGAATATCAAGTCGCAGATCAAGCGCAACAAGACCAACGAAAAGGCCAACGAGCGCAACAAGCGCGTCAAGAGCGAGCTTCGCACCGAGGTGCGTCGCACCCGCGAAGCTGTCGCCGCTGGAGACAAGGCTGCCGCCGAAAAGGCACTCGCAACCGCGTCGAAGAAGCTCGACAAGGCCGTGAGCAAGGGCGTTATTCACGAGAACCAGGCAGCGAACCGCAAGTCGGCAATCGCCAAGCAGGTCTCGGCTCTCTGAGGCTGAAGAACTTCGGGCATCGTCCCGTCAAAGGCTCGACCCTTCGGGGTCGAGCCTTTTCTCTTGGGCAATCGCGGGCGAGTTCTAATCGGCGAACGGCGCGCGCGTAGCGATGACCGTCACGAGGCGTTCGAGCGCAAAGACTGGATCACGTGACCCGCCTTTGACCTCGGCGTCGGCGCGCGCAGCTGCGTGGATAGCCATGCCGAGGCTCGTCTCGTTCCACCCTGTGAGATCGCGGCGCGCCCGATCGACCTGCCAGTCTTTGAGCCCTAGTCGCGCTGCAAGGGCTTTCGCGGGTTCTCGATTCCCTGCCACGCGTGCCATGGTGCGAAGCTTCGAGGCGATTGCGGCAACGACCGGTACAGGGTCGGCGCCCGAAGCGAGTGCATGGCGGAGCGAAACCAGCGCATCACCGTAGCGCCCCGCAATCGCAGTATCAGCAACTGTAAAAGCCGATGTCTCGACGCGGCCGCCGTAATATCGCTCAACAACCTGCTCGGTGATGTCTCCATCGACGTCTGCAATGAGCTGCTGGCACGCGGCCGCAAGTTCGGTCACATCGTCTGCAAACGCAGATACCAATGCGCGTAGTGCCACCGGCGCGATGCGACGACGAGCAGCCTGAAATTCCCCCGCGGCGAAATCGAACCGGTCGGAGTCACGTTTGATCGCAGGACACGCGATCTCGATCCCGCCACCGGTGCCCGCACGAACCGCGTCGAGAAGCTTCTTGCCGCGCACGCTTGACGCGGTGTGACGCAGTATGACCGTTGCTCCCTCTTGAGGCATGTTGAGGTACGAGACGGCCTCAGACAAGAACACATCGGAACACTTTTCGACTCCGGTGACGCGCACCAAGCGAGGTTCGCCAAACAGAGACGGCGAAGTCAGCGAGAGAAGCGTGCCGGCAGCGTAATCGTCAGCCCGAACATCTGAGACCTCTAGGCTCGCATCTTGCGCACGCAGTTGGTCACGAATTCCTGCAATTGCGCGTTCCGCGCAGACATCTTCTGGGCCCGCGACCAACACGATCGGTGCGGGTTGAGGGGCTCGCCACGACACCTGGGGGATGTTGCTTCGTGCCGGGCGTGTGGCAGGACGGCGCGCGGAAGCTGGCATGACACAAGACTACCGACGGACGGCGACACCACCGGTGGAGTCGGGAGCCATCATCCACCACGATCACGCCAGATCCGCGCGCCAGTATCGGTAGTGATCACGGCGATGGTGCCGGCGATATCAGTGCGGGCGATCACTGCCCCGAGGTCGTTGAGCACGACTGTAATCTCGTCTCGCGGATGGCCATAGCGGTTGTCAGCGCCGACGGTGAGTAACGCGATCGACGGTGCCGCCGTCGTGTACAGCGCGGTCGACTGGTCGGCACTGCCATGATGCGCGACTTTCACGATCGCGTACGGCGGCTTCAGAACGTGCGAAGCGAGGAGGCTTTGCTGCGGGGCAGCGGAGAGATCGCCGAGCATCAGCATGGTGGGCACTCCCCCACCACGCACGTCGAGCACAACACTGGCATCGTTGCCCGGCGTGGCGGCAGAGTCCGCCTCTGGCCACAGCACCCGCCAGCGCGAATCCCCAAGAGCGCCGTTCACGCCCGCATGCACTTGCGATACGAGCGCCCCAGAGCGCGCGAGACTGTCAAGAACGAGCGCACCGTCCGGTGTCGGCGGGCCGTGCAGAACACTGTGAACTCGTCCGACAGTTGCGTCCACGCCGCCGACGTGGTCTGCATCGAAGTGCGTCAGAACGAGGATGTCGATCTTGTCAACACCGGCTCTCGTCAAGCAGCGCTTCAACGCCGCCGGGTCCGGCCCTGTGTCCACCAGTGCGATCGCGCCAGCAGACCTCACCAGAATCGCGTCACCCTGCCCAACATCGCAAGCCATCACGCTCCACTCGGCCGGCAAGGTGAATCGTCCGAAGCTCGACGCTAAGAGCGCAGCGCCGCCTCCGATGCCGACCACAACCGCGAGCGACAGAGCCGCGATAGTGACGGTCGCGCGCTGCCATCGACGTTGCCCTGCACCCACCAGCACAACAAAGACCGCAAGACCGATCGCTGTAAGCAGCACCGCACCCCACAGGCCCTCGGCCCAAGGCAGTGACGCGCCAGGGAGCTCGGAAGCAGTTCGCGCGGTCCCAGCGATCCACGATGCCGGCAACCACGTCAGTGCGACCAAACCATCTTGAACCCACGGCGCCCACGGCATCAGACATGCCCCCAAACCAATGACGGTCGCCACCGGCGCCGCCGGTGCGGCCAACAGGTTTGCCAGCACGCCGTAGATCGGCACTGTGGGGGCGATCAGTATTAGCAGCGGTCCGCAGACGAGCTGCGCTGAGAGCGGCACGGACAGAGCCAGAGCGAGCGCCCTAGGCAGCCAGCGCGACAGTCCGTGGGCGAGCGGCCGCGCAAGCAGCAGAAGCGCCGCAGTCGCGGCCGCCGACAGCGCAAAACCCAAAGATGCCGACAACCACGGATCAATGACCAGAAGCAGAGATACCGCCGGACACAGTACGGCCAACCCCGCGGCGGTGCGGGCCAACAACACCCCAAGCATCGCGACAATTGCCATGGCAGCTGCTCGCACGACGCTTGGCTCAGGCGTGACGATGAGCACAAACCCCGCCAAGGCTGTCAGCCCGCACAGCACTCTCAACGCGCGTGCGGCGCCGCACTGCGCTGCCATGAGGAACGCAATACCCACGACGAGTGCGCAGTTCGCACCGGAGACCGCCGTGAGATGCGATAGCGATGAGGTCTTCATCGCCTGGTCGAGCTCGGTGCTCACCAGCGCAGTGTCGCCTATCGCTAGGCCTGGGATGAGCTCTGCGCCGTAGCCGGGCATTCGTGAAGCTGATTCGACGAGGTGGTGACGGAGATGTGATGCCAAAGCAAAGACGCCAGACGGTGCCGTCAGCACTGAGATCTCCCGCGACGCATCGATTTCAAAGAGGGCTCTGGACCCCTCGTAGGCGGGGCGTGCGGTTCCATGCGCCCGGATGACCGCACCGACGTCGATGCTGTTGCTATCGGCGATGTCGGCCGGCTCGACGCGCACGATGACGGGGCCGTGCACGGCGTGTTCATCCTCCCCGAGCACGATGACGGAAACGGTCGCGTCAAACGCGACGCTGTCATCTGTGCGTCGTTCAACCTTGCCGACAACGGTGGCTTCAATAGCGATCGCGCGCCCATCATCTAGGCCGAGCGCCTGCACCTGGGCGCGTAGTGGTGCCTCAAGTGCCACATTCGTGGCGGCCGCCGCGCCCAACGCTGCGGCCACGACGATCACAGTGAGTACGGTCAAGATCGCGTGCGAGAACGTTTCGCTTTTGCTGCGCAGTCCGGCGCACGCCATTGTTGCAAGCGCGACGAACATGACTCCCCACAAGCCAGCAGCGGTGGAACGTGCAGCTTCGGGGAACTCGGTCGTGATGGCACAGACGCTCCACGTCACCGCGACGACGGGGATCAGCCGCACCCCTGGCCGACGCCACACCGCTCAGATCACCACCAGGTCGCGGAGGGTCGCGAGCATCTTCTCTCCGATACCTGACACCGCGAGCAGGTCTTCGACGCTCGTAAAGCCGCCGTTCGCATCGCGCCATTCGATGATGCGTTGAGCCAGCGCCGGCCCGATGCCCGGCAGAGTGTCAAGCTGCGCGAGGTCACTGCTATTGAGATTGACTCGGCCATTCGAAGATGTTTCGGACCCAGTGACCTCTACATTGCTCGCATCAGAGGTACGTTCGAGGTCGGCGGTCGTCGGCGCGACCAACTGCTCGCCATCGGCCAAGAGTCGCGCAAGGTTGAGCGCGCTCGGGGCTGCTTCGTCGTCGAATCCGCCGGCCGCGGCGATCGCGTCGACTACCCGTGCACCGCTGTCAAGAACGTAGAGCCCAGGCGTCGCAACCGCTCCTGATACGTGCACGTAGATCACGCTGGGGTCGTTGACCGCTGTGCTCGATACGTCTGCAATAGCCACGTCTTCGCTCGGCTGCACAGTTGAGCGCACAACGCCGATTCCGACCGTCAAGGCAAGCGCGGCTATGACGATGACGATCGCGGCCCCGAGCCCCAGTCGCTGGCGCGGAGAGGGCGTGGAATGATCCTTCGTCGCTGACACCCGCTCACGCTAGAAGCGCTGGCGCGCGCAAAGCCGCCATGCACGTTCAGTTGTGCATGACGGCTTTGCGGCCCACCGCTAGGAGGAGTGCCTATTTGGTACTGAAGCTGACGACCTTGGGCGGGCGCACCACGGCACGCGTGATCTCGCGACCAGCCAACGCCTTGATCACTCGGTCGTCGGTGCGCGCGAGGTCCTCGAGGGTCGCCGCATCGATCTTGGCGGAGACGTCGAGTGTTGCACGCACCTTGCCATCGATCTGAATAATGGCTTTGGCCGTGTCTTCGACCAGCAGCATTGGGTCGGCAACGCGCCACGGCACTAGACCGACGAAGCCGGTGTAGCCGAGCATCTCCCACATTTCTTCGGCGGTGTGCGGAGCAAACAGATCAAGCACCATCGCGGTTGCTTCGGCTGCTTCACGGACCGCTGCATCGGCGGCGCCTGCGCCTGAATCGATAGTCTTTCGGGTTGCGTTGACGAGTTCCATCAAACGCGCGACGACGACGTTGAACTTCGTCTGGTCGATAAGCCCGGGTGCGTCTGCAAGCAGCCGGTGAGTGACGCGACGCAGTGCCTGATCTCCCTCGGCCCACACGACACTGGGATCGCTGTTGACGTCCTGCGCGACGCGAAGGGCGCGCGCGAGGAATTTCTGCGCTCCCGTCGTCGAGACATCGTTCCAGTCTTTGTCGTCTTCAACCGGCCCGGCGAACCCGAGTGCGACTCGCAGCGCATCGGCGCCATGGGCGTCGATCTCGTCTTTGAACAGCACGAGGTTGCCCTTGCTCTTCGACATCTTCGAACCGCCGAGAATAACCATTCCCTGGTTGATCAGCGAAGAGAATGGCTCCGTGAATTCGATGTACCCCATATCGAATAGCACCTTGGTGATGAACCTGGCATACAAAAGGTGCAAGATGGCGTGCTCAACGCCGCCCACGTAAGAATCGACGGGCGCCCACTTGTTCGCTTCGGCCGAGGGAAACGCCTGCGTGGCATCGTTTGGGGCGAGGAAACGCAGAAAATACCACGAGCTATCGACGAAGGTATCCATCGTGTCGGGGTCGCGTCGCGCAGATTCGCCTGTCTGGGGATCGGTCGTCTGAATCCACTCGGTGGCACCACCCAATGGTGATGTGCCCTTTGGCGTGAGGTCTAGACCAGCAGCATCCGGCAATTGCAGCGGAAGCTGCTCGTGAGGAACAGGAACGATGCGGCCATCTGCAGTATGAATCATTGGAATGGGAGTACCCCAGAACCGTTGCCGCGAGATCAGCCAGTCCCGAAGCCGGTAGGTTTTGGCGGCGCGCCCAGTACCGGCTGCCTCGAGTTGCTCGATGCTGCGCGCGATCGCGTTGCGCTTTGAGAGACCGTCCAGCGCCCCCGAATTGATCATTCGGCCTTCGCCCACAAGAGCCATGCCGGTCTTGGCAGGGTTGAGCTCATCGATTGAATCGTCCATACCTGGATCGATCGGGACGCCCTCATCATCGAGCTCGATGACGGGGATCGCTCCGGTAATGGGGGCTGTGGTGTCGACCACGACTCGAATGGGCAGATCAAAGGCTCTGGCAAAGTCGAGGTCGCGCTGGTCATGAGCGGGGACTGCCATCACCGCACCGTGACCGTAGTCCGCGAGGACGTAGTCTGCGGCCCAGATCGGCAGACGCTCGCCATTTACCGGGTTGATGGCGTATCGCTCCAGGAAGACCCCAGTCTTGGGACGGTCAGTACTCTGCCGCTCAATCTCGGTTTGCCGCGAAACGCCAGCCAGGTAGGTCTCGAAGCGCTCTTGGACCTCGGGTGTTGCCCCGGCGACCAGTTCTGCCGCCAAGTCTCCGTCTGGAGCCAGGACAAAGAACGTCGCGCCGTGCAGGGTATCGGGACGGGTCGAAAAGACCGTTACCGATTCCTCGCGCCCTTCGATTTGGAAATCGATGTCGGCGCCGATTGAACGACCGATCCAGTTGCGCTGCATCTGCAGAACCTTGTGCGGCCAGAAACCCTCGAGTTGGTTCAGGTCGTCAAGCAAGCGGTCGGCATACTTCGTGATCTTGAAGTACCACTGAGTCAGCTTCTTCTTGATTACTTCCGCGCCACAGCGCTCGCAACGTCCCTCGACGACCTGCTCGTTCGCAAGAACCGTCTGATCGTTGGTGCACCAGTTGACCGGGCTCTCTTTACGATAGGCGAGGTCGCGTTCGTACAGGCGCTGGAAGAGCCACTGGTTCCAGTGGTAGTACTCCGGATCGCTAGTGTGGAGCTCGCGACTCCAGTCAAATGACACGCCATATGAACGGAAGCCTTGCTTCTGCTGCTCGATGTTTGCGTAGGTCCACTCCCGAGGCTCGACCCCGCGCTTGATGGCGGCGTTCTCAGCCGGTAGACCGAACGAGTCCCAACCGATCGGGTTGAGTACGTTGTAGCCTCGGTGGCGCCACGCGCGCGCGACGATGTCGGAATATAGATAGTTCTCGGCGTGCCCCATGTGAAGATCACCGGACGGATAGGGGAACATCGCGAGCACGTACTTGCGGGGACGCGTGTCTTCAGCTCCACCCGCGCGGAACGGATCGGCTTTGGCCCAACGCTCCTGCCATTTGTCCTGGATAGCTTGGGTGTCGAACCCACCGGACTCGGGAAACGGCGTATGACTCACGTGGTGATACCAATCATGGGGTGCACAGGAAAGCGCACAGCGCGCTCTTTCCAGGTTACCCGACGATGTCGCACCAACCCGGCGGCAGAGCAGCTCCGAGCGCGGCGAGCGGGCCTCGCGCCTTGATTCCAACTTCGGCCACCTCGTCGGCCGGCTTCGAATGCCAAGTGATTCCTCCGCCAGCACCGACATACGCCCCGTCGGGATGCGCGACGATCGAGCGAATCACCATCGCGAGGTCCAATCCGCCGTCGTCACCGATCCAGCCGAAGCATCCACCGAATAGCCCGCGAGCATCGCCCTCGAGTGCGTGCAGAATTGTCATCGCTGACAGTTTCGGCGCACCGCTCATGCTCCCTGCCGGTGATGTAGCAGCCAGCAGGTTGCCCACGGTCGTTTCTGGCGCGAGCGTGCCAGCCACTGTGCTCACCAACTGATGCACTGCGGCGTATGACTCGACCGCCAGCAACTCCTCTACTGCGACGGACCCTGGCAGGCATACCTTCGACAGATCGTTGCGCATCAGGTCGACGATCATGACGTTCTCAGCTCGTTCCTTCTCGCTTTCTATGAGTTCCGCTCGCGACGCGGCATCGGCCTCGCCGTTCGAGCCTCGGGGGCGCGTGCCTTTGATGGGCCTGGTGCGCACCCTTGAGCGTGAGACCTCTAGGAATCGCTCTGGACTCGCGCTCGCGAGCGCCACGCCCGCAGACATGATGAGCGCCCCGTGGTGAGACGGGGTGGCCAGGCGCAAGCGGGCATAGACATCGTGCATGTTTAGTTGTTCGCCAAGTTCGAGCTCGAAGCGGGTTGCCAAGCAGAGTTGATATGCGTCCCCGCGGCTGATCGAGTCACGACAGCGCTCAATCAGTGAGGCGTAAATCTCCGGACTATGGCGGGGCACAAGGTCGCGACGCGGCGCTCGGGGCACCGACACAGCAGTTGCGCGCGCTGCCCGCTCCCCTATCGCGATAAGCGATGCGAGATCGCCCGCAGGAGCAAGAGCCCACATTCGTCCGTGTGCGTGATCGAAGGCGAAGAACTGAGTGGCTCGCAGCCAAAGTTGTTGAGGAATTGCGAATCGATCTACTGCGGAAGGGGCACCAGCACGCGATGCGGAATCGTCGTAGCCCATCCACCCCACCCAGCCGCCGCGAAACGTCCCGTTGTAGGTGTCGGTTGCCTGGCGATGTTCAACACAGACGACCTCGTTGACGAGCGCGGCGTCTGGTTCGGGAACGCCCACTCCGACCCAGCTCCACCCGCGGGTTGCCGCGGGCCCTGCATCCAGCCAAAACGAATGTTCAGAAGTTGCAGACAGCTCGCTGTGCACTCTCGAAGGATCAATCCATTGATCGCAAAGAAAGCTTGAGAGAACCTGCGCCATATCCCCAGGCTAATGCGCTCCCAACCCCCGTAGGATTTTGGGGTGAACGAGTTGTTGACGTGGTTGCTTGATGCCGTTCAAGCTGTCGATCCGCTGGTTCGCAGTCTTATTGCCGGGGTCGCGATCATGCTTGAAACGAGCGTGCTGATCGGATTGATCGTGCCAGGCGACACGATCGTGATCGTGGCGGGCACAGCGGTCGCGTCGTGGGCTGAGGGCCTCATGCTGGGGCTGGCCGTGGTCGTCGGCGCCCTGATCGGTGAGTCGATCGGGTTCTGGCTTGGCCGCTTACTAGGGCCACGGATCCGCAGATCTTGGCTCGGCCAGCGAATCGGTGACGAGAACTGGGCTCGTTCAGAACGCTACGTCGATCGTCGCGGTGGCCTCGCAATCTTCATTTCTCGATTTCTGCCGGTGCTTCACTCGCTGGTGCCGCTCACGGTCGGAATGACCCATTACTCGTATCGGCGTTTCCTCGCTTGGACCTTGCCAGCGTGCATAGTCTGGGCGTCGCTCTACATCCCCGTGGCGGCACTCGCTGCGGGCACGTACCGCGAGCTGGCCGATCGCCTGCACTTCGCTGGCTATATATTCGTCGGGATCATCGTCATTCTCGTGATCGCCGTGTTCGTGCTGAAGAAGGTCGTTCATCGGCTCGAGCGGCGCCATATGGAGGACGACGCTCTGGGCGACATGAAAGACTAGGAAAATGCCCGAGAACGACGCAGCGCCCGCGCGCAAAAAAGCGCTCTGGTTCGCGCGGTTGGAATATCGGCTGCACGCATGGCGGGAGAGGCGTGCGCGCGCTCGCGGCAAAGTACCGACGATCACCGCATTCCCCGGATACGGCGGCGGAAGCAGTGACAGGGGCTGGGCTCGAGTGCTCGGACGCGCCATGATTGTGCCCCCGTTGCCGACCGCAGAGAGCGGCGAGCTCGCCAGCGTGCGTGGATGGCGCAGTTTCGCCGCTGTCCCGATCGGCTACGCGCAAGTGACCGTGACGATCGGCGGCGCGACACACGAAGTGGTCACCGATCGCGGCGGAGTGCTTGATGCTGTGCTCCCGGTGTCGCTCGAGCCTGGCTGGCAAAGGTTCACCATGTCTGTAGAGGGCGGCGAACCTGTAGAGTCGCGTGTCTTTATGGTTGCGCCGGACATTCGTTTTGGGGTGATCTCCGACGTAGATGACACCGTGATGGTGACCGCGTTGCCTCGGCCACTGATCGCCGCGTGGAACTCGTTTGTCGTCGACGTGCATGCGCGCCAACCGGTCGCAGGCATGGCAGTGTTGCTGGGAAAGGTTGCCCAAGCCACGCCGGGCACACCGATGATCTACCTGTCTACGGGAGCGTGGAATGTCGCCCCCACTCTGAACCAGTTCTTGCGACGCCACCTTTTTCCCTCAGGCTCGCTCTTGCTCACAGACTGGGGGCCAACACACGATCGGTGGTTCCGCAGCGGAATGGCGCACAAACAGGAGAATCTTCGGCGTCTAGCCACCGAGTTCCCCGAGGTCAAGTGGTTGCTTATCGGCGATGATGGGCAGCACGATGACGCGATCTACACCGAGTTTGCGAATGAGAACCCCGACAAAGTTGCTGCCGTCGCCATTCGTCGACTCTCAACCGCGGAGGCGGTGCTGGCGGGCGGGCGCACTGCGGTGAATGACCATGCTGCGTTCGAGGTGCCTTGGCTGACGGAGTCAGATGGTGCAGGACTGCTAGAACAGCTTGAGTCCCTGGGGATCATCCCCCGCTGAGCGAGATGTCGGACGTTCGCCAATGGCGCGTGCGTTGACCCGACGCAGGGCGAATTCGGAGTGAGCAACGGCCTCTTCTATGAGCTCACGTGAAGGTAAATCGCTGGTCAGCCAGTCGCCTGCGAAAGAACGTGGTACAAGCAGCGGTACGCGATCGTGGATCTCGCTTAGTTCTTCTGTCGCGGGCCGCATAACAAGTGAGTAGCACGTGTATTCCGTGCCGTCGGACGTTCGTCCGGGTCGAGTGACCGCGGCCATCGCGAAGAGGGAATGGTCGCCGCCGAACTCGTACCATGTGCGCTGGGGTTTTCGCAGTTCGAACCATCGCGTCGCTGGAACAAGAGCCCGAGGCGGAAGAGCTTCTTTGCGATCTCGCAAGCGCTCGGCTCTCGTGTTGATGGAGGGGAACTTCGCGGGAGCACCGTCGATCAGATAGCCCCACCACGCATTTTCAAGAACTCGTTGACCGTTCTTCGACACAAGGATGGGGTTCAAGTTTCGCAAATTCTTGCCGGTAGGTAACAACGTTGAGCCGTCGTTCACTTGTGCCCAAGCACTGAGGTTCTTGAAAAGATCGTCATCGTCGGCAAGAATCTCGTCCGGATCCGTAAACCGAGGGTCGAGTCCATAGCTTGCGCACATGAGTCCAAGGTAGTCGCCGCATCCGACGGGACGATGAGCATCGGTGCGCGATCGCTCAGCAGCGCAACGTATTGTCGAGGGGTGCCTACTGCTCACGCGCTCGCTTCCCAAGCGCTCGCCCCATCCGAGTGGAACGCTCGCGAGCAGGCGCATCACGAACGAGCTGACGCTCTCACCTACGGTCGGCGTCAACGCGCGTCGCGCGGTCAAACCCATCCTGTCGATGATTTCCTGTACACCTACTACTCCTACAAACCCGCCATCCTCCGGCGGTGGCATCCCGGTGAAGGCGTGCGACTTGACGCCGCAACGCACACGGATCGAGCTGGCTGGCGCTGGTACATTCCGGTTGGCGGATCGGATGGCCTCATCGTTGACGGCGGTAGCTTCCGCCGCAAGTATGGTGCGCTGATCGGCAATATCGGTCGCATCCTGCGGGCGACTGCTGGACGAAATGCTAGCTTTCGGTGTTTCGGCCTGCACGAATGGGCCATGATCTACCGCGACGATGAGCATCGGCATGACGTCCCACTGCGCCTCGGCCAATCGGGCACTAACGCGGTCGTGGAATCGCATGAACTGGGTTGCACCCATTTCGATGCCTTTCGCTTCTTCACGCACCCCGCCACCACCCGCAATTCTGTAGAACTGAGCCGCGAGAGCCAGCCTGAGCGCGAGCAGCCAGGATGTCTGCACGCAGGTATGGACCTATACAAATGGGCGATTAAGCTGGGCCCCTTGGTACCTGGCGAGCTGTTGCTCAACACTTTCGCTCTCGCTCGCGAGATTCGAGTGGTCGATATGAGGGCATCACCCTACGATCTAACAGATTGGGGGTTTAGCCCCATCAAGATTGAGACAGCGCAGGGCAAGGCCGATTACGTGGCGGCTCAACGAGAATTCACCTCCCGAGCTCAGCAACTGCGCCAAGAACTCTTGACAGTCATCGCGCGAGAGTGATCACTCCAGAGGGCCGCAGTCCTCGCACGGCGAGAGTCCGCGTCCGTCACCGCTGAGTTCAAGTCGCAAAACGGCGACGCGCTGCGCGGCTTCTTCGAGACGCTCCATAGACAGTGTTCCGTCTTCGGTTGCCGCAACAATGCCCGCAACGATGCGGGGCGCCGTGTTTTCGTTGGAGTTGAGCAATGTCAGCACCATGTCGTTTCCCGCGACGAGCGCCTCGACCGCGTTCGAGACTGGATCGGCATAGTCAGCGATCCCGGATGCTTCAAGCATCCCGAGGTCATCCGTAATTGCGACGCCCGAGAACCCCAGTTCTTTCCTAGCGATGTCATGCCACTTCGCGGAGAGCGTTGCCGGTTTGCTGTCGATCGAGGTGTAGCGCAGGTGTCCAAACATCAGCAACGGAGCATCGGCGTCTATGCCGGCTTGGAAAGGTACCGCGTCAGTTTCGCGCCATTGGGTGAGCGAGATGTTTGTCTCTGGAATACCCGCGTGAGAATCTCCGGGAGCCGCCCCGTGACCTGGGAAGTGTTTCAGCGTCGACATCGTCGAGGGGGATTCGCCCAATACAGCCGCAGCGACGCGAGACGCGGCAGACGGGGCATTCGTGCCCAGTACTCGGCGATAGATGAACATGTCAGGATCGTCAGTCTCGTCAGCCACGACACCGAAGTTGACTCCAATTCCTGCGCGCAGGATGAGGCCGCCGCGACCTGAGAATGCATCGTAGGCGGCTTCTGCGGAATCGTACTTCAGGGTGAGGGCAGACGGGAAGTCATCCCACGGGAGACGGGAGACGTCGCCTCCTTCTTGGTCGATCGCGAGCAGAGGTGCGAAGGCGGGGTCAACAGTCAACGACTCCGTAAGTTCGCGCAGCAGCTGTTCAGATGAAGGAACGTTTGCTCCCATCAGGATGAACCCGCCGATGCCGGTGTCTTCCATATATGCGCGCAGGATCGCTGGGTCTGTCGACGGAATATGGCCCATGACCACACTCGCCGCTTTGTCGTGCACCGACATCTGCGCGACACGGGCGGTGGCAGCAGCGTCGATAGCTGTTTCGGCGGCGGACTCCACGCGCACGACGCCGGAGCCATGAGCAGTTCCATCACTCGATGTTGGCTTCACAGCAACCGCCGTCGCGGGTGTCGTGAGGCCCAATGCAAGGATGCACACAAGCCCAAGCGCCGCGATCAGTCTCTTAGCCATCATCAGACTGCGCACTTCGCCTCGGCTTCGCGTTCCTTCGCCAGCACCGAGCACGCACGGCCGACAACGCCGAAACGCGGGGACTGGGGCTGAGAACTCACTCACCCACGGTAGCGTTCCGACTGGTCATTCAGCCGCCGCTCGTAGACTTTCTTCGTGCCCGTTTCAAAGATCATCCTGTACTACGCCTTTGCGCCCCTGGCTGACCCCGACGCCGTTCGACTGTGGCAGCGGGATTTGGCAGAGTCCCTTGGGTTGCGAGGACGAATTCTGGTCTCAGAACACGGCCTGAACGGTACCCTCGGTGGACCAATGGCCGCGCTCAAGCGTTACGTACGCAAGACGCGCGAATATGCTGCATTCCGCGACATTGATTTCAAATGGAGCGATGGCAGCGAACTCGATGGCGATGAACGCAGCAGCGACTTTCCTAAGTTGAGCGTCAAGGTTCGTGAGGAAGTCGTCTCCTTTGGTGCCCCAGGCGAACTCGAAGTCGACGCGCACGGCGTCGTTGGTGGGGGGACGCACCTCTCCCCCGACGCGCTGCATCAGCTCGTCTCCGAGCGCGGCGATGATGTCGTTTTCTTCGACGGGCGAAACGCTTTGGAAGCTGCGATCGGCCGATTCGCTGGTGCGGTGGTGCCGAATGTCGAGACCACTAGAGACTTCGTGCGCTTGCTGGATTCCGGTGAGTTCGATGAACTGAAAAACCGACCTGTAGTGACGTATTGCACCGGGGGTATCCGTTGCGAGGTGCTCTCGAGTCTGATGGTGTCTCGCGGCTTCGACGAGGTCTACCAGCTGGATGGCGGAATCGTGCGCTACGGAGAACGTTTTCGCGACAAAGGGCTCTGGGAAGGTTCACTGTACGTTTTCGACAAGCGGGGTTCGATTGACTTCAGCGATGATGCCGCCACTATGGGCGAATGCAGCGGGTGCGGAGCCGCGACGAAGCGCACCGCGAATTGCAGCATCCGATCGTGCGACACCGAATTCGTTGTGTGTGATGCTTGTACTCAAATTCCTTGCGTCGTGCACAACTAAAAAATCCCCGGAATAACCGGGGATTTTTGGTGGACCTGAGGGGACTCGAACCCCTGACCCCCTGCATGCCATGCAGGTGCGCTACCAGCTGCGCCACAGGCCCATCTCGTTGCCGGCCGGAGCCGGGGCAACCCCTCTAGATTACTACACGTTAGAGGAAGTACCGAACACGAAGCTCAGTCTGAATTGGTCTTTGTCGGCAAATCGATCGCGATGACAGGACAGTCCTTCCACAGACGTTCGAGCCCGTAGTAGTTGCGTTCCTCCTCGTGAAAGACGTGAACAATGAGGTCGCCGAAGTCAAGAAGCACCCAACGAGACTCCTTGCGTCCTTCGCGCCGAAGACGTTTGTGGCCAGCCTGAAGCAACTGGTCTTCTACCTCATCCGCGATTGCGGCGACATTGCGTTCGCTACCGCCGGTGACGAGCAGAAAGGCATCGGCGAGAGGAAGCGGCTCCGAGACATCAAGCGCGACAAACTCTTCCCCGCCCTTCGAATCCGCAGCTGCGGCGGCGATCTGAACCATTTCGTAAGTGGACGTTCTTGCTGTCAAGAGAATACTCCGGTCGCAAATGCGACGATCAGCACGCCGACGAGGGCGAGCGCTAGGACGCCCGCGGTGATCGCGAGCGTCATCATGAGCCGGCTGCCCTTTTCAGGCGCCGGAGGTCGAATTACTTCGCCAGCAGACTTGACCGTGCTGATAGCAGCGCTGGCCGCAATCGGCGTGGGCGAAGAATGCGCAGGCAGTTCGCCGTCGATCAACACAGCGTCAGTTTCTTTGCTGTCAGCGGTGCCGACCGCGTGCCCGGTCGACCCAAGGCCCTCGGGCAACTGGAAAGTTCCCGTCACGAGAACTTCACCGGTAGCGGTCACCGCGCCCCCGAAGTCGGTGGCTGGATTGTCAGCGATGATGAGCGCGTTGGAGGTCGACACCGCGCCGGTGGAGCGGGAGAAGATCTGGTCAAATGAGGCGGGAACGTCGCTCTCGGTGGCTTTCGCGGTGAGCAAGTTGGCGCCGAGCAATGGATTCACGACAGCACGATCGGCCTCGCTATCGGCCTCATCGTGCGCGTCGCCACCAATCTCGACAGGTGCGACCATCGGTGCCGCCGCCTCGGCGGCGCGTGGCTGAGCCTCGGCGCTGTCTGCCGCAACCAGGCTGGCTGCTAGGGCGGATGCTTCTGGAGAAACCTTGACGAACATGTCACGCCAGCCTTCGTTGTCGGCGCTCACATCCTCGTCAAGAACGGTGGGAGCGAAGTCACTGTCACCGAACGACTCTGTTGCTACGGGTGTAGCCCCGGTGCCGAAAACTGACTTCAGGCCATCCTCCTCGACACTCTGGGTGCCGATCGTCGCCGGCACAGGCTGTGAAGCATGTTGTGCAGCAACCTCTGGGGTGATTACGGGAACGGACGCCGTGCGAATGCGCTCCTGCTGACGCGCCTGACGGCGCGTCAATGGGCTCACGCCCAGGTCGACGCTTGAATCAGCCGCAGGAGCAGGGGCGACGTCCACAGGCTCAGCGGGTCGCGGCAACGGCGTCGCCGTGACCTTTGGCGTTTCGTGCGTCGCTGCTGTGACTTCTTGGGTGAAGTCAGTTTGCTGCCCCGGCGCGTCCGTTGCGCTGGGCTCCGGTTCACTCTCGCGCTCTGGCTGCAAATCGACAGCGATGATGGGCGTGGCTCCGGTATTTCGGATTTCACGCAATTGCTTGCGGGTCAGCGGTGGGTTCGCCGGCTGCTCAGGTGTACTCATTCCTCGCTCCGGTATAGGTCGTGCTTTGCAATGTACTGGACGACTCCGTCTGGGACGAGGTACCACACCGGGTCTCCTCGTTGGACGCGCTCACGGCAGTCGGTTGATGAGATAGCCAAGGCCGGAATCTCAAGCAGGCTGACACCCTCAGTCGGTAGCCCGTCTGTGCTCAGCGCGTGGCCTGGACGGGAGACAGCGACGAAATGGGCCAGATCCCATAGATCATCATGCTCCCTCCAACTGAGAATTTGCGCTATGGCATCGGCACCGGTGATGAAAAACAGTTCAGCGCCGGGATATTCCTCGCGAAGGTCGCGCAGAGTATCGATGGTGTACGTAGGTCCGTCGCGCTGAATGTCCGTGCGACTGACAGTGAACTGCGGGTTGGAAGCTGTCGCAATCACCGTCATGAGATAGCGATCCTCACCCGGAGAGACATCTGATTTCTGCCATGGGCGCCCGGTGGGAACGAATATGACCTCGTCAAGATCGAACGACTTGGCGACTTCGCTCGCGGCAACTAAGTGGCCGTGGTGAATGGGATCAAACGTCCCACCCATCACTCCTATTCTTGGTACCTGCGTCACCGACATTCAGCGGGCCTAGTGGCCGTGTCCCACCTGCTGGACGTCGTTCTCGTGGGCTTTTGCGTATGCTTCGGCCTTGTGCGCGTGGCGGTTGGCGACGTTGCGATACGAAAGGGTCACAATACCCAGCGAAGCGAACACAATCAGCGCGACGATGCCGAAGCCGACCGTCTCGAGCGCCACGTTTCCGTGATGTTCGGACTCTTCCGCTGCGAGGTACAGGATCGTGGCGAGGGTCATGCTTGCTCCGTTCAGGTGTGCCTGTGTCGCGCAGGCTTGTTCCAGTCTAGGTGGTTAGGCCCGCACTTGCCCGGTGCCGCGCGCCAGCCACTTCGTACTCGTGAGCTCAGGCAATCCCATAGGGCCTCGTGCGTGCAGCTTTTGGGTGGAGATTCCCACTTCAGTGCCGAACCCGAACTCTCCGCCGTCTGTGAATCGTGTCGACGCATTCACCATAACGACAGCGGAATCTACCTCAGCCAGGAAGCGATCGGCATTGCTTTCAGATGCCGTGATGATCGATTCGGTGTGTCCTGTGGAGTACTGCCTGATATGCGACAGCGCCTCGTCGAGGTCTGCCACCACTTTCATGGATACATCAAGGCTCAGGTACTCGGTCGACCAATCCGATTCGGTAGCTGGCACGATGTGATCTGCCAACGTCCCAACAGTTTCATCACCGTGAACCGTCACGCCGCGAGCTTGCAGAGCCTCGGTGACGGGAGCAACCAGACGCGCCGCAGCGTCGCGAAGCACGAGTACAGTCTCGACCGAGTTGCATACGCTCGGGCGCTGCACTTTAGCGTTGACAACGATGTCGCGGGCCCATTCCAGTGGGGCGTTGGCGTCCAGGACGATATGAACGACGCCCGCGCCGGTCTCAATCACGGGGACCAACGACTCGGTGACCACAGTTTCTATCAATGAGGCGCTCCCCCGCGGGATCAGCACGTCGATGAGTCCGCGTGCCTGCATCATCTCCCGGGCTCCGGCGCGCCCGAAGTCATCGACAGTTTGGATGCCGTCCGGATCGACGTGCACTCGGGTAAGCGCATGACGCATCGCCGTGATCAACGCGGCGTTCGTCTGTTCGGCGGCTGAGCCGCCGCGCAAAACCACCGCATTGCCTGAGCGGAGCGCAAGAGCGGCGATATCAACAGTGACGTTCGGTCGTGCCTCGTAGATCGAGCCGACGACACCAAACGGAACCGAAACTTTCGTCAGAGCTACGCCGTTGGGCAACACGCGTTCGTCGAGCACTCGACCGACTGGGTCGGGCAGCTGTGCGACGTCGCGCACAGCACTCGCGAGAGCAGCGATGCGATCGGCATCCAACCGCAAACGATCTTGGAGCGCCTCAGACAGTCCATTGCTACGTCCACGAGCGAGATCTTCGGCATTCGCCGTCACGATGTCGTCTGTCGCGGTCACGATCTCGGCTGCGACAGCCATGAGCGCGTCACTCTTTTGCTGATCGGTAAGCAACGAAATCGTCCGCGAGGCGTGCTTGGCGAGAACCATTCTGTCGCGCGCGGTGGCGGCCGTGGTGAGCATCACACCAGCTTACCGAGCAGACCGATACTCGATGGCATTCAAGGCTTCGGGTGAAACCAGGTGCCGACGCTACTCCCGCGGAGCGCATCGACTACGAGGTCAGCACTTGTGACGAGTACCCCAATACCCGAGGCGGCCGCAATTCGGGCCGCCGAGACCTTCGTCGCAGCGCCGCCTGTTCCCACGCTGTTGACCACAACTGAACCGAACTCGAATCCAGCAAGCTCGTCGCCGTAGGCAACCTCGAAAATCGGCTCCGCCCCCGGCTCATCTGGTGGTCGCGTGTAGAGGCAGTCAATATCGCTGAGCAACACCAGCGCCTCTGCCCCGATTAGCTGGGCAACCATCGCTGCTAGGCGATCGTTGTCGCCAAAACGGATCTCATGCGTCGCAACGGTGTCATTCTCGTTGACGACGGGCAGGATGCGGAGTCCCAGCAGTCGGTCCATCGCCCGCCGTGCATTGGAACGGGGAGTGGGGTGCTCGAGATCTCCTGCAGTCAGCAACACCTGTCCCGCGACGATCTGAAATGGTCGTAGCGCGGCCTGATAGCGATAGATCAGGATGTTTTGTCCCACTGCGGCCGCCGCCTGCTGCGTAGCGAGGTCGCTCGGCCGCTCATCGAGCGACAAGAAGGGCATGCCCGTCGCGATAGCTCCCGACGAGACCAGCACGATCTCCGTGCCTCGACCGTGTGCTTCGGCAATCGCCTCAACGATCGGCCCGATCTTGTGCGAGCTATCGCCGCTGATTGATGAAGACCCGACCTTGACGACCACTCGTCGTGCGGCGGGGATCAGGGCGCGTGCCGCTGTGCTCACTCGTCGTCCCCAGTGCGGCTACCACTCTCCGCGATGCGCTCAGTTTCAAGTTCGGCGCGGGCTTGAGCCTTCGCATCCATTCGCTCTTTGTAGTGGTCGCGTCGTTCGGCGGTCGTACGGCGATTGCTCTGCAGGAGTCGAGGATCGGTGCCTCGAGGTGCGGTCATCAACTCGGCCGCTGACGTCACCGAGGGCTGCCAGTCAAAGATGATGCCGTCGCCCTCACCGATGACGACGGTTGCGCCTGGAACCGCGCCGGCGCGGAAAAGCTCAGTTTCAACACCGAGCTTTTCGAGTCGATCACCGAGGAAGCCGACTGCCTCTTCGTTCTGGAAGTCAGTCTGCTGAACCCAACGCAATGGCTTTTCGCCGAGCACGCGATAGAAGTTGCCGTACGTGCCGCCTTCGACACGTATCGTGAACTCCTTTTTAGATCCGCGCGGCCGGATGACGACGCGCTCTTGAACCGGAGTGGCGGCGAGCTTTGCGCGGTGTTCAGCTACGACCTCACCTAGCGCGAAGGTGAGCTGACGTAGCCCCGAATGGCTCACTGTAGAGATTTCGAACACTCGAAACCCTCGCGCTTCGATATCCGCGCGTACGAGATCGGCGAGGTCTTGAGCTTCTGGCACATCTACCTTGTTGAGGGCGACGAACTGTGGTCGCTCAAGCAGAGGTGTCTGGCCTTCTGGAACCGGATACGCAGCGAGTTCCGAAAGAATGGTGTCGAGATCGCTCAGCGGGTCGCGCCCTGGTTCGAGGGTCGCGCAATCAAGCACGTGCACGAGCGCTGTGCAGCGCTCCACGTGACGCAGGAATTCAAGTCCGAGGCCCTTGCCCTCGCTTGCTCCTTCGATGAGACCCGGGACATCAGCGACGGTGTAACGGTTATCGCCCGCCTGCACGACGCCGAGATTGGGGTGCAGGGTCGTGAACGGGTAGTCCGCGATCTTGGGTCTCGCCGCGGAGATCGCCGCGATCAGGCTGGACTTGCCTGCAGACGGAAAACCTACCAGCGCGACATCCGCGACTGTCTTCAACTCAAGATAGACATCGCCTTCCCACCCGGGTGTACCCAGGAGTGCGAAGCCGGGAGCCTTGCGCTTTGGATTTGCAAGTACCGCGTTGCCCAAACCGCCGATTCCGCCGGGTGCGACGACGAAACGCATGCCGGGGTCGAGCATGTCGGCCAGCACTTGCCCATCTGCGTCTTTGACCACAGTTCCAATTGGCACCGGAAGTTCGAGCGTCTCTCCGAGGGCACCTGAACGGTGATCTCCCATGCCGAAGCCGCCGTTGCCCGCTGAGCGGTGCGGTGAGTGATGATACGCAAGCAGCGTGGTGACCTGTGGTTCAGCGACCAGTACGACGTCGCCGCCGTGTCCCCCACTGCCACCATCGGGGCCAGCGAGAGGCTTGAACTTCTCGCGCTTGACCGACACGCAACCGTTTCCGCCCTTACCGGCGCTCAGGTGCAACGTCACACGATCGATGAACGTGACCATGCGTTCCTCCCTTTACGGTGCGGTCTGGGTCAAGCCCAGAGTAAATGGAAGGGGCGGGCCGAAGCCCGCCCCTTCTAAGAAAATCTGTGAAACCTGCGGGATTACTCCGCGAAGGCCACGATGTTGACGACCTTACGACCGCCCTTTTGTCCGAACTCGACAGCGCCTGCGCTCAGTGCAAACAGGGTGTCGTCGCCGCCACGGCCGACGTTGACGCCGGGGTGGAAGTGGGTGCCGCGCTGGCGGACGATGATCTCGCCGGCGAGAACTTCCTGACCACCGAAGCGCTTCACGCCGAGGCGCTGTGCGTTGGAGTCACGACCGTTACGAGTGGAGCTTGCGCCCTTTTTATGTGCCATCTCTGCGTCTCCTGTGGCTCTACTTGATGCCGGTGACCTTGACGCGCGTGAGGTCCTGACGGTGCCCCTGGCGCTTCTTGTACCCGGTCTTGTTCTTGAACTTCTGGATCACGATCTTCGGGCCGCGCTCTTCGCCGATGACCTCGGCGGTGACGGTTACCTTCGCGAGCTTGTCAGCGTCGGTCGTGACGGCGTCGCCGTCAACGAACAGAACGGCGGGCAGCTCGATGCTTGCGCCAATCTTTGCCTTCTGTCGGTCGAGAACGACAACCGTGCCGACCTCTACCTTTTCCTGCCGGCCACCGGCGCGCACTACTGCGTAAACCACTTCACACCTGTTTCGTCTTGGGAGCGCACGGCTCCGAATTGTCTTTGTGAGACTGGGAAAGTCCTGGTGCGGAAGCAAGGCTCTCGACAGTTTCGCCATCACTCTGCAAAACGTGACGCACCAAAGGACTACTTTACCGGATGCGGGGCGTATCAGCAAAAGCATCGACGCCGTGTCGCGAGCGAGTGAGTAGGATTCGGGGGTGGCGATCCTAATTGACGACGCGCGCTGGCCCGCACATGGCCGACTCTGGGCACATTTAGTGAGCGACTCGAATCTCGACGAGCTCCACAGTTTTGCTCGCGCGCACGACATTCCGCTCCGGGGGTTTGACCTCGATCACTACGACGTGCCGGAACAAATACACGCGCAGCTGGTCGCAGATGGTGCGGAATACGTGAGCGGGCACGAACTCGTACGTCGCCTGATCGCGTCGGGGTTGCGCGTCACCGCTCGTGAGCGGCGCGCGCAACACCTCAACGACTAGTCTTCCGGAATATGGGCGACCGGTGTGCCCGTGAGGGCAGCCGTGGTCACCCGTCGACGCGCGCGTCCCTGACCGGGGGCCTTCGGCTCGGGGAGAGCCTCGAGAACTGAATCCAGCAGCAAATCCTTCTCAGTCTTCGGAGCCTGCTGTTTCGCGGGCGCCTTTGCTGCGGGCTCTTTTCGCTTTTTCCGTGGCTTCTTGGCGCGTGGTTCAGGTGCAGCTTCGATTGCTGCAGGTGCTTCGTCGGCCACCGACTCATCGGGATGGTGAATGGTGGATGCTGCGATCTGCGCGAGCGCCGACTTTACGCCCTCGGTGATCACATGCGTGCCGCCGTTGGCTTGCGCAGGCGGCTGTTGCTGCTGTGCGGCACCGCGAGGGCGGCGGCCCTGTTGTCCGCCTGAGCTGGCAGTACGGTGCTTGACGACCGGGTCGTGGTGCACCACAACACCGCGCCCTGCGCACACGTCACACGCCTCGCTGAACGTTTCGAGCAGGCCTAACCCAAGCTTCTTTCGCGTCATCTGCACGAGGCCCAAAGACGTCACCTCAGCGACCTGGTGTTTCGTGCGGTCACGGCTGAGGCATTCAACCAATCGTCGCAGGACAAGGTCGCGATTTGACTCCAGCACCATGTCGATAAAGTCGACCACGATGATGCCACCGATGTCACGGAGCCGAAGCTGGCGCACGATCTCTTCAGCCGCTTCAAGGTTGTTCTTAGTGACAGTCTCTTCGAGATTGCCACCCGTGCCCACGAATTTCCCGGTGTTAACATCAACGACCGTCATCGCTTCGGTGCGGTCGATCACCAATGAGCCACCAGAGGGAAGCCAGACCTTGCGGTCGAGCGCCTTCTCGATCTGCTCGGTGACGCGGTACTCGTCAAACGGGTCGCGGTCGCCCTCGTGTTCCTTGACGCGGTCGAGAAGATCGGGGGCGACGGACTGCAGGTACGTCGTGATCGTCTCGTGCGCCTCATCACCCTGGATAAGCATGTGTGTGAAGTCTTCGTTGAAGACATCGCGCACGATCTTCACCAGCAGATCGGGCTCAGAGTGCAACAGCGCAGGAGCGCCGATCGACTGAATCTGCTTCGAGATGTGTTCCCACTGATTCGTCAGGCGTTGCACATCGCGGGTGAGCTGCTCTTCTGTGGCACCCTCGGCCGCCGTGCGCACGATGACACCGGAGGACTCCGGGAGGACCTCTTTGAGGATCTTCTTCAGTCGCGCTCGTTCGGTGTCGGGTAGCTTGCGTGAGATACCGTTCATCGCGCCACCGGGTACGTACACGAGGTAGCGACCCGGAAGAGAGATCTGGCTGGTCAAACGCGCGCCTTTGTGGCCGACCGGATCCTTGGTCACCTGGACCAGCACCTTGTCACCTGATTTGAGTGCCAACTCGATGCGACGAGGCTGGTTGCCAGTCTCGACGCCATCCCAGTCAACTTCACCTGAGTACAGCACCGCGTTGCGACCCCGACCGATGTCGACGAACGCCGCTTCCATGCTTGGCAGCACGTTCTGCACTCGCCCGAGATACACGTTGCCGATCAATGAAGCATCCTGATTGCGAGCCACGTAGTGCTCCACCAGAACGTTGTCTTCCAGTACCGCGATCTGAATTCGGCCGTTCTTCGAACGAACAACCATCACGCGATCCACGGCTTCGCGGCGAGCGAGGAACTCGGCTTCGGTGACCACGGCGCGGCGGCGTCCGGCTTCGCGTCCGTCGCGGCGTCGCTGCTTCTTCGCTTCGAGTCGTGTCGAACCCTTGATTCGCTGCGGCTCAGTGATGAGCTCAACGGCCCGCTGACGGGGGTGCGACTGAGTCGGCGCAGAATCCGACTGATCATTCGGCTCCTGGCGCGCGTCGCCACCACGGCGGCGGTTGCGGCGGCGATTGCTTCCGCGCTGTCCGTCGTTGTCATTGCTTTCGGGCTGTTCTTCGGCCACGTTCGGCAGAACGGTGATTTCAGGCGCGTAGAACATCAGCTGCGTCGACACAGCCGACACGAATGTCTCCGGGAGCAATCCGAGGCTCACCGCAGTGACAGGTCCGGCTGGCGTCGCTTCGGCGGGCTGCTCAGGTTCACTTGCGGGTGCTGTAGCTGACTGCGGGCGCGGGTCTCCCGCAGACTCGCTGGAGCCATCTACCTGCACAGGTGCATCTTCAGCAGGTGCGACTCCCGCGGGTGCATCTTCAGCAGGTGCGACTCCTGCAGGTGCATCTTCAGCAGGTGCGTCCTCGCGCGGCGTTTCTTCCGTAGTCGATTCGCTCGGCTCCTTTGCTGGTGCAACGGCCGGCGGTGCGCCAGGGGCAACATCGGGGACAGCCGGTGCGTCGGGCGCAGCTTCTTGTGCCGACGAGGTATCGGGCGCGGTCGGGGTATCGAATTCTTCGTTTATGCCATCGGCAATCAAGGGTTTACTCCCTGCGGGGTCGCGCCGCGCGCCACCCGGCAAAATCTTGTGCGGTGCCGCACCTGCGGTGCCGCTCTCTCACTCGGTCTGCAACACACTCTCAACTCTCGTGGTGAGACGTTGTGTTGCCAAGGGCCTTCGTTGCCCTGAAGTCTTCGGTGATGTGCACATCGGCGCGGCCGCGGCACATCAAACTTCATTATCGCACTTTCGCGCGGCGATTGCTCGCCAACGCGCAATACGCGTGTTTGCAAAGTCGTTTGTCTGCTTCGCACCAGCATCAATGGGATAATCCTCCACATGCCCAACCCGTCGCCCCGCACCCGTCCGACCGCTCTGGCCGTGTGGCTGGTGATTGCTGGCGTCATTGGATGGTGGGCGGCATTTCAGCTGACGATCGAGAAGTTTCATGCACTGACGAATCCAGGTGAAGCCGCCTCATGTGACTTCAATCCTCTGGTGCAATGCTCTGCGAACCTCGATTCGTGGCAAGGGAGCGTTTTTGGCTTTCCCAACCCGCTCCTGGGGTTGACCGCATGGGCGGCCCCCATCGTGGTGGGAATGGCGATTCTCGCAGGCGCACGCTTTGCACGGTGGTTCTGGTTGCTGTTCGAACTCGGGCTCACCCTGGCCCTCGTCTTTGTCATCTGGCTGATCAGCCAAAGCATCTTCGTGCTCGGCACCTTGTGCCCATGGTGCATGGTGACGTGGTCGGTGACGATTCCAACCTTTTACGCTGTAACTCTTCACACACTGCGAACGGGCTTGTTGCCCGCACCTGCATCGATTCGACGAGGCGCGGGCAAACTCACAGGGTGGATTCCCGTGCTCACCGTTGTCAGCTACGCGATCATTGCGGTCATCGCGCAGTTGAGACTCGACGTCTTGGGGGCGCTGTTCTAGGAGCGCGAGTTCGCGTTGAGGTTCAGAACCAGATCTCGAGCTCGCGCGCTGCAGACTCTGGGCTGTCTGAACCATGAACCAGGTTCTGCTGGACCTTGAGCCCCCAGTCACGTCCCAAGTCGCCGCGGATAGTTCCTGGAGCAGCCAACGTGGGATCAGTCATCCCCGCCAACGACCGAAACCCTTCGATGACCCGGTTCCCCGCGAGACGAATGGCGACTGAAGGGCCAGACATCATGAACTCGAGGAGCGGTTCGTAAAACGGCTTGCCCTCGTGCTCGGCATAGTGCCGCTCAAGCGTGGAGCGATCTGGCTCGACAAGTCGAACATCTACGAGCGAATAGCCTTTAGCTTCGATGCGAGCCAGGATTGCGCCGGTCAGGCCACGAGCCACGCCGTCCGGCTTCACGAGGACGAGGGTTTCTTCCGTTGACATTTGTGTATCTCCGTTCGCCTGAATCAGGCAGGTTCGGTTGGTGATGCAGCTCGCTTGGCGTTGTTGCGGTCAAGCGAGCTTCCTTTGATGGTGGCATATGCATACATGCCCCCGAAAATGAGGGCGACAAACAGCAGCGCCGGCACAAAAAATGCGCCAAGTGCGACGACTAGCTGCAGCACCCATCCCAAGGCGATGCCCCAGCGGTAACGCACCAGACCAGCCGTAAGCAGCATCAGCACCGCGACAGCGACACCGGCAACGACCCCCCACCACTGCGGCACCGTATCGGGCAGAGCCTTCAAACCGAAGATCGCCAGACCCCCCAGAAACGCGATAACCGCCTCAAAGGTGAGCACGATCGAGGCGAGCGACTCAGCTGCCCCTCGCGAGCGCCGAGGGCGTGCGGGCTTCGCGGGCACGTCGGATCTATCTGACGCAGTCACTCTTGCCAACCCGACTTCCACTCCTCGGACTCGGCGAGGCCGAGGGCCTCACCGGCGAGAATCACAGAGCCCGCGATAACCACGGCGCGCCGATCTGCAGCAGCCGCCCACTCGCGTGCGGCCATCGCGGCCTCTGCAAGATCAGTGTGCACGGTGACGGGCAGGCCCTGAGCCTCTGCGATATCTGCCACCCTGTCGGCGTCGCTTGCCCGTTCCGAGGTCGGCGCGGTCGCAAAAATGTGTGTTGCCGCCGGCGCTAAAGCCTTGACGATGCCGACCGCATCTTTGTCAGCGAGCATGCCGAGAACGATGCCCCACTCGTCAAAATCGAAGGCCTCGTGCAAAGCGGCGACAAGGGCTTGCGCACCGTGCGGATTGTGTGCGGCATCCACCAACACTGTGGGGTTTATCCCTGCCAGCTGGAGTCGCCCCGGTGTCGTGACCTGGGCGAATGACTCGGTGAGGATGTCGGGGGCGATTGGCTGCGTGCCGCCGCCTACCAAAGACTCCACCGCGGCAATCGCGAGGGCAGCGTTGAATGCCTGGTGTTCCCCGTAAATCGGCAAGTACTCGTCGTTGTAGGTTCCGGCGAGGCCGCGCACCGACACGAGCTGCCCACCGACGGCGAGGCGCTGTTGTGTGAGGGCGAAATCCGTACCTTCGATCGCCACCGACGCTCCGCGAACGCCGGCCGCTGCTCGAATCGCTGCTTCTGCTTCGGGAGTCTGGCGTGCCGAAACAACCGCCGCTCCGTCTTTGATGATTCCGGCCTTGACCTCTGCGATCTCGGCAATGGTGTCGCCCAAGCGATCGGCATGGTCAATGTCGATTGGCGAAAACACTGCAACATCGCCGTCGGCGGTGTTGGTGGAGTCCCACGAACCGCCCATTCCGACCTCAATCACGGCTACATCTACCGGCGCGTCTGCGAACACCACAAAGGCGAGAACGGTGAGCAACTCGAAGAAAGTCAATGGCGCGTCGTCGGCCGATGCCAGCTCGGCGTCGACGATTTCGACAAAGGGTTCGATCTCGTCCCACGCATCGGCAATGGCAACATCGGCGACATTCTCGCCATCCACCACGATTCGCTCAGTGAAGCGCTCAAGATGGGGGCTCGTGAATAGCCCCGTGCGCAGCCCATGCGCGCGCACCAAGCTCTCGATGATCCGGCCTGTGGATGTCTTTCCATTCGTGCCCGTGAGGTGTACGACACGGAATGTACGCTGCGGGTCATCCAGGAACTCCAGCACACGTCGAGTGCGCTCAACTCGCGGCTGCACCCACTGCTCCCCCTGACGAGCGAGGAGCGTCGAATAGACAGCGTCGGCGCGTGCGCGGTGTTTTTCGCTCATGCTGCTGCCTCGGCTTTCGAAACCGCAACGATGAAGGCGCCACGATTTGCGTACGTGCCCGCGTTGAACTCAGCGCTGTGATCGGCGGGCTTCGCATCGAGTGCGCCAAGCGTGACTGCGTGTGAAACTGCGAGCGTCTCACCAGCAATGTCGGCGACATCAAACGCGGAACGAACCGCGGCTTCATCAGTCGCATCGGTGAAGGCCAGTTCTAGATGAATGCGGTCGCTCACGTCGAACCCAGCGGCTTTTCGCGTGTCTTGTACGGCGCGAATGAGATCGCGGGCAAGGCCCTCCGCCTCGAGCTCGGGGGTGGTCGCCGTGTCAAGCAGAACGAAGCCGCCTCCGGGAATCAGAGCAAGCGCTTCGCCCTCCGGTCTTCCCGAAGTCTCGAGCACGAGGTCGTACTCCCCCGGGTTCAGCGGCAGTTCCCCGTCAGGGGTGGTCACAGAAACGGCTCCATCCTGCTCTGACCACGAGCCGGTTCGCGATGCCTGGATCGCATGCTGAACGCGCTTGCCCAGCCGAGGGCCAGCAGCACGCGCGTTGATCGAAAGGCGGTGAGTGATTCCGTACTCGCCAGCAGCATCGTCTTGGAGCTCGACGAGCTCAACGTTCTTCACGTTCAATTCGTCACGAAGGATGTCGTCGAACTGCCCGAGCGCCTGCGCGTTCGCCAGCACAACGGTCATCGATGCGAGCGGCAGACGCACGCGCTTGCCCTCCCTCTTGCGAAGGGCATTCGCCACGCTCGACACTTGACGCACAGCATCCATCGCGCTTCGAATATCGGTAGCCGCGGGAAAAGCGGTAGCGTCGGGCCAGTCTTGCAAATGCACGCTACGGCCGCCGGTGAGCCCCTGCCAGACGCGCTCCGAAAGGTGCGGAATCAACGGAGCTGCGACGCGTGTCAGCGTCTCGAGCACGGTGTACAAGGTGTCAAATGCGTCACGGCTGGTCTCATCGTCTGACACGCCAACCCAGAATCTGTCACGCGACCGACGGATGTACCAGTTCGTCAACGCCTCGCCGAACTCACGTAGCTTAGCTGCGGCCAGCGTTGAATCGAGGGCGTCAAGGTCGTTAGCGACGTCGCGCACGAGGTCACCCGTAAGCGCCAGAATGTGACGATCGAGAACATTGGTGGAATCCGTGCGCCATGTCGCTTCGTACCCGGCGTCACCCTGCCCTCCAGCGGCATTGGCGTAGGTGGCGAAAAAGTACCAACTGCTCCATAGCGGCAGCATGAACTCACGCACGCCAGCTCGGATGCCCTCTTCGGTCACGACCAGGTTGCCGCCGCGCAGAACAGGGCTTGCCATGAGGAACCAGCGCATCGCGTCAGAGCCGTCGCGGTCGAACACTTCTGAGACATCTGGATAGTTGCGTAGAGATTTGGACATCTTCTGTCCGTCATTGCCCAGCACGATGCCATGGCAAGACACACCAGTGAAGGCTGGGCGATCGAAAAGCGCTGTCGACAGCACGTGCATGACGTAGAACCAGCCACGAGTTTGCCCGATGTACTCCACGATGAAGTCGGCGGGCGAGTGCGCATCGAACCACTCTTGGTTCTCGAACGGATAGTGCACCTGCGCGTAGGGCATCGAGGCGGAATCAAACCAGACGTCGAGCACGTCTTCGATACGACGCATCGTCGACTTGCCTGACGGGTCGTCGGGATTCAGGCGAGTGAGCTCATCGATAAACGGGCGGTGAAGATCGACCTCACCGTCGGCGTTGCGAGGAAGGCGGCCAAAGTCGCGCTCCATCTCTGCGAGCGAACCGTATGCGTCGGTGCGCGGGAACTCGGGATTGTCGCTCTTCCAAATCGGGATTGGGGAGCCCCAGTACCGGTTGCGACTGATCGACCAGTCGCGGGCACCTTCAAGCCATTTGCCGAACTGGCCGTGCTTGACGTTTTCTGGCACCCACGTGATCTGCTCGTTGTTGGCGAGCATCTCGTCTTTGAACTCTGTAACGCGAACAAACCAGCTCGATACAGCCTTGTAGATCAGCGGATTGCGACAGCGCCAGCAGTGCGGGTAGGAGTGCTCATAGCTGGCAAGTCGCAACAGACGTCCGGACTGACGCACGAGGCGCACGAGTGGCGTGTTCGCATCCATCCACAACTCGCCCGCGACGTCGGTCACCTGGGGAAGGAATCGACCGCCGTCATCGAGACTCATCACGAGCGGGATACCTGCGGCCTCGGTGATGCGTTGATCATCTTCACCAAAAGCAGGAGCCTGGTGCACGATGCCGGTGCCGTCTGAGACCGTCACGTAGTCGTCAACGAGAATTCGCCAGGCGTTCTGGGTGCTCCAGGTTTCGGCGTCGGCGTAGTAGTCAAACAGCCGGTCATATGCGACGTCAGCCAGTTCAGCACCGAGCACCCACTGTTCGATCGCGGCCCGAGCGTCATCGCCTGATTCGTACCCGAGGTCTTTGGCGTAGCCGACCAGCAGTTCTTCGGCGATGAGATATCGGTGTGCCGTCGCCTCGAGCGGATCGTCTGCCGTTCCGTCCGCATCGCGGTGCACGTCCGCGGCGCCTGCCGGTCCACCAGGAACGACCACATAGCGGATCGTGGGGCCCACAGCCAGAGCGAGGTTTGTGGGAAGGGTCCACGGCGTCGTCGTCCATGCCAGGGCGCGCACCCCCGTCAGTCCGAGAACCTCCGCTTTGGCGCCGACGAGCGGGAAGGTGACCGTCACAGACGGGTCCTGACGCATCTTGTAGACGTCATCGTCCATGCGTAACTCGTGCGCACTGAGCGGTGTCTCATCGCGCCAGCAATACGGCAACACGCGGTGGCCTTCGTACGCGAGGTCTTTGTCGTACAGCTGCTTGAACGCCCAGAGCACACTTTCCATGTAGTTCGTGTCAAGCGTCTTGTAGCCACGTTCGAAGTCAACCCACCGGGCCATGCGGCCGACGTATGTCTTCCACTCCTCGGAGTACGCCATCACCGACTCGCGCGCCTTCTCGTTGAAGGTAGCGATGCCCATTTCTTCGATCTGAGCTTTCTCGGTGATGCCGAGCTGTTTCATCGCTTCGAGTTCAGCCGGAAGACCGTGGGTGTCCCACCCAAATACGCGGTCGACCTTCTTGCCGCGCATCGTCTGGAAGCGAGGAAAGACGTCCTTGGCATACCCGGTCAGCAGATGACCGTAGTGAGGCAACCCGTTGGCAAACGGAGGTCCGTCGTAGAAAACCCACTCTTCAGAGCCCTCACGTTGCGCGATGGAATCGCGGAAGGTGTCATCTTCGCGCCAGAACGACTGAACGTCCTCTTCGATTGAAGGAAACCGCGGACTCGGTACGACCGCGTCTACGGCCGGTCCGAATGCGGACTTGGGATACGACATGTCACTCCAGCAGGTTGCAATGCTTCCTGCGAGGACGACGCTCCCGGAGGGAAGAGCCGCGGTACCACCCCGCGTGACGAATGCGTCTGCATGCGTCCTCTCTCACTGCGGCTGTCACGGGCCTGACCCGCTCGGTTCTACTAAGCCGCAAAGTTCAAGACTGTTCTTCCGAGAGCTCCCCGGTGATAGCCGGATCGGTGCTGGTAGCAAGATTCTACTCGCCTTTTTGGACTTTCGCTGTGGATGCTGATGTACCTGACGCCGCGAGCAGCTCGCGCGTGAAGGGATGCTTCGGGTTGGCAAACACCGTGGAAGTCGCCCCAGCCTCCACCACCATGCCGTCCCGCATGACGAGAACGTCGTCGGAGATGGACGCGACGACTCCTAGATCGTGTGAAATGAACAGCATCGCCAGGTTGCGTTCGGCTTGAATGCGTTGCAGCATCAGCAGCACACGCTCCCGGACCGGGGCATCCAACGCCGACACAGGCTCGTCAAGCACCAGAACATCTGGGTCTGTCGCAAGTGCCCGGGCAATAGCCGCGCGTTGGCGTTGACCTCCTGATAGCTGCCGAGGTTGGCGCGTTCTTACGTCGAGATCAAGACCTACGTCGCGCAACAGCCGGGCGATGTGCGAAGCCTGTTCAGTTCGAGGAACGCCCGCAGCGGTGAGCGCCTCCTTCAGCGACCGACCGATGCTCCAGCGCGGGTCGAACGCACCCAGGGGGTTCTGGTGCACGAGCTGCACACGCACGCTCGAGCTGTCGCCCGTGCCAGGCCGCCAGAGTTCACCGTCACGCAGTATCTGGCCGGCGTCTGCTTTCTCCACCCCAAGAAGCAGACGCGCGAGGGTGGTTTTTCCCGAGCCGGACTCACCCACGACGGCAAGAGTGCGGCCCCGCGGCAGAGTGAACGAAACGTCACTGACCGCGACGCGATCAAACGCCTTCGACACTCCCCTGGCTTCGAGCACGATGTCGTTTACCAGCTCACGTGGGGCACGCGGCGAACGTCGAGCAGCCGCCACCAGTGTTTTGGTGTGAGGATGCTGCGGAGCACTGAGCACCTCGGTCACTGGGCCCGTCTCCACGATCTGACCGTGTTGCATCACAGCTACGCGATCGGCAACTCGCGCCACGGCGGCAAGGTCATGGCTGATGAAGACGATCGCGACACCGCGATCAACGATCTCGCGCAAAAGTGTCAGTACGCGCGCTTGCACCGTGGCGTCAAGAGCCGTGGTGGGCTCATCCGCGATGATCACCGCGGGGTCTGCGGCGAGGGCAGAGGCGATCAAGGCGCGCTGGCGTAAACCGCCGGATAGCTCGTGCGGAAACTGCCGAGCACGCCGCCGAGGATCGGGCATCGCCACCGCAGTCAGCAGCTCGTCAGCGTGCGATCTGCGTGCAGAGCGCGACAGTGGTTTCTTGTGCACTTCAATCGCCTCGACGACCTCACGCTCAACGCGGCGCAGCGGGTCAACCGACACGAGTGCATCTTGTGAGACCAGCGCAATACGCGCACCGCGCAGAGATCGCCAGCCAGGTTCGCTCAAGTGCGCGGCATCGATGCCGTCAACTTCGAGCGCGGTAGCCGTGACTGCCGCATCTCGTGGCAGTAGTCCCAGCAACGCAGCCGCAGTGACCGATTTGCCCGCGCCCGACTCACCGACAATCGCGAGGCATTCCCCAGGGCGCACGTCAAAGCTCACGTTGTCGACGACGATCCGGTCTCCAAAAGCAATCCGCAAGTTCTCAACACGCAGCGCCCTCACGATGATCTGCCTTCTGCTCGAGCGCGCAAGAGTCGTCCCACCGCTGTTGCCGCTACAACCGTCACGGTGATCGCCAGCCCCGGAAAGACCGAAATCCACCATGCCTGACCGAGCACATTTCGACCGCCCGACAGCATTAGCCCCCACTCGGGCGTGGGCTCCGTTGGGCCCAGCCCCAAGAAGGACAAACCGGCCGCGGCCAGAATGCTCGATCCGATCCCGATTGTCGCGAGCACACTGAGCGCGCCCACCACGCTTGGCACCACGTGTCGTGTAAACGCAGCGAACGGATGCACGCCGAGTATGCGCGCCGCTTCAACGTGTTCGGCCTGCAACAGCGTGCGCGTCTGCGCCCTCGCGAGGCGCACGTACACCGGAACCGCAGCGACGGTGACCGCGATCGCGATGTTCACAGGCCCGGGTCCGAGAATCGCCACCACGACAAGCGCGATCAGAAACTCTGGGAAGGCCAGCAGTATGTCAGTGGCGCGCATGGTCGCAGCATCCACGAATCGAGGCCCGCTACCCGAGAGGGCACCGACCACTAAACCGACCACAAAAGCCAATGCGGTGGCGAGAAGACCGATTCCCGCCGAACGGGATGCACCGTAGACAACTCGCGCGAAGACGTCGCGACCGCTCTGGTCAGTTCCGAAAGGATGCATCGCGCTCGGTGGCTCTAGGGCCGCGCGCACATCAGTGGTCAGCGGATCAAGCGAAGTAAACATCGCTGGCGCGAGCGCCATCGCGGCAATCACGGCGAGGACCACGAGGGCAATCGCGAGCAACGTGCGGCGCGCGGTGCTCATGCGGCGCCCTCGCTCGTGCGGACGCTTCGACGTGAGGCGCGGAGGCGTGGATCGAGGACAGGGTAGAGCGCATCGACGACGAGATTCACAATCACGAACACGACGGCGCTGAGCAAGATCACACCAGTGATGACCGGCAGGTCGCGATCCGTGATGGCGGTGAGCGTCACGCGGCCGATGCCAGGACGGCCGAACACGGTTTCGACGAGCACCGCGCCGCCCAAGAGAGAGCCGATGAGATACGCAGCCAGCGTCAGCGCGTTCGAAGCGCCGTGGCGGGCAGTGTGTCGCAGTGTGAGCCATGTAGAGCTCGCGCCGCGAGCACGCACGGTGGTCGCGAAAGGCAAGCGCTCGGCCGCTTCGATGCCATCGCGCAACACCTGGCCGAGCAGCGCCGCGACGGGGAGAGCCAGCGTCACGGCCGGCAGCACGAGCGACAGCGGGTCACGTGCCCCCGAAACCGGAAACCAGCCCAGTTGGAATGCGAAGAGGGCGAGCAACAGGAGCCCGATCCAGAACACCGGAGTTGACAACACCACGAGCTCAGCGGCCGACGCCACCGCTCGACTGGCGGGCCCTCGCGCAAGAACCGCTACTGTTGCCGCGATGATGATCGCAAGTACCAGCGCGAGTGAGGTCAGTTGTACCGTTGCCTCGAGCTGTCGGCCGATGACATCGATGACGGGCATGCGCAGCTGGTAGGAATCTCCAAGGTCTCCGCTGCCGAGCTCACGTAGGTAGTTGAGGTATTGCTCGAGCGGTGGCCGATCAAGTCCCAGTTCGGCACGGATCTGATCCTTCGCCGCTTCGCTGATCTGCGCTTGCGGCCCGAGCATTACTTCCACTGGATCCCCGGGAATAATCCGCACCGCGATGAAGGCGAGTGTCGCTGCCCCCCAGAGAACAATCACGATGGATGCGACGTGTCGTCCGCCCCAAGCAAGCGAGCGCCACCACCGGCTGGTGTCCGCGTCGCGCGTCATAGCTCCCTCTCACAGCGAGGGCGTCGCGTCACTCGACAGTCACGGAGTAAAACAGCGGTCGCCCGTAGAGATCGTATTCGAGGCCCGCAATCGTGTCGCCGACGGCGGTGATCAGGGAAGGGCTGTAGAGGGGCACGATTGCATTGTGCTCAGCGTTCCACTCCTGCACCTCGCCATAGATTGAGGCTCGCTCTGCGGGGTCTGTCGCGGTGAACCCACTCTCAAGCAGTGCGTCAAGATCAGCATCGCTCACTTGCGATGCGTTTTGAAATCCATCGGTATGCAGGTGATTACGCAAAAGGTCTGGATCGACGCCGGAGTACCCCCAATCGGTGAGATCAAAGGTCTTCGGACCGTACTGCTCGTTGTATGCGCCAGGCTCGAGGACTTCGCGCACAACCTCGAAGCCCACATCCCGCAGGTTCTGCTGAATTGCGTTGGCAAGCGCTGCTCGATCATCGGGCACCGGAGTCCACGCAATCCACCGTGCGGAGAGCCGCCCGTCGCCGTTGATTCGGTAACCTTCATCGTCGTACTCGGTGAATCCCGCTTCATCGAGCAGCGAATTAGCCAGATCAGGGTCGAATGCCCAGGTTTCTTCAAGAGTGGCGTTGTATCCGGGCGTGGTTGATCCCAGAATTGACCAGGCTCGGGGGAACTGGTCAAAGAAGATCTCTTCAACCGCGGGCCCGATATCGATCGCTCGCGAGAACGCTTCGCGCACGAGCGGGTCGCTGAACACGCCATACTGCTCGTTGAGATAGAGCGAGTACGGCAGCCCTGGGTACTCCATCGATTCGACGCTCAGCTCATCGCCCAGTGTGGACGCGACATTCGGGGGAAGCTGGCTCGCGAGATCGGCTTCACCGCTTGTCACAACGCCGGCGCGCACCGACGGCTCGGGCAAAATGCTTACGCGCAGTGTTTCGAATGTCGGCGCGAGGGTTCCATTCGGACCCCACGCGTAGTCAGCGTTGCGGGTGTAGATGATCTCCTGATCCGGGATGTATTCGCTGAGCACGAACGGGCCCGTACCCACGGTGATGTCGGGGCCGCCCGCTTTGAGATCGTCGGCGCGATTCTCAAGCACTGCCGGCGAGTAGAACCCGAGAAGCGCTGTGCTCGCAGCCTGAAGGAATGGCGCATAAGGCTGGGTGAATGAGACGGTCACCGTATGATCGTCGATCACCTCGGTGCCCGCATAGAAGTCGCCGCCGAGCATGCTCGCTGCTTGAGCCGACTCTGTCGCAGGGTCAACGATGCGATCGAAGTTCGCCTTTACCGCGGCTGCGTCGAACGTTTCACCGTCCGTGAAGGTCACGTCGTCTCGCAACATGAAGGTGTACTGCGTGGAGTCTTCAGAGATCTCCCACGAATCGGCAAGCCACGGGCTGAAGGTGCCATCGGCTTCTTGGAAGACCAGCGAGTCCAGTACGACGCGCTGCACCATGCCAGAGACATCGAGCTGACTCGTTTGAGGATCCATGTGCCCCGCCGACAGATTCGCTCCTTCGATGGCCCACACCACCTCGCCCGATGCCGAAGCCGATGACTCCGAATCGGCCGTGGCAGCGCACGACCCGAGGATCAGGCTCGCACCGGCGAGCAGAGCGACAGCAGAAAGACGACGTAGCGATGGCATGACACAACCTCAGCAGCAGATGGGGGGGGGGAACATGACAACCGTAGTCTATTTTTGGACTGGGTGGATTTACGCCGACGCGGGCGCATGGGAGCTGGGCGGTAAACTGGTGCAGCATCCACACTCAGGCACGCTCACACAGTGCCGCACATACCGGTCGAGGAGATCCATGTCCGACGCGCTCATTCCCGATAAGCCCGCTCTCGAGGGCCTTGAGTCCAAATGGGACAGCGCATGGACTGCGCAGGGCACCTACGCTTTCGATCGGATTCGTGCCGCAGAGGTGGGCAGGGATGGTGTGTTCTCGGTCGACACTCCCCCACCCACAGCATCAGGCAGCCTGCACATCGGCCACGTCTTCAGCTACACGCACACAGACGTAAAGGTGCGTTTTGAACGCATGCGCGGCAAGACGGTGTTCTATCCGATGGGTTGGGACGATAACGGGTTGCCGACCGAACGCCGAGTGCAGAACTACTACGGCGTTCGTTGCGACACGACATTGGCCTACGACGACGAATTCGTTCCTCCGTTTGAAGGTGGCGATAACAAGAGCAGTCGCGCTGCTGACCAGGTGCCGATCAGTCGTCGCAACTTCATCGAACTTTGCGAGCGTCTCACTGTCGAAGATGAGAAGCACTTCGAGGACCTGTGGCGTTCACTCGGCCTGAGTGTTGACTGGACTCAGACGTACCGCACAATCTCAGACGACACGATGCGCACGAGCCAGCGAGCGTTTCTGCAGAATCTGCAGCGTGGCGAGGCGTACCAGGCCATGGCTCCCACGCTGTGGGACATCGACTTTCGCTCCGCAATTGCGCAAGCAGAGCTCGAGGACCGCGACCAGCCAGCGGCGTACCACCGCATCGCCTTTCACAAGAGCGATGGCTCGGGCGATGTGCACATTGAAACGACTCGCCCGGAACTGCTCGCGGCGTGTGTTGCGCTCGTCGCCCATCCCGATGACGAACGCTACCTCCCGCTGTTCGGCACGACGGTGCGCACGCCGCTCTTCGATGTTGAGGTGCCGGTCTTGCCACACCCCTTGGCGCAGAAAGACAAGGGTTCAGGTATCGCAATGATCTGCACCTTCGGCGACGTGACCGACATCATCTGGTGGCGTGAGCTCGATCTGCCAAACCGCACGATCCTGGGCAAGGACGGCCGCATTGTCGCCGAGGCACCCGACGTTGTTTCGACCGAGTCTGCGAAGGCCGCCTACGCGCAAATCGCTGGTAAGACCGTGTTTAGCGCGAAAAAGGAAGTTGTAGAAATGCTTCGCGCTTCTGGAGAACTCGACGGTGACCCCAAGCCATTTACGCATGCCGTGAAGTTCTTTGAAAAGGGCGACCGCCCGCTCGAGATCGTTTCCACGCGCCAGTGGTACTTGCGCAACGGCGCACGGGACTCAGACCTCAGAGACAAACTGATCGCTCTCGGACGAGAGGTGTCTTGGCACCCCGACTTCATGCGCGTGCGGTACGAGAATTGGACGAATGGCCTCACCGGCGACTGGCTAGTCTCGCGCCAACGATTCTTTGGAGTTCCGATCCCGGTTTGGTACGGACTCGATGAAAGCGGTGAGCGCGATTACAGTCGTGTGCTCACTCCCGACCTTGCGTCGCTCCCGGTCGACCCCACCACCGACGTGCCAGCGGGGTACACCGAGGATCAGCGCGGTGTCGCCGGCGGATTCGAGGGCGAGGGAGACATCTTCGATACGTGGGCCACTTCTTCGCTCACACCTCAGCTTGCGGGTGGATGGGATCGAGACCCCGAGCTATGGAATCTCGTCGCGCCATTCGATGTTCGCCCGCAAGGGCAAGACATCATTCGCACCTGGTTGTTCTCAACGATGCTGCGAAGCGCTCTCGAAGACGGCCGCGCCCCTTGGCGGGACGCGTCGATCTCGGGGTTCATCGTCGACCCCGACCGCAAGAAGATGTCGAAGTCAAAGGGCAACGTCGTCACCCCGGCCGACATCCTCGTTCAACACGGTTCTGACGCCGTTCGATATTGGGCAGCATCGAGCAGACTCGGCACCGATGCCGCTTTCGATCCACAGAACCCGACGCAGATCAAGATCGGCCGGCGCCTTGCAATCAAGATCTTGAACGCCGCGAAGTTCGTGCTTTCTTTCCCCGTGCCCGAAGGGGCAGAAGTCACCCACGCACTCGATGCGTCGATGCTTACGACACTCGATGCAGTCGTGGGCGAAGCGACAAAGGCGCTGGACGCATTCGACCACGCGCGGGCGCTTGAGGTGACCGAATCGTTCTTCTGGACTTTCTGCGACGACTACCTCGAACTCGTCAAAGAGCGTGCCTACGATCGCAGCGACGTCGGTCAGGCCTCGGCCGCGTTGGCCTTGCGGACGGCGCTGTCAACGATGCTGCGCTTGTTTGCCCCGGTGCTCTCATTTGCGACCGAAGAATCGTGGTCTTGGTTCAACGAGGGCTCGATCCACACTGCGGAATGGCCCAAGCCTCTGGGAACCGAAGGCGACCCCGCCGTTCTCGTCGCTGTCGGCGAGGCGCTTATCGGAGTTCGTCGCGCCAAGACCGAAGCCAAGGCTTCACAGAAGACTCCGGTGAGCCGCGTCACGATTGCAGCGACCGAAGAAGTCATTGCGCGCTTGCGCACGGCCGAAGGGGATCTGAAGGCAGTGGGGCGCATTGCTGAGATCCACTACGTGATCGCGGACGCAACCGCGGTCACTGAAATTGAACTCGCCCCGCAGGAGGTTTGACATGCAACTAGGCACACGTTGGACGTCGGGTGAAGAACCTCCGCGGGCAGTACCCGAGAATCTGGCACGGGGAGTGCGAGAAGTCGATGCGGCGTTGCCCGTGGACTCCCTGGGTCAGCCTCGCGAGCGCTGGACGCTCACCTGGCTCGAAGGGCGCCCGATTGCCGAACTCGACTCTGGAGTCATCGTGACGCTCGACGACTCCGGCCAGCCTGTGGTCAGCCACGACGACGAGGGCGAGCTGTGAGGCTCAATTAGCGCGGCAACACTCCGAGCCCACCCGCCGCGCGTGCGTCGCGGCGCTGGCAATCCACGTATAGGGCTACCGCGACCCGCGTATCGGCGGTCGGTATCGCTCGTCGTTGCAGCCGTGCAGATACATATCGCTCTAGACGCGCTGCGGCGTACAGCACGACTCGTTCGTACCTCGTCGGACGTGCAGCGTCAGCAATGAACGCAGTCACTGGAGGTCTCCTCGGTCAGGCAAGGGAAAGACATCGCTGCGGATCGTGACAGCTCGCACGCCTTCACCAGTTTGGGCACGATGCTCAGCAACGACCTCATCGATGACCGCCATGAGCCGACGCCCGAGCTCACGGGTCTGCACAGCGGTGAGTTGCGTGGTGGATGTAGAGATAAGTGTCGCCTCGTGCCATTCGTCTGGTTCTGCACTGATCCCGCGCCCCACGAACGCCATCAGCTCCTCATTGCGATTGCGCAAGAACTCCCCCATCACCACCTGGGTCGCCGCGCGGCCAGCTGGCGTCGTCATGGCATCTGGATTCGCGAAGGACACTGAGCCGACAGGGCGCTCCCACCAGCGCTCCCGCCCGGTGCCGCGATTCGCGCATTCAACAATCAGGTCGTGCTTGGCGAGCGCCCGCAGGTGGTAGCTGGTCGAACCGCTTGATTCCCCCAGCTGCTGCGCGAGCGAGCTTGCCGTTTGCGGTCCGTATTGGCTCAAGATGTTGTACATCTTCACGCGCAAGGGGTGCGCCAGCGCCCGCAGCGCTCCAGCGTCGAGAATGCGCTCAGGAGTCGGCGAAACGTCGGATTCTGTGGCCATGTCGATCATCTTAGTGTTGCAAAGAAGTCTTTGCAACAAGTTCCTTGCAAGAGAAACTTTGTGGTTTCGCGAGTAGGCTCATCGCATGCCCCACGACAATCCGCTGCTCTCCAATTCAGCACTCCCCTATGGGTTGCCCGACTATAGGATCGTGCGCCCCGAGCACTACATGCCTGCCTTCGAACGCGCCTTTGCGGAGCATCGAGCGGAGATTCGAAACATCACTCGCGCTCGATCGATGCCGACGTTCGAGAACACGATGGTTGCGCTCGAACGCAGCGGTGAACTGCTCGGCAGGGTTGCTCGCACCTTCTATACGGTCTCATCAGCGCACGCCACCGCTGAGATCCAAGATGTCGACGAAGCGCTCGCACCCCTCATGTCAGCGCACCAAGATTCGGTTCAGCTCAACGCGGACCTGTATTGGCGGATCAAGACCCTCTATGATCAGCGTGATTCACTCGCGCTAGAAGACGAGCAGCGCTATCTCATCGAGCGGCACTACCGTGAAATGACTCACGCTGGTGCGGGGCTCGACACCGAGGCGAAAGAAGAGCTGACAGCAATCAACCAGGAGCTGTCTGTGCGCACTAACGCGTTCGAGAAGAATTCGCTTGCAGACAGCAACGATTTGGCCGTCGTTTTCACCGAAGCGGCTCAGCTCGACGGTTTGACCGATGGCGAGCTCTCTGCTGCCGCACAGGCCGCAGCGGATCATGGGCTGGAAGGCCAATGGTTGGTGACACTCACTCTGTTCACCGGCCACCCGTATCTGTCGTCACTTACAAACCGTGAGAGTCGAAAACGAATTCTGGATGCTTCTCGCTCGCGAGGTCGGCGCGAAAACGAGAACTGCAACGAGCCAGTGCTTCTCGAGATCGTGCGGCTACGCGCCGAGCGTGCCGCCATCTTGGGCTATGACTCGCACGCGGCATATGTCACCGCGGATGAGACTGCGGGCTCCCCCGAAGCAGTGCACGCACTGCTTCGACAACTGGCGATTCCCGCAGCGGCAAATGCGGCCAAGGAACAGGCAGCGCTTCAGGCAATAGTCGCCTTGGAACCGCAACCGTTCACCCTTGAGGCCCACGACTGGGCGTACTACACCGAACGCGTACGCGCGGCTACCTACGACCTCGACCGAGCCGCACTGCGACCGTGGTTTGAAGCCGAACGCGTGCTGCAAGATGGCGTATTTCGTGCGGCAGCCGAACTATACGGTGTGACCTTTACCGAGCGAGAAGATCTGCCGAGCTACCACCCTGACGCTCGCGTCTTCGAATTGCACAATGAAGATGGATCGCCGCTAGGACTTTTCATACTCGATCTCTACACGCGCGACACCAAGCGAGGTGGGGCGTGGATGAACTCGATCGTTGCGCAATCGACTCTTCTCGGCACCGCGCCGATAGTTGTGAACAACCTCAACGTATCGAAACCCGCGGCAGGCAAGCCCACCCTGCTCTCGCTCGATGAAGTGACAACGCTCTTTCACGAATTCGGCCACGCGCTGCACGGACTGTTTGCAACGGTTACGTATCCGCACTTCGCCGGAACGAATGTGTTCCGCGACTTCGTCGAGTTTCCGAGCCAAGTCAACGAGATGTGGATATTCTGGCCCGAGATTCTCGCTCAGTATGCTCGTCACGTCGACACGAATGAACCGCTTCCTACGGATGTCATCCAGAAGCTTCGAGACTCAGAGGCGTTCAACCAAGGTTTTGCAACCAGCGAATATCTGGCCGCATCATGGCTGGACCAAGCGTGGCACTCGCTCAACCGCACCGAGGCAGCATCCGTCACGGATACGATCGCATTCGAAGCCGCGGCGCTCGCTGACATCGGACTCGACAATCCAGCCATACCGCCCCGCTACTCATCGACCTATTTCGCGCACGTCTTCTCGGGCGGATACAGTGCCGGCTACTACTCATACATCTGGAGCGAAGTACTCGATGCTGACACGGTCGAATGGTTTATCGAAAACGGCGGACTCACGCGCGGCAACGGTGAACGCTTTCGGCAGCGACTCCTCGGAGTGGGTGGATCCAGGGATCCGCTTGAGGCATACCGAGACTTCCGTGGCCGCCCGGCCGAGATTGCGCCGCTGTTGAAACGACGAGGTCTCGCGGGCTAAGCGCTCTTACGCTTCTCCCGCAAAACTAGCGTTGGCTGAGCGCGTTCTTCAACGGATGCGCGCGTGATGATGACCTTGTCGACGTCGTCTGCGGACGGAATCTCGAACATGATCGGGCCTAGAACATCTTCGAGGATCGCCCGCAGTCCGCGGGCCCCGGTCTTGCGCTCTACCGCGAGATCAGCGATCGCAGTGAGCGCGCCTTCGTCGAACTCGAGTTCGACTCCGTCGAGTTCGAACATGCGCTGATACTGCTTCACCAAAGCGTTCTTGGGCTCCGACAGAATCTCGATTAAGGCGGTGCGGTCAAGCGGTGACACTGACGCAATCACGGGCAGACGTCCGATGAACTCGGGAATCAACCCGAACTTATGCAGGTCTTCTGGTCGCACTTCGCCAAAGAGGTCGAGATTGTCGTCCTTCTCTTGAAGCGTGGCGCCGAACCCAATACCGTGTTTGCCGACCCTTGCAGAAACGATGTCGTCAAGGCCCGCAAACGCACCCGCCACGATGAAAAGCACATTCGTGGTGTCGATTTGGATGAATTCCTGATGCGGATGTTTACGACCTCCCTGCGGCGGTACCGAAGCAACGGTGCCCTCGAGGATCTTCAGAAGCGCTTGTTGCACACCTTCACCCGACACGTCTCGCGTAATCGACGGGTTCTCAGCCTTGCGCGCGATCTTGTCGACCTCATCGATGTAGATGATTCCCGTCTCGGCGCGCTTGGTGTCGAAATCGGCGGCTTGGAGCAGCTTGAGAAGAATATTTTCGACGTCTTCGCCGACGTAGCCGGCTTCAGTGAGCGCAGTCGCATCGGCAACGGCGAAAGGTACGTTCAGACGCTTCGCGAGGGTCTGCGCCAAATAGGTCTTTCCGCAGCCGGTGGGGCCTAGCAACAAAATGTTGCTCTTGGCGATCTCAATCTCATCAGCGCGTTGTTCCGCTGACTGGATGGTGCCCTGCGCCCGCACACGCTTGTAGTGGTTGTAAACCGCTACCGACAGCGCTCTCTTTGCTGCGAGCTGGCCGACGACGTACTCGTCGAGGTAGCCGAAGATCTCGCGCGGTTTCGGCAGTTCGAACTCGACTACTTCTCCAGAAGAGGACTCCGCCATGCGTTCTTCGATGATCTCGTTGCAGAGCTCAACGCATTCGTCACAGATATAGACGCCCGGTCCCGCAATGAGCTGCTGAACCTGCTTCTGGCTCTTTCCGCAGAAGGAACACTTGAACAGGTCGGCACTCTCACCGATGCGAGCCATGAGGCTTCTCCTCGTCTTGCCAGGACGACCCCGGCTTTCAACAGAGCCTAACCTCTGACAACGACAACCACCGAGATTGCGACACGGTCTGTGCATGGTTGTCGTTCGCTGTGCGCGCAACAAAGTGCCCCGCCGCCCATGTGGGCGGCGGGGCAGGTAGATCTAGGAGCTACTTGGTGAGCGCCGCAGGGCCACGCTTGCGCGTGCTCAGCACCTGGTCGATGAGCCCGTAGCTGAGTGCCTCATCGGCCGACAGGATCTTGTCGCGATCGATGTCTTTGTTGACCTCAGCCTGACTCTTACCCGAGTGCGCAGCCAGGGTCTCTTCGAGCCAGGTGCGCATGCGCAAGATCTCAGCGGCCTGAATCTCGATGTCGGACGCCTGTCCGTGTCCGGCCTCGCCTACGGCGGGCTGGTGAATCAGGATTCGTGCGTTTGGAAGGGCCAGCCGCTTGCCGGGAGTGCCTGCCGCCAGCAACACGGCCGCGGCAGATGCGGCTTGACCGAGCACCACGGTCTGAATCTGCGGTGCGACGAACTGCATCGTGTCGTAGATCGCCGTCATTGCGGTGAACGAGCCACCGGGCGAGTTGATGTACATGATGATGTCTCGGTCGGGATCCTGGCTTTCCAGCACCAGCAACTGCGCCATGACGTCGTCCGCCGACGCGTCGTCAACCTGCACGCCGAGGAAGATGATTCGATCCTCAAACAGCTTGTTGTAGGGATCTTGGCGCTTGTATCCATAAGCGGTGCGCTCTTCGAACTGCGGAAGAACGTAGCGGCTGCCGGGCGACTGAAGAGCCTGTGGAGCGGCGTTTCCGAAGGTAGGGGTATGCATGTGCGGTTCTCTCTCTTTCGCCTTCGAAATCAGCTTGCGTCTTCAGCGGACGTGCCGCCACCACCGACGACATCACTCAGATGCGCGCGGATGTGATCGACGAAGCCATATTCAAGAGCTTCTTCTGCGGTGAACCAACGATCGCGATCGCCGTCCGCGTTGATCTGTTCAACAGATTTACCCGTCTGCGCGGCTGTGATCTCGGCGAGTCGACGCTTCATCGAGAGAATGAGCTGGGCCTGGGTCTGGATGTCGCTCGAGGTGCCACCGAAACCGCCGTGTGGCTGGTGAAGCAGCACGCGTGCGTTGGGCGTGATGTATCGCTTGCCCTTCGTGCCGCTGGTAAGCAGCAGCTGGCCCATCGAAGCGGCCATACCGATGCCTACGGTCACGATGTCGTTCGGCACGAACTGCATGGTGTCGTAGATCGCCATTCCGGCCGTGATGGAACCGCCGGGCGAATTGATGTAGAGGTAGATGTCCTTCTCAGCGTCTTCGGCAGCGAGAAGCAGAATCTTCGCGCAGATCTCATTGGCGTTCTCGTCACGCACTTCAGATCCGAGCCAGATGATGCGATCTTTCAGCAGCCTGTCGAAGACACTCGTCGCCATAAGCGGTTCTGGCATGTTCACTCCTGTTTCGGTGGTCTTGACAACGAATCTACCGGCGCAAGCGCCGTGACCCGCCCGTGTTCGCCCTGGGCAGAGCGGATGAAAAACTAAGGGGTGGATGCCGCAGCATCCACCCCTCACTTTTTGTCGTATGAAACGACTACTCCTTGTCGGCAGCCGGCTTCATAGCCGGAGCCTTCTTCGCTGCAGGCTTCTTAGCCGGAGCCTTCTTAGGCGTCTCTTCAGCCTCGATCACTGCGTCAGCTTCTTCGGCTGCCTCAACGATCTCCTCGGCCTCAGCAACAACGTCTTCTTCGGCTGCCTCTTCGTCTTCCACGGCGATGAAGCCCGTCAGATCGACGGCCTTGCCGTCAGTGTCAACGACCGAGACCTTGCCCAGAGCCACGGCAAGTGCCTTGTTGCGCGCAACTTCGCCGACCATGGCGGGCAGCTGGTTGTTCTCCTGCAGAGCATTCACGAAGTCCTGCGGTGACATGCCGTACTGAGCCGAGGACTGCACGAGGTACTGCGTGAGTTCGTCCTGCGACACCTGCACGTTGACGCTCTCCGCAATCTTGTCGAGCAGCATCTGAGTCTTGAACTGCTTCTCGCTCGCCTCGGCGACCTCAGCGCGGTGCTCGTCGTCTTCGAGGCGGTTTTCGCCCTCGAGGTGGTTGTTGACCTCGTCGTCGATGAGCTGCTGTGGAACCGGAATCTCGACGGTCTCAAGAAGCTGCTCGATGAGCTTGTCGCGCGCTGCAGAGCCCTGCGTGAAGACCGACTGCTGACCGACCTTCTCGCTCAGGCTGTCGCGCAATTCTGCGATGGTGTCGAATTCGCTGGCGATCTGTGCGAAGTCGTCGTCGGCTTCAGGAAGCTCACGCTCCTTGACGGCCTTGACAGTAACCGCAACTTCAGCCTCTTCACCGGCGTGGTCGCCGCCGACAAGCTTCGAGCGGAACGTGGTGTCCTCACCCGCGGTGAGTGACTCGATCGCTTCGTCGATGCCCTCGAGCAATTCGCCCGAGCCGAGCTCATACGACACGCCCTCTGCGCGGTCAATCTCGTTGCCGTCGATCGCTGCGACCAGGTCGAGCTCAACGAAGTCGCCGGTTGCTGCCGGACGATCAACCGGCACAAGAGTGCCGAAGCGAGCGCGAAGCGTGTTGAGCTCTTCGTCAATCGCAGCTTCGTCGATCTCTACGGCGTCGACCTCGATTGTGGTTCCCTCGAATGCGGGCAGGTCGAACTCGGGGCGAACATCGACCTCGATCTCAACCTTGAGGTCGCCCGAGAAGTCCTTCTCGGCGGGCCATTCGATGACCTCAGCGTTGGGACGGCCCATGACGCGCAACTCGTTCGCGGTCACGGCCTCGCGGTAGTAGTTGTCGAGGCCTTCGCTCACAGCGTGCTCGAGAACGGCAACGCGACCGACGCGCTGGTCAATGATCGGAGCCGGTACCTTGCCCTTACGGAATCCAGGAATCTGGATGTCCTTCGCAATGTGCTCGTACGCGTGAGCGATGCTCGGCTTGAGCTCTTCCGGGCTTACCGTGATGTGGAGCTTGACCCGAGTAGGGCTGAGCGTCTCGACGGTGCTGTTCACCATGCCTATTAGTTCTCCTCGTTTGGACCGCAAAATACCGCGGCGGATGAAGGTCTGTTCGCTGGATACTGTCGGGGCGACAGGATTCGAACCTGCGACTTCCCGCTCCCAAAGCGGGCGCTCTACCAAGCTGAGCTACGCCCCGGGCGGCTCCGCACACAGGTGTGTGCGATTTCGGCCCAGTGCAGTCTAGCCGACACATCTGTGCTGTCGGTCCGCGCGATGACGTGAAGATGAGAACGTGTCACGTGTGGGTCGAACTTGTGATTAGAATTGTGGATGCTGCGGGGATGTCTCTCCCGCAAAAACCCTGTCGGGCACCTGTCCGATCCGGGGCTGTAGCTTAGTGGTAAAGCCTCTGTCTTCCAAACAGATGATGCGAGTTCGATTCTCGTCAGCCCCTCCAAAGAAATTCTTGGGAGCAACCGCATTCGTTCGAGCGCTTGCGACACCATCTCGTTCGCGCTGAGAGCATCTCACTGTTCACAGCGGACGATTCACCCGATGTTGGCGATGTCTCTCCGGCTCTGCAGTGAAATGATGGTGAGCACGCCACACTGGGCGCACCCCTCATGCCAAAGGATCGCGACATGACCTCGACGAATGGCCCGATCGGGGCTGCGCCCGCTCGCAAGCTACCCAGGAAGCCCGCCTCACGACTTGCGGAGAAATGGACACACGTCGACGACGTCGACGTGTTCTACCGGGAATCACCAGTGGCTACGGCCGACAGCCGCGTCATGGCTCACATCCACGGGTTTGGTCTGTCTGGGCGCTATCTGTTGCCCACGGCCGAGATCTTGTCGGACGATTTCCACACGTATGTGCCCGACCTGCCCGGTTTCGGACGAAGCGGACGCAAGAAAGGGATGCTCGACATTCCGGATCTCGCTCATGCGACGGCTTCATTTCTCGACGACCGAGGAGTAGAGAAAGCTACTTTGGTGGGCAACTCAATGGGATGCCCGGTCATCATCGAGTTCGCGCATCACTATCCGGACAAGATCGACCGCGCTGTTCTTGTGTCCCCAGCAGGCGGCGCATTCAACCAGCCCTTGCGACGCGCCATCGGGCAATTGTCGAAGGATGCGGTGCGAGAGCCAGCGCGCATGGCGACAGTCGCTGTGCCGGACTACGTGCGCTTCGGAGTCCCGAGCACGGTGCGCCTGTTCAAGGCGCTCACCCAGTACCCGTCGCTCCAGCGCCTCCTCGAGTTGCGCATTCCCACCCTCGTCGTGCTCGGCGAACACGACCCCCTACTCCCTCACGCGCATCGAATCGACGAAGTCGCGAGCCAAGTTGACAGCCATGTGCTCGTGGTGTTGCTCGAGGGCGCTGCACACGCCATCAATTTCAGCCACCCAGGGCAACTCGCACACGTCATCAAGCTCTTCATGGATGACAAGCCGATCGTGAATGACCCGGCGTGGCCCGGCCACGTGCGGTTGTATGAAGTGCACCGCGGTACGAATCATCCGACCGCCAAGAACGACTAGCACTCACGAAGGCAGGACACGGGGAAGGATACCGATGTGAGGCCCGCAGACATTGCCGACCACCTTGACACGATCCTCAGCATGAACGACCCTGCCGCGCGCAACATCGAGATCACGCGTTGCTACTGCGCGATCTCTGATTCACTGGCAGAGGTCTTGGGCTCACATGACCTGAACTGGTTCAGTTTTGGTGCCTGGGCAAGCGCAACCGCAGGGCGAGCGATACGCGGAGAATCCCTTCCTGTCGACTGGGGCACCAGCGTGAGCGTAGCCGCCGGAAACCTCGCAATCATTGCCGATGTCGCACCGCCCTTCATTCGCTGGCTAGAAGAGATTCACCGGCACGGTGGTGCAAATCAGGCCGCTCTTGGCGCGACGCTCGAACATCCGAGCCTTATGTCGGCGCCGCAATTGAAAGCTGCACTCGTTGCGTACCAGCTCGCCATCGACTTGCGAGCGGTCGACGAAGGAAATCTGGATGTGGAGTCCGATCGCGCCGCGGCGCAGCTTGTTCTGCTCGGCAACGTGCTCATCGGGGCTCATGAGCAAGCACTCGTGGACGAGTTTATCGACGTGGCAATGCCACTCGGCGGAATTTTCGGTCTCGTGACGACACGCTTCGTTTCCATCGAGACCCCCGACGGCTCAATTGACGTCTGTCGGGACGTGCCACCGCCGAGGTATCTCGCGGGTGCGAGGTTTCCCCTAGTACTCGATTCGCTCGCAAACCCGGACCTTGTCGCGCTCGCGCTACGCTTCGGCCAATCGCCGACCAACGATGTCTCTGCCTCCAATGCCCTGAGCTGGGAATCCTACGACGAACGAATGGGATTCATTCTGACGTTCTTCCGTGCTTATCAGCGCGACGCTCGATTCTTCGTCGTGCCGGCGGAGGTCATCGGCGCCTAGAGGGCAACTGCCTGCTCATGTGCCGCGAGATGGGCGCGATAGGTCTGAGCGTTCTGAAGAATCCCCTCGCGCTCTTCGAGAGATAGCTCGCGCCGCACTTTGGCAGGGACGCCTGCAACCAGTGACCCGGGTGGCACCACGGTGCCCTCGAGTACGACAGCACCGGCCGCAACCAGGCTTCCCGCGCCGATCACAGCGCCCGTGAGTACCACACTTCCCATCCCGATCAACGAGCCGTCACCAATAGTGCAGCCGTGCACGACAGCGTTGTGGCCGACCGATACGTTTTCGCCGATGAACAGCGGAGAACCGCTGTCTACATGCACCGAAACGTTGTCTTGTACGTTGCTACCCGCGCCGATCGTGATGAAGTCGCTGTCAGCACGCAACACAGCGTTGTACCAAACACTCGCACCTTCGCCCAGAGTGACCGCACCGATGAGACGGGCGCCGGTGGCAATGAAGGCCTCCGGGTGAATGTCGGGAGCATGCCCTCCGACAGAAAGCATCGTGGCGCCGGCAGCAAGAGTCATGCCACCGACAATACGGGGCACGACGCTAGCGCGCAGCTAGCGCGGCCGTTACGGCTTGCTCATACCAGGGCGCGAGAGAATCTGCGAAAGTCACGGTCAAGTGATCTTGATCGCGGTAGATATTCGCCCCTCCCACGACCGTGCCGCACACTTCAGGACCACAAAAGACATCGGTGAAGTCGAGCAGCGTGACCCCTTCAACTCCTTCGGCAGCGCCGCGCAGGGGGTCTTCCTGAACCAACACGTCATCGCGTGCACCGACGCAGGTGGCAGCGTCCCTCGTTCGCAAACACTTGTTCGGGTCGGTCTCCCACACGGGATTATCGACAACAGTAATGACCGGCGTGCCTTTGTCGAGCACCTCCGACCATGCTTCTCGGTAGCCAGCAACTGCGGCATCGTAGGAAGAATCAAACCCCGCAGCCGAATAAGGGGTTGTCGCTATCGCCGCAGTGAACACCGCGTCGAGGTTCTCATCGGCAATCGCCGCGCGCACCGAGTCGCGCCATTGCGTGCAGGCTTCGCCGAACGCACCCGGTGCAGAAAGCGGCGTGGTGTTCCAGGGGCATGCGCCCTTGAACCACGTCACAAGCTGCCAGCCATTCTCATCAGCCAACTGCTGAAAAGTCGAGAGCAACTGATACGCATGGCTATCCCCCACCAGCGCTACGCGCGGTGCGTCAGGATCGGCAGCACCGAACGTGCATGACACCGGACGCGAATCGGTTAGCTGAACAAAGCACTGCTCGTCTGCCGGCCTATCCACGCCCGCGAAGCCCGGTGCTGGCAACACGGAGTCACCGAAATCAACCTCAGCACACGATTCGTCAAGTACCGCTGCGGCGCCAAAACAGGTGGGCGGATCATCACGGAGTTCTTCGAGCCCACGCACGCCAGCGGCATAGGCCGGGGCGTTGACACCCCAGGCCCCGACAGCAACGATGGCGACAAGCAACATCGCTCCGAGAGAAGAGAACAGCGTCACGCGTGGCGGCCGAGTGGTCAAGACTTTCCATCTTCGCGCAGGGTCTTCGACGAACCGCTTCGTCAACCACGCGAGAACGAAGCAAAGCGCTAGCAAGGCGAGCCGGTGATAGATCGTGAGTCCCCAAAACGGCACCGAAGGCGCGATGATGATCAGCGGCCAGTGCCAGAGGTACAGCGAGTACGAGATGTCACCAACGAACTGGGCCGGGCGAATCGCCAGTACGCGTGTGGGATACCACCAGTGCTCCGTGTTCGACGCTGCAATCACCGCCGCTGCGCCCAAGGTAGGTATTGCTGCCATATAGCCCGGGAACGGCGTTTGGCCATCGAATTGCAGCGCGGAGTACACAATCGCAGCGATTCCCGCCCATCCGAGAACAAAGCTTCCCAGCGCGTGCTTCACTCGCAACCACGGCACTAGCGCGATCATCGCCCCCACGCCGAACTGCCACATGCGGCCGAACGTCACGAAATAGGCCGGAGCTGGGTCGCTGATCGTGAAAACGACGCAGAAGACGAACGATGCCACCGAGATCACCGCGAGCGTGACGATGATTGCCTTTCGGCGTGCCCCCGAAAACCACTTGACGCCGATCCATGCCGCGAGAAGCATGAGTAGCGGCCACATCACGTAGAACTGCTCTTCTAGTGAAAGCGACCAATAGTGCTGAACAGTCGTGGGGTCACCGGAATGATTCAGGTAGTCAGCCGAGTTGATCGCCAAGTACCAGTTCTCAACATAAAAGGTCGACGCCAAGATCTCGCGCACCTCATTTGGCAAAGCCGAGGTGGGTGTGAGGTACGGCGACATTGCGACGATCGCGGAAAACAGCAGCACGAGAAGAGATGCAGGCAACAAGCGACGCGCGCGTCGGGCCCAGAATTGCCCCAGTCGAACTGTGCCCGTTGCGGTCAATTCGCGCATCAGGTGGGCCGTGATTAAAAACCCCGAGATGACGAAGAAGATATCAACGCCGACGTAACCACCGGTGAGGCGACCAGGCCAAAAGTGGTAAAGCACGACGCAGAGCACAGCGATCGCACGAAGGCCCTGCACATGGGGCAAGAAGGTCGTCACCGCTTGGTGTTCGGGTGAGGTTGACACCGCGCGCGAAGAGCGAAGCTCGTGATCAGCAGAAGGCACGCCTCGACGTTAGTCGTTGGTGCAGCCATCCCAGGTAGCGACTAACGATGCAGCTCGTTTTGGTTAGCCGAGCCTTGTCTTGCTTGCGGAATTTCCAAGGCTGAGTAGCGTTACACAAGACGAGACAGATCCGCCCCAACCGGGGCAATTTGATCTGAGATGGAGGCGCTCAACATGAGCAAGACGCAAACTACCGCAGCCACAGCCGCAGACCCGAACGCCGCGGCCGCAGCAGCCCAATTCTTGACCCCCGTCGTCATTGGCCTGCAGTCCCTTGCCGTAAACGGCAAGCAAGCGCACTGGAATGTTCGCGGCGCGAACTTCATTGCAATCCACGAGCTTCTTGACACGATCGTCACCAACGCGCAGAACGGCGCGGATACCGCTGCCGAGCGAATCGTCGCTCTCGGACTGCCCGTAGACGCACGTGTTTCCACGGTTGCCGACAAAGCTGCCAAGACCGCCGTCGCAGCGGGGTTCGCACAGTGGGATGACACAGTTCGCTCGGTCATCTCCGATATGGACGCAGTGATCGCCGACGTGAAGGCAGCCGTCGACGGTCTGGACGAGTTCGATCTGACGAGCCAGGACGTTGCTATCGGCATCATGCAGTCCCTCGAGAAGGACCGCTGGTTCCTCTTCGCGCACGTCGCGGCATAACCACAAAAGCACGACGGCCTTCAACTCACGAGTTGAAGGCCGTTGTGCTTGGTCGTCCGGGCTCTCTAGCCGAGATGAGTGAGCCCACCCTCGAGCATGGTCGCGAGCACATCCATCGACCGCAGCCCGCTCTCATCTGCAGTCAACGGGTTCTGTGCACACAGCACGAGATCGGCAACCGCGCCCGGTTCAATCCGGGCAACGCTGGCAGAGCCACCGTGGGTAGAAGCTCCCAGAGCCGCCTTCACGTCTACCCGCTGATGATCCTGCCACGCAGGGCGGCCATCTCGAGTACGGAAGACCGCGGCAGCAATACCCGCCCACGGATCCAACGGTGAGACAGGCGCATCCGAGCCAAAGAGCAGATTAACACCGCCATCGACCAGCGCGCGCAGCGGGTATGGCTGCGCCGTTTGCGTCTGCCAGATCGTGTCGGCCAGATCACGGTCGTCAATAGCGTGCTCGGGTTGCACGCTCGCGCCGACCCCCAGCCGAGCAAAGCGCGGAATGTCCGCGTGGGAGACCAACTGCGCATGTTCGATCGTTCCCCACGCGCCGGTGGTCGCGAATGCGTCAAGGGCGTGAGAGTTGGCAACGTCGCCGATGGCATGAATAGCGCAGGCGAGGCCCGAGACTGTCGCCCGAGTCATCAGATCCACGAGCGTCGCCGGGTCGATAGTGAGCAGACCATGATTGTCTGCATCATCCGGGTACGCATGCGAACATGCCGCAGTGCGCGTGCCGAGCGAGCCGTCTGTAATGACCTTCATCGGGCCCACCCGCGCGAGATGAGAGTTCGATCCTCGCGCATCGTCGCCTGTCTGCAGTCCCTCGGAGATAGCGCGATCGAGGTCGTGCGGATAGATTCCAAACTCCACGCGCAGGGTGTCGAAGCCGCTCGCCATCCGCCGTGCCCACGCTTCTTCGTTCCACGCCATATCGAGATCGACGAGGCCGACAATACCCTTGGACGCTGCTTCCGCCGCCATTCGCGACACGAGCGGATCGCTCACGTCGGCGGGCACAGCGTTCAGTCTCCGCGATATCTCGAAAGCGGGCTCTTCGCGCAGCATTCCTGATGCATCTGGCTCGAAGCCCTCGCGGCGCAACGCTGCCCAATTGAGCCACACACTGTGCACGTCGGCATTGATGAGGTAGGTCGGCACCATTCCTGTGACAGCGTCGAGCATCTCGAGGGTAGGTTCGTCCGGCCAGAAGGCGTCGCGAAAGCCGCTGCCGACACGTCGGCCATCCTCTCGAATGGGCGCAGTGCTCATGATGTGCGCCGCGTGCGCCGCCGACGTGGCATGTCCTAGAGCCTGACGTGTGGATTCGAGCGCCCATTGCATGACATGAACATGATGGTCCCATAGGCCAGGAATCAACCACGCGCCCTGAGCGTCGAGCACCCGACCAGTGTGAGCTATGGCGCCAGCCGATGAGATATCGACAACGAGCCCGTTCGCAATGTGAACGTCAACCACGTCACTGCCGAATGGGTCGACTCGTTCTGCGCCGCTCAGTCGCGCGTTCGCGACAACGGACACGCGCTCGCTGTTACCCAGGCTCATCGTGCACTCTTTCGCGTTTCGAGGTCGCGTTTCACTTCATCTGTGACACGCGGGTCAGCGTATGGTCCAGCGGCGACGCATGGCACAAAGCTCGGGTTTTGTCGCATGTGCCCAGCCTAGGGTTTGCGTCAGGCTTGGCAGCGCGGGCACCAGTAGAGCTTGCGTCCCGCGGCTTGTTCCACCACGATCGCTGTTGCGCACACCCGACAAGGCAACCCGGCACGGTGATAGACCCAGTGTCTGTCATCTCTGCTCGCCATGGCACGGCGATACGCTTCGGAATCCAGGTCGTCCATGGTCATCATCTGGCCGGTCTCGACGCCGATAGCAAGCATCCGCACCCAATCGCGCCAGAGCCCTCGCACCACGTTCTCGCGCACCTCTCGGCCGGGGGTATGTGGGTTCTGTTGCGCGCGAAACAGCAGCTCGGCGCGGTACACATTGCCGATGCCGCTGACCACGGACTGATCCATTAGCAGCAGGCCGATGGGGGTGGGCTTGCGCAACACCACCTCAGTGAAGCGCTCTTCGCCGTCGGAGACATCACCGACGAGCGGATCAGGCCCGAGCTTGTCGATCACCGCGGCGACCTCATCCGGCGTCTGGATAGCGCAGGCAGTAGGGCCGCGAAGATCGGCACAGGTGCGATCTGTCAATAGACGAAGCCGCACCTGCCCGACAGGTGGTGGCGGCCACTCCTCGCCATCTTCGCCCGCAAGACCCCTCGTCTGCTCTGACATACGCACGCGAACGCGCGCGCGCCGAGGCGCACCTATGGAAGACAGGGAGTTTTCACCCGTAGCATCCATGATCGGTTCAGCAACGCCCGTGCCCCGCTGGTTGGTCTGCCCCATGCGGCCGTTCGCAGCTGCGATCGTCGGATCGGTAAGAATCTCGCCGGCAAAGTCCCACGCGCCGTACATTCCCAGATGAACTCGGAGCCAGAACGACTCATCGAACTCTAGGAACATCTGCTTTCCCACGGCACGCACGGATGTCGCTGTGCAGCCGTCGATCATGGCGGCGCCCTCAGCGAATCGACCTTGCGGGCTCGACGCGTTGAGTCTCTGACCAACAAAATTGCGATCGAACTGACGGGCGATGCGGTGTACGGAGTGCCCCTCGGGCATATGGGCTCAGCCTGCTTCGGGGTCGAAGAAGTCCGGTTCGCGAGGATCCGGCTGCAACGAACCATCGGTTTCGAATGCGGCAAGCTGCGCGATGCGGCGCGCGTGGCGCTCGTCGCCAGAGAACAGCGTGTTGACGAAGCGGTCAATGAACTGTGCAACCTGTTCGAACGTGTGCTGGCGAGCGCCGATCGCGATCACGTTGGCGTCATTGTGCTCGCGCGCAAGCTCAGCGGTAGCGAGGCTCCACACCAGCGCGGCGCGAATTCCTCGCACTTTGTTGGCCGCCATCTGCTCGCCATTGCCCGAGCCGCCAAACACCACTCCCAATGACTCGACGCCTGCGTTCTGATCAGTGACTACTGCCTGGGCCGCCCTGATGCAGAATGACGGGTAGTCATCGAGAGGGTCGTACTCAACGGGACCATGATCCACGACCTCGTGGCCGCCAGCCGCGAGGTGGTGCTGAAGTTGGGTAGAGAATTCGAGGCCGGCATGATCGGTCGCGAGGTGAATGCGCATGGGCTTAATCCTAGAGATTGTGAAAGGGAAGTAGATCAGTGCGGTGTCAGGGAGCAATCCCCGCGGCAGCAGGCTTGAACCCGGCACGAACGTTCTCACAGCACGCCGGGCGACACACATCGAACCATGGACCGAGATCTGTGGCGTGCGGCCGATCGCTGCCGGGAGTTCCGTTCAGACGTTCCACCACGAGGTCAACGAGACCGCTGACGAATACCGGGTCGATGCCGGGCGTGGGTGTTCGCACGGACTTCAGCCCAGCTTCACTGGCAGCATCGGTAGCCTCAGTGTCGAGGTCCCAAAGCACCTCCATATGATCGCTCATGAAGCCGAGCGGAACGATGGCTACAGCTTCGATGCCGCTGCCCGGGAGTTCCGCGATCACGTCGTTGACGTCCGGCTCCAACCACGGCTGCGAGGGCGGACCTGAGCGTGACTGGTACACGAGCTCCCAACCGACATCAGCCGCTGCGGGCAGGTCGGCTCTGACTGCAGCCATCACGCTCTCAGCCACCGCGAGGTGCTGTGCGGCATAGGCGCCGCCCTCACCGAAGTCGATGTCGCGTGGGCCGGAGCGATCTGCGTCTGCCGTGGGAATGCTGTGAGTCGAGAACAGCACACGAATCGCTGCCGGGTCGATGTCGTCGTTGACGAATGAGGCCACCGCGTCTCGCACACCGTCAATGAAAGGCTGCACGAATCCGGGGTGATCGAAGAACTGACGCACTTTGTCGATCGTCATGGTGGACGCCAGCCCGGTCTCATCGAGCACCCGGGCAAAGTCCTCCCGGTACTGACGACAACTCGAGAATGAAGAGTATGCGCTGGTCGCAAGCGCGAGCAGCTTTCTATCGCCGGCGACATCGGCTTCTCTGACCGCATCTTGAAGGTAAGGCGACCAGTTGCGATTGCCCCAATACACCGGCAGGTCAATAGCGCGACGCTTGAGCTCAGCTTCTAGCGCGGTCTTCAGAGCGCGGTTTTGAGCATTGATGGGGCTGATGCCGCCAAAGTGGCGATAGTGATGGGCAACTTCTTCGAGTCGCTCATCGGGAATACCGCGACCCCGCGTGACATTCCGCAGAAACGGGATCACATCTTCCTGTCCCTCGGGCCCGCCGAAGCCAGCGAGCAGAATGCCGTCGTAGGCAACCGGTACCTCAACATGAGCGGGCCCAATTGAGGCCTCAACAGACGCATAGGGCACGGTCGTGGCACGAGTTGATGTTGACGCTGATTCGTGTTGCTGATGCGAAGTCACCAGACCATCCTGACACCCCGCACCGAGCAGCGGACCGCGCTCAAGGTTTCACGTAGGCTTGTACGGTTGCCGTCGGCGCCAGCAGCGCCTCATCGCGGCATCCCACCCACACCCACGGGAGCATTTCAGTGCCAGGAGAAAACCTTACCCGCATCGAGGCGCAAGAGCGCCGAGCGATCCTTTCGACCGAGTCGTATGAGATTGCACTCGACCTAACGAAGGGTGCCCAGGTCTTCGGATCGCGGACCGTCGTGCGATTCACCGCCACTGCAGGGGCTTCAACCTTCATCGATCTGATCGCTCGCGATGTGCACGAGATCGTTCTCAACGGCGTCGCGATCGACGCCGCATCGGCCTTCGCCGATTCACGAATCGCCTTGGAGAACCTCGCCGAGCACAACGAACTTGTCGTCGACGCTTCCTGCGTCTACACCAACACCGGTGAAGGACTCCACCGTTTCGTCGATCCGGTCGACGGCGAGGTGTATCTCTACACGCAGTTCGAGGTTCCCGACTCGCGGCGTGTCTTCGCTGCTTTCGAGCAACCTGATCTGAAGGCGACCTTCCAGTTCAGTGTGACTGCGCCTGAACAGTGGCAGGTAGTATCCAACTCCCCCACCCCTAAGCCAGCACCCCTCGGCGATGGGAACGCGACATGGTCCTTCGCCCCCACTCCTCGCATCTCGTCATACATAACAGCGCTTGTCGCTGGACCCTACGAGTCCACCTTCTCGGAACTGACCAGCGCATCAGGCCGAGTGATCCCCCTTGGTGTGTTCGCGCGCAAGAGCTTGTGGCAGCACCTCGACGCTGAGTACATCTTCGAAAAGACGCGTCAGGGTTTCGAGTACTACGAAGCCAAGTTTGATTACCCCTACCCGTTCGAGAAGTACGACCAGCTCTTCGTCCCCGAGTTCAACGCGGGTGCGATGGAGAACGCCGGCGCGGTCACGTTCACCGAGACCTACGTTTTCCGCAGCAAGGTCACTGATGCCGTAAAGGAACGACGAGTCGTCACCATCCTTCACGAGCTCGCCCACATGTGGTTCGGAGATCTCGTCACCATGAAGTGGTGGAACGGACTCTGGCTGAACGAATCCTTCGCAGAATGGGCGTCAACGATCGCCACCGCTGAGGCCACAGAGTGGACCGAAGCATGGACCACATTCAACGCCATGGAGAAGACCTGGGCGTACCGTCAAGATCAGCTACCTTCGACCCACCCGGTGATTGCAGAGATCACCGACCTCGAAGACGTGCAAGTCAATTTTGATGGCATCACCTATGCCAAGGGCGGATCGGTACTCAAACAGCTCGCGGCTTGGGTGGGCATCGAACAGTTCTTTGCCGGTGTCGCGGCCTATTTCAAGAAGAACGAGTGGTCCAACACCGAGATGTCTGATCTGTTAGTCGAGCTCGAAGCGACGAGCGGCCGTGAGCTCACCTCGTGGTCGAAGAAGTGGCTCGAGACCGCTGGCGTGAACACGCTCTCCCCCGAGATCGTGACAGATTCCGACGGCGTGATCACTCGGTTCGCCATCGTGCAGACGGCTCCCGCTGACTACCCGACCATTCGCCCGCACCGATTGGGGGTTGGCTTCTATAGCCTTACCGACGGTGCGCTCGTTCGGGTGCATCACGTCGAGCTCGACGTCGACGGCGACCTCACCGAGGTGCCCGAGCTGAAGGGGCAGGTTCGCCCCGATCTCGTGTTGCTGAACGACGAAGACCTCGCCTACGCGAAGATCCGTCTCGATGACCGTTCACTCGAGACGGCCATCAACCATCTCGCCAAAATCAGCGACCCGCTGGCTCGATCGCTCGTATGGGGCGCTGCGTGGGATCAGACCCGCGACGCTGAGGCTTCAGCCAGCGATTACATCGACCTCGTTCTGGGCAACATCGGCTCTGAAACCGAATCGACGACAGTGCGCACCACGGTCGGACAGCTGCAGCTGGCGGCCAACTCGTACGTCGCCCGTGAGAAGCGAGCCGCGACCCGCGAGAAGGTCGCGTCATCGCTGTGGGCGCTCGCGCAAGCCGCCGATGCTGGCAGCGACAGCCAGTTGCAGTTCGTCACGTCATTCGCGAGTGCTGCCTCCACTGGGGCGCAGTTGGCCACTATCGCTGACATTCGCAACGGCGAGATTGTGCTTGACGGCCTGGAGATCGATACGGACCTGTCGTGGCAACTGCTGGTCTCGCTGGCGGCCGGTGGAAAAGTGACAGCAGAAGAGATCGATGCTGCCCTCGCCGCAGACAACACCGCAAAGGGCGCAGATTTCGCCGCTCAGGCTCGAGCAAGCATCCCCACTATTGAAGCGAAGCGGGCCGCATGGGCCTCGCTCGTCGACAACGCCGATCTACCAAACACGATCGTCCGAGTGATCACGATCGGGCTCACCAATCCCTCGAGCATCGAGGTGCTGCCAGCATTCATCGAGCCATACTTCGAGATGTTGCTGCCGATGTGGTCGTCGCGCACCTACAAGATCGCCGAGTACCTGGTTGCCGGGCTCTATCCTGCTGCACTCGCGAGCACAGAATTGCGCGACGCAACCCGCGAGTGGCTGATGGCCAACAGCGATGCTCCCGCGGCCTTGCGCAGACTCGTGGCAGAGAACCTCGCGGGCGTTGAACGCGCACTCAGCGTGCAGGCTCGCGACGCACAGTAGAACTCATACGGATGCCTCGGCTCGTACACAGGTACGGCCGAGGCATCCGTCATTAGGATCATGACGATGAGCACCCTCTATTCGACAGACACCAGCGACGTCACTGACCCGCTGTTCTGGTCAGCGTTCTGGCCAAATATGGGTGCGTTCTTCACCGAACTCGGCGTCAAGCTTGCAAGCGTCGCACTGATCGTGCTCGGCGCGTTTCTGCTCTCGTGGATACTCCGTGTGATCATTCGTCGCGTCGTAGCCAGGATCGTCAATGGAGCGAAGACTAAGGCTCGAGTAGAAGACACCCAAGCTCTCGAACGCTCACCCCTTGCTTCGGTGCGATTGGTTCAGCGCACCCGCACGCTCGGATCGATTCTGGTGAACATCGGCAACGTGGCGATCCTGATCATCTCGCTGCTGCTCATTGTCGGAGTGCTCGCGCCAAACGCCCTCACCTCTCTCACGTTGCTGTCTGCGGCGATCGGTGCTGGCCTAGGCTTCGGAGCCCAGAACATCGTCAAAGACGTCTTGAACGGCATGTTCATCGTTGCGGAAGACCAGATCGGCATCGGTGATGTTGTCGACCTCGGGCTCGCGTCGGGCATTGTCGAATCCGTCAGCGTGCGCGTGACTCACGTGCGGGACGTCAACGGCACTCTCTGGTACGTGCGCAACGGTGAGATCACACGCATCGGTAACCTGTCTCAGGGCTGGTCGCGCGTGATCGTTGATCTTGGCCTCCCCGTTAATGCAGACATGGATGCTGCGGAGAGTGCACTGCTCGACGCCGCAATAGAACTCGCACACGAGCCCAAATGGCGCACGCGGATCATCGAACAGCCCGAAATCTGGGGCCTTGAGTCCGTGACGGGCGACGCGCTGATCATTAGGCTGGTGATGAAGACTCGTGCGCATGCGAAGGACGATGTGGCGAGCGAACTGCGGCGGAGATTGAAGACCGCGGCCGATGAACTCGGCCTCACGCTGCCGGGTATGACCACGGTGATGCCAACGGGAATCGACGGTGCGCAACGCGTGCGCGGCGCGAACCCGCCAAAGACAAAACCCCAACCGGTCGCGGTGCCCGCTTCGTCCAAGCCAGTATGGAAACCGAAACGCACCGCAAAGCCCACACCAGAGTCCGCGGTCGATAGCGACAATAACGCGAGTTCGAAGGACGAATCATGACATCCGACGCGGAACCGATGCGTTCCTTCTACGTCGAAATCGGCGGACACGACACCTTCGTGCGTCTCGTCGACAGCTTCTACCGCGGTATTGCCGCAGACGAGGTGCTGCGCCCGATGTATCCGGAGGACGACCTCGGCCCGGCAGCACACCGCCTGACGATGTTTCTCGAACAGTACTGGGGCGGTCCGAGCACGTACAGCGAGCAACGAGGCCACCCTCGACTGCGGATGCGCCATCACGGTTTCCATGTGAATCCTGATGCACGCGACCGCTGGCTACACCACATGCGTGTAGCCGTGGACGAGCTCGAACTGTCCCCGCTGCACGAAGCCACACTCTGGGACTATCTACATCGCGCCGCCTTCGCGATGGTCAATACGTTCGAGCCGACTGGCATCGGCCCCGATACCGACGGGCGCGGTGCTGCGTCCATTCCCTTGATCGCTGAGTCGCCGCACGACGGCGCGCCCTCTTAGCTCCACCTGCCTCACTCACCTCGACATTGGAGTCGATATGCCGACCACTTCGCACACCGCCGACATTCTCGTGATCGGCTGGGGGCTCGCCGGGCTCGTTGCCGCGAGTGAAGCGCTCGAGGCTGGCAAGCGAGTCATCATCGTCGACCAGGAACCACGCACGAACCTGGGAGGCCAGGCCTGGTGGTCATTCGGCGGGCTCTTCTTTGTCGACTCGCCGGAGCAACGCCGAATGGGCATTAAGGATTCTCTCGAGCTCGCACACCAGGACTGGTTTGCCACCGCGGGCTTTGATCGCAACGAAGATGCCTGGCCAAAGCGGTGGGCAGAGGCATATCTACAATTCGCGCACACGGAAAAGCGATCGTGGCTGCGGGAAAAGGGCGTCCGATTCTTTCCCGTCGTCGGGTGGGCAGAGCGTGGCGGGTACACCGCCCTCGGGCCCGGCAACTCAGTGCCACGGTTTCACATCACCTGGGGCACCGGCCCGGGTTTGCTAGCCCCGTTTCGCGCGGCCATCGAAACGGGAGAGGCGCAGGGAAGAGTCACTGTTCTCCCCCGCCATCGGGTCAGCTCACTCACGGTCACCAATGGCACCGTTGTCGGGGCAGCAGGAGAAGTGCTGGCGCCATCAGGCGCAGCGCGTGGCTTCGCCTCGTCGCGCGACGCAGTCGGTGCTTTCACGATCTCCGCGGCAGCGACAGTCGTCTCGGCCGGTGGTATCGGCGGCAACCATGAGCTTGTCCGCAACCACTGGCCCTCACGTCTTGGGAGTCCGCCCGAAAAGATGATCACCGGCGTACCTGCCTACGTCGATGGTTCGATGCTGGCGACCTCTGAGAACGCGGGCGCAAATCTCATCAATGGCGATCGTATGTGGCACTACGTCGAAGGAATCGAGAACTTCGATCCCGTGTGGCCCCAGCACGGCATCCGCATTCTTCCCGGACCTTCGTCGCTATGGCTGGATGCCACTGGCAAGCGACTGCCGGTGCCGCTATTTCCTGGCTTCGACACGCTCGGTACACTCGCACATCTGCGCGCCACTGGTCATGATCATTCCTGGTTCGTGCTTTCAAAGAAGATCATCGAGAAGGAATTCACGCTCTCAGGCAGCGAGCAGAACCCTGACCTCACCGGCAAAGACATCTCGCTCCTGATCAAATCGAGGCTCGGCAAGGGCGCCGCGGGTCCGGTGCAAGCGTTTATGGATAACGGCGCCGACTTCGTCGTGCGTGACACCCTCGACGAGTTGATTAGCGGCATGAAGGCGCTTCCAGGGGGCGAGGCGTTGAATGCAGCAACCGTGCGAGCCGAGGTTGAGGCTCGTGACCGCGAAATGGAGAACGACTTCACGAAAGACTCGCAGATCGCGATGCTCCGTGCTGCTCGCTCTTACCGCGGTGACAGACTCATCCGCACTGCCCCTCCGCATCGAATCACCGATCCTTCAGCCGGTCCCTTGATCGCCGTGAAGCTGCACGTGCTGACAAGAAAGTCACTCGGTGGCATCGAAACAGATCTGGAATCACGCGCGTTGGGCGCGCGCGGCGAACCTATCCCGGGTCTGTACGCCGCCGGAGAGTCAAGCGGCTTCGGAGGGGGCGGGATGCACGGCTATCGCGCGCTCGAAGGCACGTTTGTCGGGGGATGTCTGTTCTCTGGACGCACCGCTGGCCGTGCGATGGCTGCTGCCGTCTGAGGGCGACTATGCCTTGCCCGTTGCACGCACTTCGGTAAGTCCCATTCGGCCGGGTCTGCGGATCAACACGTGACCGCGGTCTAGGGTGATGCGCGTCCACGACGCCGCAGTTCGTACCCGGGCCTGTTCCTCACCCGCGATGAATCCGAGAGCGAAAGCGGCGAAAGCGGCGCCGAGCGGTAGGCCGTTCAACTCATTGTCAGCCGCGCCCCAGACCGCCGCGCGCACGGAACGCACAACATCCTCGCCCGGGTTGGCAGGAAGCGACTGTGCCACCGTCGTGATTCCCCACTGCGCACGTGCGGCCAACGTGGCGGCAGGAATGTCATCGGCTGTAACCCATCCCGTTCTTGGTGGTGTAACGCCCGCCCACGGCTCCGACACAGCCGTCTCTGGCAGCTCTAGCGACGTCTCGTCGTCGTGAGCACGCTGAAGAGAGGATGCTGAAACTGTGACATCGCACACAAGCTCAGGATCGACCGTCAGCACTCTCATTGCCAGAACGGTCGGGGTGGCGTCCAACAGCCCACGTGGAGCCAGCGGTGCCGAGGTCATGACCAGGACTCCGTCGGAGGCACGCAGGCGCACCGCGCCATCGCCGAGAGGGCTAGTGCGGCCCACAAAGGTCATGGCATCGGCCGCGGCATCGGCTTCGGTAAATATCAAGCGCTGGGGCATCCGCCTAAAGTATCAAGGGAACGTGCGTGCCCCGTTGCACGTGAAGAACCAGCGAGATGGAGTTTTTCGTGTCAAAGGCCGCCCCCAGCGCTCCTGACGATTTCGTACCTGACCCGGATCCGGTGGGATCGCTGATGGGTGTTCTCGATCTGTCAGGCTCCGAAGCGCGCACGCGCGAAGACATCTACACCGGTTCTTCTCAACGAATGCCTCTCGGGCGTGTCTATGGCGGACAAGTCCTCGCTCAATCCGTCGTTGCCGCGGGCCGCACGATCACCGATGGGAGGGCGGTGCACTCCATGCACGGCTATTTTCTGCGGCCGGGCGATTCAGCCAGCGGCATCACTTTTTCGGTCGACCGCATTCACGACGGTCGCTCGTTCTCCACACGACGCACTCAGGCCTACCAGGATGGCGTACCCATCTTCTCGATGATCGCATCGTTCCAAGAAGAAGACCGGGGAGTAGAGCACCAGCTCGCGATGCCGACGGGAATAGACGAGCCCGAAAATCTGGCGGATGTGGAGTCAGCGATTGCAGCGTCGCACCCGCTCCCCAAACGGCTGTTTATGGACCGCCCCGTAGAGCTGCGTCATGTTGCCGCCCCGATCTATTTGACGGTCGACGATGAGCACAAGCCAAGTCAAGCCGTGTGGATGCGGATCAAGAAGCGTCTGCCCGACGACCCCGCGTTACATCAGGCGATCCTCGCGTACCTCAGCGATATGACAATTCAGGAGCCGATTCTTCGTGGCCACGGCATCGCCTGGTCTACGCGAGGACTAAAGGTAGCGAGCCTTGACCATGCGATGTGGTGGCACCGTCCGGGACGGGTCGATGAGTGGATGTTGTATGTGCAGGAGTCACCGAGCGCGCGCGGCGGACGTGGGCTTGCCACCGGTCGAATCTACTCGCGCGAAGGAGCGTTGCTGGCAAGCGTCGCCCAAGAAGTGATGGTGCGGGTTCCGTCAGGTGCTTAGCGACGGCTCACGAGCGATGCGCGAATACGATGCTCTCGCCCAGGTACGGACTCCAAACGGCCCGCTCGATCGCGCTTAGCCGTGAAGGCCGTCCGCTCGCCGCGTCGACTTTCACGATGACCGAGGTGGCACGAGCATAGACGAGTTGTTTGCGCTCCCCCGAGTGCGCACGTGGGCTGCACACCTCGTAGTTGACGTGGACACTTGACCCGCCCACTTTTCCGAACCACATCTGCACATCAAGTGGATCGCGTTGATATGGCACCGGCGCCAGGTACTCGATTTCTTGGCGCGCGATCAGCGTCAGCACACCCGATTGCAGGCTCGAATCGAGCACCGCTGTCTCTGGAGCCTGTTCACCTTCCAGCGGCGCCCAGAATGCTCGCACTCGGGCTTCTTCGAGCAGTTTCAGCATCGAAGTGTTGTTGACGTGATTGAACGCGTCGAGATCTCCCCACCGCAGATGGATCGGGATATGGAGGCGACGGCCAGTTGCCGCCGCCTCCGTGCTGATGTTGTCAGTCACGCGTCAACTTGCGATACGTGGAACGGTGCGGCGAGGCCGCTTCCGCGCCAAGGCGCACAATCTTGTTCTCTTCGTAGGCTTCGAAGTTTCCTTCAAACCAGTGCCAGTGATCAGGATGCTCGTCGGTGCCTTCGTACGCAAGGATATGGGTCGCGATGCGGTCGAGGAACCAGCGATCGTGTGTAATGACCACCGCGCAACCGGGGAACTCCAGAAGCGCGTTCTCAAGTGACTGAAGTGTCTCGACGTCGAGGTCGTTTGTGGGCTCATCGAGAAGCAGCAAGTTGCCGCCCTCTTTCAGAGTCAGTGCAAGGTTGAGACGGTTGCGCTCACCACCAGAGAGCACCCCTGCCTTCTTCTGCTGATCGGGACCCTTGAACCCAAACTTCGACACGTAGGCGCGCGAAGGTATTTCGGTTTTGCCGATGGTGATGATGTCGAGCCCGTCGGACACGACCTCCCACAACGACTTGTTCGGGTCAATGTTCGATCGAGACTGATCCACATAGCTGATCTTGACCGTCTCGCCGATCTTGAGAACGCCGCCGTCGAGCGGCTCCAGCCCGACGATTGTCTTGAACAGGGTCGTCTTACCGACACCGTTCGGCCCGATCACTCCAACGATTCCGTTCGGCGGCAGGCTGAAGCTGAGCCCGCTCATGAGCGAACGGTCATCGAACCCCTTCTCCAAGTTCTTCGCCTCAATCACGACGCCGCCCAAACGTGGGCCGGGCGGGATGGAGATCTCATCGAAGTCGAGTTTGCGCGTGCGGTCAGCTTCGGAAGCCATCTCTTCGTAGCGGGCCAGTCGCGCCTTGGACTTCGCCTGGCGTCCCTTCGAGTTTGAGCGCACCCAGTCGAGCTCTTCAGCCAGTCGCTTGGCGAGTTTGGCGTCCTTCTTGCCCTGTACGGCCAATCGCTCCGACTTTTTCTCGAGGTAAGTCGAGTAGTTGCCCTCATAGCCGATCAAACGACCCCGGTCGACTTCGGCAATCCATTCTGCGACGTTGTCCAGGAAGTACCGGTCGTGTGTGATCGCGATCACCGCGCCAGGGTACTTTTGCAGATGTTGCTCAAGCCACAGCACACTTTCGGCATCGAGGTGGTTGGTGGGCTCGTCAAGAAGAAGCAGATCGGGCTTTTGCAGCAGAAGCTTAGTGAGCGCGACGCGCCGCTTCTCACCGCCCGAAAGCGGCGCGATGGCTGCGTCGCCCGGAGGCGTGCGAAGCGCATCCATAGCCTGCTCAAGCTGCGAGTCGAGGTCCCAAGCATCGGCCGCATCGATCTCTTCTTGCAGGGTGCCCATCTCTGCCAAGAGAGCGTCGAAGTCTGCATCAGGGTCCGCCATCAGGGCTGAGATCTCGTTGAAACGATTGAGCTTCGCCTTGATAGCGATGCCGTCTTGGATGTTCTCCAATACCGTTTTGGATTCATCCAATTCCGGCTCCTGCATGAGGATTCCGACGGTGAATCCGGGACTCAGCTTCGCTTCACCGTTAGATGGGGTATCCATGCCGGCCATGATCTTGAGGATGGTCGACTTACCGGCGCCGTTGGGTCCGACCATGCCGATCTTCGCACCAGGCAAGAATGCCATGGTGACATCATCGAGGATCAGCTTCTCTCCCACAGCTTTGCGGGCACGGACCATGGAGTAGATGTATTCAGCCATACGGTTTCTGCTCTCCTTGCGCTAGCGATGTCAGCGTCTCAGCCTACCGGGCGCGAGGCATGCCCGCCTTCTACGGAGTTCGCGCTACCAGTCGATGACCCGAGTATTGCCGACCAGACACGTGCCCTCGTCGAGGCCAGGCAGAACTACGGCGACCGGATCTCCGGTGGCGGGGCCTACCTGCCCAACGAGGCACTGCTCGCCCCACTTCACGGAGAACTGGATGCTCTCGGCAGCGTTGCCAACTGTCGAATAGTCCTCCGTCACTTCCATGTCGGCTTGGTCGAAGCCGACTGCAACGAGCGCGTCAACATACGCACGCCCCGACGCATTGTCGGCTGATGCCCACACCTCGTCGACTATCTGTGCGAACACTTCCAGATTTTGCTCCGCCGTTCCGTCCGCATCGAACGCGGGGACGGTTGCGGTAGGCGTCGGCGTAGCCGCCGAGGTCGCTGTGACGCTCGCGCTGGGGGTAGGAGTTTCGACCGGCTCAGCCGGAGCGCAACCAGCCAAGGCGCAGGCAAGCAAAACCATGCCCACGGCGCCAGACCACCGGCCACGGGTGGTAGCGGGCAAGGCAGTCGTAGCGGACAAGGCAGTCGTAGCGGACAAGGCAAACACGGGTCGCTCGGGACGTCGATGCACCCAGCGATTCTAAGGGCAGACATCCCGAGCACCCCCTGTGAGTCAGACCGGCGCGTGAATAGCCTGCTGTTCTGATGCCGATGCTGGCTGATCGTCTATCGAGGTCGCCGCGCCCGGGAGCGCGGTCGGCCAGTCCGAGCCTGCAGACCCGTCTGCCGCCCATGCGTCACCACTGGGCTGGTCGGCTCCCGCATCATCGCGCGGCGCGCGGGTGTACACGGTGCTCCCCCAGCGCAGATCATGACCGACAGCATCCGCTTCAATATCGGCAGACATGCCTTTTCCCGCCGACGACTCCCACGTTCGAAGCCGAAAGCGACCGCTCACGATGACCGGATGTCCTTTGCGCAACGAAGCGAACACATGCTCGCCCAGGGTGCGAAACGCTGAGACCTGATACCAGTTGGTCTCGTCGTCGGTCCATTCACCAGTGGCTTTGTCTCGGCGCCGTGCGGTCGTACCGACGCGAAAGCTCGTCACTATGTCGCCGGTAGAGATACGCCTTTGCTCCGGATCCGCGGCCAAGTTGCCCCTGATCGTGATGGTGTCTTGCATGCTCTGCTCCTTTCACACCCGGGAAGGTCCGCGGGCCCGCCGGCGCCGCGTGCCCGTCAAGCGCCGGCGGTCAGATCAGAGTGCCCTGCAACGAGGCGGCAAAGACTGCTTGGTCGCGGTCGTGGGAACAACAAACATGCCGGTCATGCTGGGGAGGATGCAGCAGACTCTGCGCACGAGCGAACGCTCACGTCGCCTAGTGCTCGCGGAACGACGGCCAGTCGCTTCCCGGGGGCATATGCGCATGGAGCGCGTTCTTAGCGATCTCCATCGTCTCGTATGTGCCTGTAACTGCATCGGCGCCGGCAATCGTGACGGTGTAGCCGCTGTCATCCTTGCGGATGCTCCCTGCAACGCCTGACGCGCCGTATGCAATCCATAGAGCGTGGTGTGTGTCGGTGGTGCTCATCATCGAACTCCTTTCGAATACCGCTTTCTTGGAACGGTACGCCGGGTTCGCTCGCGGCGCTAGAGTTCGTTGGAGCGTGTCGCAACGCTGTAACCTAGTGTTACCTTTCCCTCCGTAGCTCAGGGGATAGAGCGAGCGGTTTCTACCCGCAAGGTCGGGGGTTCGATTCCTCCCGGGGGGGCAAAAAACTCACGTTTGTCATCGTTAACGGCTTTGTCGGCGTTCGCCAATAGGCTGGAGCCATGGCGGCAGGCTCAAAGAACGACCGACTCGTATGGATCGACTGCGAGATGACGGGGCTCGACCCCGAGATTGACGAACTCGTCGAGATAGCGGTGGTCGTCACCGACTTCGATCTCAACGTGATCGACGATGGCTTTCAAGTTGTCATCAAGCCCGACGCGTCAGCGCTCGAGAACATGAATGACTTCGTTACGAAAATGCACGAGAAGTCAGGACTGCTCAAGGAGATCCCCGACGGTGTGAGCCTCGGCGACGCAGAGTTTCAGGTGCTCGAGTACCTGCAACGATTTGTCGCGGAGGGCAAGGCGCCGATTGCGGGAAATACGATCGGCACTGATCGCATGTTCTTGGCCAAGTACATGCCCAGAGTGGACCGCTGGTTGCATTATCGCAGCGTCGATGTATCAAGCATCAAAGAACTCTCCCAGCGGTGGTACCCGCGCAGCTACATCCACGCCCCGGTGAAAGATGGCGGCCATCGGGCACTCGCTGACATCCTTGAGTCGATTCGAGAGCTCGCGTACTACCGACAAGCCGTCTTCGTGGCAGAGCCCGGACCGACAAGCGAGGACGCGAAAGCCGCCGCGGCTGCAGCAGTGTCATCATTCGCCTCTCGAATGTGAGAGAATATTTCGGTTGCCCATTCCGGTGGGAAACATGGTGGGTATAGCTCAGTTGGTAGAGCGCGGCCTTGTGGTGGCCGATGTCGCGGGTTCGAGCCCCGTTACTCACCCCAAGTATCGGAGTTGCTGATGGAAATGGATGCAGCAACTTTCGAGCAGCTAGTAATTGACGAGTTGGATCTTCTGCCCGACGATATGGTCGATGGATTAGACAACATCATCTTCGTCGTTGAGGATCTCGCAGAGGATGGTAGCGCTGATCTCTTGGGCTTGTACGACGGGTGGGCGCTGACTGAGCGCGATCTTTACGGAGTCGGAGAACTGCCCGATCGGATTATTGTGTACCGACACGCGCACCTGGCCGTCTGCGACAACGAAACCGAATTGCGCGACGAAGTGCACAAGACACTTGTGCATGAGATCGCGCACTTCTATGGGATTGATGACGCGCGTCTGCACGAGCTGGGCTGGGCATAGTGAGCGCGCTAGTAGCCCCCGACGTCACTGAAGATCTCGAACTTCTCTCTGCACAAGAACCGCAACGTGTGTGGCAGACACTGGTGTGGGATGACCCCGTGAATCTGATGAACTATGTGACACACGTCTTTCGTACATACTTCGGCTACCCCAAGCCTGTGGCAGAGAAGCTGATGCTTGCCGTCCACAACGATGGTCACGCGATAGTTGCCGAAGGCGCGCGGGAGCAGATGGAGCTGCATGCCCAGGCCATGCATGACTACGGGCTGTGGGCCACTGTGAGGCAGGCACCGCAGTGACAAGGGAGATTGTTCTCGAGTTCGCACGCATCGAAGCTGCCCATATTGCGGGGCTGACTACCCAGTTTGTCGAGTTGCTCTCGGAGCAACCCGATTCGCCACAGGATCCCGCAATCGCTCGTCTCGTTCCGGACGCGTATCGCGAAGATCCGGATGCTGCGCGAGAGTTTCGCGGGCTCACCGAAGTAGATCTGCTCGACAGACGGCGCAGCGAGGCCGCCATCGTTCTGGCTTCGCTAGAAGGTGCTGTGGCGACAGACGCGCTCACATCGCAGCCAGGTGACCCTGCGTTGCGCGAGACGGTCGCCGTGACTCTTAACGCGACCGAAGCAGACGCGTGGTTGCGCACGCTCGCAGCCGTTCGTTTGGTTCTCGCTACCCGGCTGGGGGTGGCCGACAGCGATGAGTCGCGCGACGAAGACGACGCGCGATTCGGAATCTACGACTGGGTGGGATACCGGCTACACCTTATTGTGGATGCCATAGACGAAGCCACTGATCTCACCTCCAAATAGCCACCCGCGCTATGGAACCCGCACCACATGTGTGGCGAGCGATTCGGGGGCGTCCAAGGCAAGATGGACCGCTTCTTGTCGTGCCCATCGCTCCCAATGCGGTCGGTAGAGCTCGCCATCTCGCGCGAGAGCTCGCGCCCGACGTGATGGCAACGGCGACTCGATCCAGACGCGAATGTCCCCGAGCGAAGCCGATTTCTCAGTGAGCAATCCGCAACCCTCGACAATGAGCGGAAGAGACGGATCTACCGCGTGCGCTTCCGCGGGCTCCGACCGCTCCCAGTCCCAGCGTTGCCAGACGCCGATCAGCCCACGAGCATGCGGACGAAGAACTTCCTCGGTCGCTGTCGCCACCCCGTCAGCAAGTCCATCCCATCCTGGATAGATGGAATCAAGCGCGACAAGTTGCACGCGTCCCACTCGAGGCCACTGTGCAACGAGTGCTTCTGCGAGAGTGGATTTACCGGCACCGCTACGTCCATCGATCAACACCGCAGGGTTGCTCGCGTCGACCGCAACGACAGCGTCGAGGATCTGCTCAGCGGCCCGCTGAATGGAACGTGCTAGTGCGTCGGGTCTACTTCTTGAGGATTCGGATGACACGGGTGAGCGAGTGACCTGCAACAAGAATGAGAGGAATCGCGATTACAGCGATCATCACCAGGTTGGGCTCGAAACGCAGATCGTCTCCGCGCCGAATGTATGCACCGATAGGGACGGCGTAGCCACCGCCACCGCCACCGCCGTTGCCCGACGAGTCCTCTCCCCCACCGAACCCAGTCCAGGTGAGGGCGACCGGGATCATACGCACACCGGCGACGTCCTGCTGCTCGCCATAGATGCTGCTCACGCCGAAGGTTGCGGACTGCTTGCCGAGTTCAAGTGCGATGTTGGGCATGAGGCTACGCTACCCTCACGCGGGCCAACTGCCCAGCCAAAATCGGCTATTTTGCCTTCGGCAATTGCGGATGCGACGGCAGCGTGCCGCCGCCACGCGCTTCACCGAGCAAGGTTGCGCGCGTGATGGCACCTCGACCGAAGCGTGCACTTGCCGTATCGACGGCGCCCTCTACCCGTCGCCACTCCTCATCGTCATCCCAGAGCGCCAATGGTGAAGCACCCGCGGACTGGAGTCGCTCCGCTCTCACCCCCAGCAAGCGCACCGGCAGCGGACGCGAAATGCTCGCGAAAAGTTCGTGGGCGGCGTCACCAATCCTCTGCCCCACTGCGGAGGGCTCGGCCAGAGAGCGGGAGCGCGACACCGTGGTGAAGTCTGCGAAGCGCACTTTGATAGCGACTGTCGTCGCTTCCCATCCGGACTCTCGTAGGCGCGCACCTACACGGTCTGCCAGTCGGCGCAACTCCGTGCGCAAGACCACGGGATCAGCGATGTCATCGTGAAACGTCTCTTCGTGCCCGATGCTCTTCTCAACGCGAGTGGTGTCGACAGTGCGAGGGTCAATCCCGCGAGCCAAGTGCCAGAGGCGCTCCGCCATGGCACGCCCGAGCGTGCGCTCCAACACGCTCGTTGGCGTGTCGAGAATGTCTCGCACCGTGTGGATGCCACGCCCTGCGAGGGATTCGGCAGCCTTCGGACCAACTCCCCACAGCGAGCGGACCGAACGAGCCTGCAAGAACGCCGCGGTGTCTGTTTCGGCGATGATGAGCAATCCATCGGGCTTGCTTAGCGTCGAGGCCATCTTGGCGACATGTTTTGTCGCGGCCACACCGATGCTGCACACCAGTCCCGTCTCGGCACGAACTCGTCTTCTCAACTCGATCGCAATCTCGCCGGGGCTCCCCCACAGCCGTCTCGCCCCTCGAACATCGAGAAACGCCTCGTCGATCGACAGAGGTTCAACCAGCGGCGTGACGTCACGAAAGATCGCCATCACGTGAGACGACAGCGCCCGGTATCGGTCGAAGTGCGGGGCGACGACGATCGCGCTCGGACACAGCCGCAGTGCTTCACTAACCGGCATTGCTGCCCGCACCCCATACTTTCGCGCCTCATAGGAAGCGCTGGAGACCACGGATCGCCCTTCGGGCGCGCCGATGATGATCGGTTTGCCTATGAGAGATGGGTCATCTAACTGCTCGACTGAGGCGTAGAAGGCGTCCATGTCGACGTGCAGGATGCCCGTTCCGGCGTCGTTTGCTCCGCTGGGCGACACAACACGACCCGAGCCATCACCACGTCCCATGCTCGCTATTCTCTCGTGAGGCGTCGACATTCATGTCGACGCGTCACGCAAAAGCTGACTACTGAGCGGAGCGCTCGATGATGAGCTCACGCACGCGAGCAGCATCCGCCTGGCCTTTCATCGCCTTCATCACCGCGCCGATGATCGCACCCGCTGCTTGAACCTTGCCGTCACGAATCTTCGCCAGAACATCAGGCTGTGCAGCAAGAGCCTCATCGATGGCCGCTAACAACGCAGTGTCGTCTGAGACGACAGCCAATCCGCGGGCGTCGACGACCTCCTGCGGAGTGCCTTCACCTGCGACAACACCCTCGAGCACCTGGCGCGCCAATTTGTCGGTAAGCGTGCCTGCATCCACGAGCGACTGCAGTGCCGCGACATCGGCGGGGGTTGCCAACTCAGACGCTTCCCGACCGGCAGCGTTGGCGAGACGAGTAAGCTCACCCGTCCACCACTTTCGCGCTGTCGCTGGGGTCGCGCCGGCTGCCACTGTCTCGGCAATCTCGGCGAGCAAACCACCGTTGGCCACGTCTTGGAACTCGAGATCGGTGAAGCCCCACTCTGTCTTGAGCCTGCGTCGGCGCGCGGCCGGCGGTTCAGGAAGCGCGCCTCGCAGTTCGTCGATCAACTCGAGTGAGGGTGCGACAGGTAGCAGATCCGGCTCGGGGAAATAGCGGTAGTCATCAGCATCAGATTTCGGACGACCTGGCGACGTAGCGCCGGTGTCTTCGTGCCAGTGTCGTGTTTCTTGTGTAATCGTGCCGCCATCCGCGAGGATCGCTGCCTGACGCTGAATCTCATAGCGCACGGCACGTTCCACAGAACGCATTGAGTTGACATTCTTCGTCTCGGTGCGAGTTCCGAGCTTCTCCTGCCCGCGCGGACGGATCGACACATTGGCGTCGCATCGCAAGTTGCCGCGTTCGAGTCGCGCTTCCGAGATACCCAGTGACAGCACGATGTCCCGGATCGTCGCGACGTACGCCTTAGCGATCTCGGGTGCTCGGTGCTCTGCGCCGAAGATGGGCTTGGTGACGATTTCGACCAACGGAACGCCGGCACGGTTGTAGTCCACGAGAGAGTACTCGGCCCCCTGGATGCGTCCGGTCGCACCACCCATGTGGGTGAGCTTTCCGGCATCTTCTTCCATGTGGGCGCGCTCAATCGGCACGGTCACTACGGTCCCGTCAGCAAGCTCAACATCTACTGAGCCCTCGAAAGCGATCGGCTCATCGTATTGCGAGATCTGATAGTTCTTGCCCAGATCAGGATAGAAATAGTTCTTGCGAGCAAAACGACTCGAGGGAGCGATCGAACATCCAAGGGCGAGGCCCAAGCTGATCGAGTACTTGACTGCCTCGGCATTAACCGTCGGCATCGAGCCGGGCAACCCCATATCCACGGGGGCGACCAGAGTGTTGGGCGCCGCGTCGTGATTGTCGGAATGAGCCGGGTTCGCAGCGCCAGAGAACATTTTGGTCTTGGTATTGAGCTCGACGTGCACTTCGAAACCGAGCACCGGTTCGTACAGCTCCAGGGCTTTGTCGAAGTCCATCAATTTGGCTTTAGCCATCAGAGCACGCCTCCTTCGCGCGCGAGCAGCTCGGGCGCGCGGTCAAGCAGAGGCCCTCCCCACGAATCAACAAGTGTCGCCTCCAGCGCGGCACCGACACTGTACAGACGCGCATCTTGACGAGCGGGAGCGAGGAACTGGATGCCCACTGGCAAGCCATCTTCCTCCGCGAGCCCCGACGGGATCGAGATTCCTGGAACACCCGCGAGGTTGGCGGGGATCGTCGTCAAGTCATTCAGGTACATCTGAAGGGGATCATCGATCTTCTCCCCGATTCGGAACGCGGTCGTCGGCGCCGAGGGCGTCGCGATGACGTCGACCGACGCGAACGCCGCGTCGAAGTCCTGCTGAATGAGCGTGCGGACCTTCTGCGCCGACCCATAGTAGGCGTCGTAGTATCCAGCGGAGAGCGCGTACGTTCCCAGAATGATGCGCCTCTTGACCTCCGGGCCGAACCCCGCGTCTCGAGTCGCGGCCATGACGTCTTCGACCGTTCCGCCAGGAACGTTCACGCGCATGCCGAAGCGCACAGAATCAAACTTTGCGAGATTGCTTGATGCCTCGGCGGGGAGGATCAGATAGTAGGCGGCGACCGCGTACTCGAAGTGCGGGGCACTGATCTCGACGATCTCGGCTCCCTGCGCTTCCATCGTTGCCAGCGCGGCGCTGAAGGATGCCGAGACGCCCGTCTGAAAACCGGAGTCGGCGAATTCCTTGATGACTCCGACCTTGAGACCCTTGAGAACATCGCCTCGCGCGCCTTCGCGGGCAGCGTCGGCGAAGGAGGGCCACTCCTGCGAAATGGACGTGGCATCGTGTGGATCAAATCCTCCGATGATGTCGTGGAGGAGCCCCGCATCGAGGACGCTGCGCGTCACAGGCCCGACCTGGTCAAGGCTTGACGCGAGCGCAATAGCCCCGTAGCGACTCACCCCGCCATAGGTCGGTTTGATACCCACTGTTCCCGTGACGTGCGCTGGCTGGCGAATCGAGCCCCCCGTGTCGGATCCGAGTGCCAACGGCGCCTCAAATGCGGCGACCGCAGCGGCCGAGCCACCGCCGGAACCTCCTGGGATTCGATCGAGATCCCAGGGGTTTCGGGTCGGCCCGTAGGCCGAGAACTCCGTTGACGAGCCCATCGCGAACTCGTCCATGTTTGTCTTGCCAAGCAAAACCAGACCTGCTGCGCGCGAGCGCGCCACGACCGTGGCGTCGTAGGGCGACATGTAGCCCTCGAGGATCTTCGATCCGCTGGTGGAGGGCATATCTGTCGTGACGAGCACATCTTTCACAGCCAACGGCACACCGGCAAGCGGGCCGAGCGTCTCACCCGACGCACGACGTCGGTCGATGTCGGCGGCAATATCGAGGGCATGGTCGCTGACGTGCAAGAACGCGTGCACGTCAGTGTCGACGGCCGCGATGCGATCAAGATGCGCCTGCGTGGCTTCGACGCTCGATACCTCTCGCGAAGAGAGTTTTTCGGCCAGCGCCGCAGCGCTGATCCTGGTCAAATCTGTCACGGGGTTCCTCACTGCTCTTCGCCGAGGATGGCAGTCACTCGGAATCGACCGTCGGCCGCGTCCGGAGCGTTCTGCAGCACCTGGGCGGGGGTGAGCAAGTCGCCCACCTCGTCGGCGCGAAACACATTCTGCATCGGGATCGGGTGACTCGTCGCCTGAATGTCGGGCGTAGCTACCTCCGACACCTTCGCGATGTTGTCAACGATCGCGTCGAGCTGACCCGTGAGTTGCTCAACTTCTTCGTCGTTCAATTGGATACGGGCGAGCACACCGAGGTGCCGCACAAGTTCTGGGGTGATTTCAGACACCCGTCAAGTGTAGGCGTTCACGCTCCCCCTCTCCCGAGGTGACCGGCTACGACAAGTAGGCTGGTCGTTGTGACAACGACGTATGACCCGCCCAGACCATGGATCGCAAGCTACGCGGACGGTGTACCTGAAGATCTGACCCCGGCTACCGGTTCTCTGGTGGATATCGTGAACGCGTCGGCGCGCGACTATCCAGAAGCGCCCGCATTGCAGTTCTTCGGGCGGGAAACGACATACGCCGTTTTACATGATCAGATCGAGCGGGCTGCCGAAGGCTTGCGTGCGCGGGGAGTGAGCGCGGGAGACCCCGTCGCACTGGTCCTGCCCAATTGCCCGCAGCACATTGTTGCGTTCTACGCAATTCTTCGCGTGGGTGGCGTGGTGATCGAGCACAACCCGCTGTACACGCCACGTGAGATGCGCAAGCAGTTCGAAGACCATGGCGCCAAACACGCCATTGTGTGGACCAAGGGCGTGAAGATTATTCAGGAGTTTCCCGAAGATCTCGCCGTGGCGAACATTATCTCCGTTGACGTCACACATGCCATGCCGCTCGGAATGCGGCTTGCACTCACTCTCCCCATTCCTAAGATCCGCGAGTCCCGCGAAGCGCTGACGGAGCGTGTGAGCAACACGACCTCGTGGGCGAGCATCGTCGGCTCAGAGCCTCTCTCTCGCTCACACCCCATGCCTGAGACAGATGATCTCGCTCTCATCCAATACACAAGTGGCACGACTGGCACCCCCAAAGGCGCCGCGCTGACGCATCGAAACCTGCTCTCGAATGCTGCCCAGGCTCAAGCCTGGGTGCCGTCGATCACGCGTGGTGATGGATGCGTCGTGTACGCCGTGCTGCCGATGTTCCACGCCTACGGGTTGACGTTGTGTCTGACGTTCGCCATGTCTATGGGCGCCCGGCTGGTGCTCTTTCCGAGGTTTGACCCCGACATGGTGCTTGCTGTGCACAAGAAGCATCCCGCGACCTTCTTGCCCCTCGTGCCTCCTATCGCAGATCGGCTTTTCAAAGCGGCACAGGAACAGGGAGTCTCTCTCGCGGGTACAGAGGTCGCGATCTCTGGCGCAATGGCCCTCCCCCACGAATTGGTTGTGCCCTTCGAAGAAGCATCAGGCGGATTCCTCGTCGAGGGCTATGGGCTCAGCGAATGCTCGCCCGTGCTCATGGCAAACCCGGTTGCTGCCAACCGGGTGCCTGGAACTGTCGGGCTGCCGCTGCCCGGCACTGAGTGCCGAGTAGTCGACCCCGACGATCCGACCACCGTCGTGGGCGCGGGCGAACGGGGCGAGCTGGTCGTGCGCGGCCCGCAGGTGTTCAGCGGGTACTACGGCAAGCCTGAGGAGACTGAAAAGGTGTTCGCCGATGGTTGGTTCCGCACCGGCGACATCGTTCAAATCGATGACGACGGATTCGTGCGCATTGTCGACCGCATCAAAGAGTTGATCATCACCGGCGGATTCAACGTCGCCCCCACCGAGGTAGAGATCGCGTTGCGCCAGCACCCTCAGGTAGAGGACGCGGCCGTCGTAGGGCTGCCGAGCAGCCACTCTGGCGAGGAAGTCGCTGCTGCGATTGTTGTTGCTCCGGGAACGGAGATCGATGTGAGTGCGGTGCGTGAGTTCGTGCGCAACATTCTCACGCCCTACAAGGTTCCACGGCAGGTGTTCGTGGTGGACGAGCTGCCAAAGTCACTCATCGGTAAGGTGTTGCGGCGCCAGGTACGCGAAGAGCTGCTTCAACGCCTAGCGACGGACTGATCACCCCGCGTCAAGCCCCGCGGGTCCTTGAGTGACCAGAGTGTGAAACTGCTCCGCGTCTAGGATCCGTAACCCGAGCGCTTCCGCTTTGGCCAGTTTGGATCCTGCGCCTGGTCCCGCTGCCACAAAGTCTGTCTTCTTGGACACGCTCGACGCTGCCTTTCCGCCAGCCTGGACAATCGCCTCCTGTGCTCCGTCACGGGTGTATCCCTCAAGGGAGCCGGTCGCGACGACTGTCATGCCCTCAAGTACACCCCCGCGCTGAGCGGCCGCTCCAGGACCCGGATGCCCAGGAGTTGCCAGCTGTGCCCCTGCTCGTGACCACCGCTCGACGATCTCACGGTGCCAATCGACCTCGAACCAATCCAACACGGAGTCCGCAATGATCGCTCCTACCCCTTCAACCGCAGCGAGTTCTTCACGAGATGCCGCACGGATGCCGTCAATCGAGCCGAACCACCCGGCAAGCGCACGCGCAGCGACCGGCCCGACGTGCCTAATGTTCAACGCGACGAGAAAGCGCCAAAGCTCTTTGGTCTTCGCCTTCTCGAGTTCCGACAGCAGCGTAAGCGCCTGAGCCGAGGGATGTAAGACCACGTGATCCTTTCGAATGCCTGCGGCTCTCCGCTCAGCCGGGGTGGCGTTCTCCCAGCCCGGTGGATACGTACGTTCCGAGCGCTGAAAGGGTGCACGCCGCACGCGCTCGCCCGTGGTTTCATCTACACGTGGCTCGCCAGTCTCGGCATCACGCACCACCACTTCAATGGGAACGAGCTGGTCGAGTGTGAGATCAAACAATCCGGCTTCGGTCTCTAGCGGAGGCGACGATGGCACCGAGGGCTGAGTGAGCGCCGCCGCCGTTACCTCTCCGAGTGCCTCGATGTCCAATGCACCCCGTGATCCCACATGCTCGACTCGACCACGCACTTGTGCGGGGCACGCGCGAGTATTGGGACACCGCAGGTCGACGTCGCCTTCTTTAGACGGAGCAAGTTCCGCGCCGCACTCGGGACAGTGTGTCGGCATGACAAACACTCGCTCGGTGCCGTCACGGAGTTCAACCACCGGGCCCAGAACCTCGGGGATCACGTCTCCCGCTTTGCGCAAGACGACGGTGTCGCCGATCAGAACGCCCTTGACCTTCACCACATCTTGGTTGTGCAGTGTCGCTTGGCGTACCACGCTTCCGGCCACGCGGGCCGGCGCCATTACAGCAAACGGCGTTGCGCGCCCCGTGCGCCCGACAGATACGACGATGTCGAGAAGCTTGGTGTTCACCTGCTCTGGCGGGTACTTATAGGCAATTGCCCAACGCGGCGCCCGACTGGTGGCTCCGAGCTCGTCATGCAGCGCCAACTCGTCGACCTTGACCACGACCCCGTCAATTTCGTGCTCGACATCGTGGCGGTGAACCCCGTAGTGCTCGACAAAATCCAGAACGCCGTCGATACCATCAGAAGTCTGGAAGTAGGGGCTAGCGGGGAGGCCCCATTCGCTCAGTAGCGCATACATCTCGCTCTGAGATTCGACCGGGGGTTCGGGCCACGCTCCGATGCCGTGCACGAATAGCCGCAATGACTTCACGCGCGCTACCCCCGCTTCATGCTCAAGGCCGGTCTTCTTATCGAGCTGTTGGCGCAGTCCACCACTGGCCGCATTGCGGGGGTTTGCGAACGCAGGAAACCGGCGCTCCGCGCTAAGACGAGCTTTGTCTTCATCGAATGCTCGACTGCGCCTGCGCCCACGGCTCTCTTCGAGAGCGCGGTCTCGCATGTCTGCCTGTAGCGCATTGAGACGTTCGAACTCCGCGACCGGAATGAACACCTCGCCCCTGACCTCAACAAGATCGGGATGGCCATTGCCATCGAGCTGCTGTGGAATGCCTTCAACGCGCACAGCGTTGGCGGTGACGTCTTCACCCACCCGCCCGTCGCCCCGAGTCGCAGCGGAGGTCAATATCCCGTTCTCGTAGCGCAGGCTGATAGCCAAGCCGTCGATCTTCAGCTCAGTCAGCCAACGCACCGCCCTGCCCGAAGCTGACTGGGTCTTCACACACCATTCCCGCAGTTCATCGGCGGAGAACACATTGTCGAGACTGAGCATCCGTTCGGCGTGCTCGACCGGATCAAACAGGGTACTTGTGGCGGCGCCCACACTCCGTGTCGGGGAGTCCTGACCCTGCAATTCGGGATAGAGCTGCTCAAGCGATTGCAGGCGCGCCATCCACGCGTCATACGTCGCGTCGTCCACAATCTCAGCGTCAGCACCGTAATACGCATCGCGCGCACCAATCACGAGATCGGTGAGCCTACGAGACTCGTCACGGGCGTCGCCAAGGTTCAGCGCCTTGAGGTCGCTGTCGTCCTGCATTTCACGTGCCACCCAGCCAGTCTAGAGACGGCCACCGACATCACGTCGCTGCTGGCACCGCCGACACGGTGTGCGCAATCGTGAACTGTCCCACCACGCGCGTCCCGTCGTAAATCACCGCAGTTTGACCGGGTGCGACACCCTCAAAAGGCTTTTCGGGAAACACCGTGATGACGCCATTGTCGACGTGCGCTCGAGCCGGCACTGGATCAGCGTGAGCTCTGATCTGCACATCGCAGTCGAAAGCAGCCTCGCTCGGTGCACGGCCCGCCCAGGAGTGTCGATCTCCGGAAATCTCACCGATAGCCAGTGCTTCCTTCGGACCAACCACAACCGTGTTCGAGACCGGCCTCACTTCAAGCACGAAACGGGGCTTGCCGTCAGCGGCGGGAGTTCCCAGCGAAAGACCACGGCGCTGCCCCACCGTGAATGAGTGGGCGCCTTCGTGGCTGCCGACTACGGAACCGGAGCGGTCGACGATCTCGCCGGTGGCGGTACCTACCTTTTCTGCAAGCCACCCTCGCGTGTCGCCGTCTGGAATGAAGCAGATGTCGTGGCTATCTGGCTTCTGCGCAACGGTGAGACCTCGCTCGGCAGCCTCGGCGCGAACGATCGCTTTCGAAGGCGTCGAGCCCAGCGGAAAGTACGTGTGAGCGAGCTGGTCTGCGTTCAGAACGCCGAGCACATAGGACTGGTCTTTCGCAGCGTCTGACGCTCGGTGAAGCTCTAGCCCTTCAGCACCATCGACGAGAGTCGCGTAGTGCCCAGTGCAGACCGCGTCAAAACCCAGCTCGATGGCGCGCTCCAGCAAGGCCGCGAACTTGATCTTCTCGTTGCAGCGCATGCAGGGGTTAGGCGTTCGTCCAGCGCGATACTCACTGATGAAATCATCGATGACATCGTCGCGAAAGCGCTCCGAAAAGTCCCAGACGTAGAAGGGAATTCCTAGCAGATCGCTGGCGCGGCGCGCATCCATTGCATCTTCGATCGTGCAACAGCCTCGGCTTCCCGTGCGCAACGTTCCGCCAGCGCGTGACAACGCCAAATGCACGCCAACGACGTCGTGGCCAGCATCCACCGCGCGGGCCGCAGCTACTGCCGAATCAACTCCACCACTCATCGCCGCCAAAACACGCATTGGTCCAGTCTACGATTGGCTGCCTGTGCGTGGGCCGGATGCTGCGCGAGCACGCTCGACAGCTGCCGGCAAAACGCGCAGCAGCGTGTCGATGTCATCCTGAGTCGAGGTGCGTCCGAGCGTAAACCGAAGCACCTGACGCGCCTGCACCGCATCGCGTCCAAGGGCAAGCACCACGTGCGATGGCTCCGGCACGCCCGCCTGGCACGCCGAGCCCGTCGACACCGAGACCCTTGCCTGGTCGAGCAGGAAGAGCAAGGTTTCGCCGAACGCCCCGGGAAACAGGATGTGGGCGTTCCCCGGCAGGCGGCGCACCGGGTCACCAAGCAGTGTCGCCTCAGCAACAGACCCCAACACGCCCCGAATCAATTCGTCACGAAGAGCTTGCAGGCGCACCGCTTCGACCGCCCGCTCAGACACGGCAAGTTCGGCTGCGACAGCGAACGCCACGGCGCTCGCGACATCTTGGGTGCCCGCACGTAACCCCCGTTGCTGACCGCCGCCATGCAACAACGGCGACACCTCGGCTTTTCGCGAAACGACGAGCGCACCGATTCCCGTAGGACCTCCCACCTTGTGTGCTGACACGCTCATTGCGACGAGCCCGCTACGTCCCTCAGCCTCGCCGCGCCACTGCCGAAACGAAACGGGCAGGTGGCCGAACGCGGCAATCGCATCGAGATGAAGCGGCACACCGGCAGTAGATGCTGCCTCGCTCAGCGCCGACGCGTCATTCACGGTGCCCACTTCGTTGTTCGCTGCAAGGGCGGTCGCAAAAGCTGCTCCGGGCAGGGCCGCGGCAATGGCCTCCGGCGCTACGCGCCCGAGAGCGTCGAGCGGCACTTCGCGCACCTGCGCGCCTTCATGCGTTCGGAGCCAGTGCGCGGCGTCCACGGTGGAGTGATGCTCCCCATCGGGCATCACAAACGCATCCGCGGCAACGTCACGCGTCCACCACAGTCCCTTCACCGCGAGATTGACCGACTCTGTGCCCCCCGAGGTAAAGACGACCTCGATCGGCTCGCAGTCGAGCACGACTGCCAAGCGCTCGCGTGCCTCTTCGAGCACGCGACGTGCGTCTTGTCCACTGGCATGAATCGACGAGGCGTTTCCGACGATCGTGCTCGCTTCAAGCCACGCGTCGCGTGCTTCGGGGCGCAACGGCGACGTCGCAGCGTGGTCAAAATAGTGCGACACGCGTGATTCTCCGTCCTGTCGTAACGCGCTTGACTCAAGGCGTTACTACTGTAGAGCGCATGCCCCGCCCGAAGGCCATGTCGTCGTCCGATCCTCAGGACACACCAGATAGCCCACTCTCAGCACCCGTACCCGAAGCCCCTGTGCCCGCAGGTCTGCTCGACAGCAACCTCGACAACCTCGGTGTCACATACGGCGACGATGGCGGCACTATCCGCGTGTGGTCGGCCAATGCACAAGACATTGAGCTGGTCCTCTTCGACGATACCGACCTTGATTGGATCACCGACACAGTCACCCTGTCGCCCGTCGGCGGTGGAGTCTGGCAGGGAACCACGCACTCACTCCGCCCCGGGGCAAAGTACGCGCTCCGCGCCGACGGGCCCCACTCCGCTGGCAACACGTTCAATGACAGCTTTCTGCTCATCGACCCATACGCGCGTGGGCTGGCGCCCAGCGGTCACGGCGAATGGCGCTCTGTTGCTGTCGACGGCGGGTTCGACTGGGGTGGGGTGCAAAAGCCTGCGATCCCGATGGACCGCACGGTGCTGTACGAAGGCCATATCAAAGGGATGACGAAGCGTCACCCCGATGTGCCCGCAGCCTTGCATGGCACATACGCGGGCCTGGCGCACCCCGCAATGATCGAACATTTCCTCAGCCTCGGCGTCACTAGCATTGAGCTGCTGCCCGTACACGCGTTTGTTACGGAGCCACGCCTGCTGCAACATGGGCTCTCCAACTATTGGGGATACAACACCCTGAATTTCTTCACGCCTCACGACCTGTATGCGACGGTGGAGTCGCGCCAGAACGGGCCCGACGCAGTGCTTCGGGAGTTCAAGGGCATGGTGAAGCTTCTTCACGAGGCCGGACTGGAAGTCATTCTCGATGTGGTCTACAACCACACCTCGGAAGAAGGCCTCGGCGGCCCCCGCACCAGCCTGCGCGGTCTCGACAACCGCTCGTACTATCGTCAGCAAGAAGACGGGGCGTATATCGATGTGACGGGTTGTGGCAACTCGGTGAACACATCCACCGACGCAGCCGCACGATTGATCCTAGATTCGCTGCGGTATTGGGCCAACGAGGTTCAGATCGACGGGTTCCGATTCGATCTTGCCGCCACGCTCGCCCGCGACGGCGCCCACACCTTCACTCCCGACCATCCGCTGTTGCGCACGATCATGGACGATCCGCAACTTGCCGGAGTCAAGAAGATCTCTGAGCCGTGGGACGTGGGAATGGGCGGCTGGCAGACCGGAAACTTCGGCGACGGCTGGAGCGAATGGAACGACCGCTACCGCGATCGAGTGCGAAACTTCTGGCTCAGCGACGTGGACTATGCCCGCCGCGCATCGACGTCACCGGTAGGCATTGGCGGACTCGCCACGCGCCTTGCCGGCTCTTCCAACACTTTCAGCGCCGATCGCGGTCCTATTGCCAGCATTAACTTCATCACCGCTCACGACGGGTTCACGCTGCGTGATCTCGTGTCCTACGACGTCAAGCACAACCTGGGCAACGGCGAACAGAATCGCGATGGTGCCGACACCAATCGCTCCTTCAACCACGGAGCGGAAGGGCCAACGGCCGATGAACGCGTTCTCGCCACGCGGCGAAAAGCCATGAGAAATCTGCTCGGCACACTCATGCTCTCTGCCGGTGTTCCGATGCTCACCGCAGGCGACGAGTTCGGACGCACGCAACGCGGCAACAACAACGCGTACTGCCACGACTCCGCATTGACATGGCTTGCCTGGGATCATGCGCCGTGGCAGAAGGAATTGTTTGCGCACGTCCAGACCCTCATCCGCTTGCGCAACGAAAACCCCGCCATTCGTCCGACCCGCTTCGCGCGGCTCGATGAGTTCACTCCCTCAGCATCCGTAATGGAGTGGTACGACGAGCACGGAGAGACCATGTCGGCTGAGCGTTGGACGTCGCCCGCACACCGCACGTTGCAATATGTCGCAGCATCCACTCCGGAGCATGAAGACTTCAACCGCGTGCTGCTGATGATCCACGGCAGCGAGACGCCGATCGATGTCACGCTGCCCGAGATCGAAGGCGTCACGCGGTACGTGTCGTTGTGGTCGAGTGCTGACGAACTTCCCGACGAAGACCACCCTGTTTTCGCACCGAACGACATCGTGCCTTTGACAGGAACATCGATGCGCTTCTTCCGCGCCGAATGAGATTTGTCGCCATACACACCCCGATTCACCGCGCGGCAGAATTGATAGCGCGGTAAGTTCAAGACGTGGCCAGCAACAAGCCTTCAGCGTCCCCCCGTCAATGGCGGAGCAACTCGCATGTTCCTCTGCGCCCGGTCGTACCGTGGCAGCAGAGCACAGACACGCGCGCGAGTCGCATTCCCCTCGCGAAACCCACGCCCACCGTGCCTTGGGGCGACTACATCCCAAGCGCCTTCGTCGGCGAGGTCGTTCCCTTTCGTGTGACCGCGTTTCGGGAAGGGCACGACATCATCGGCGTGCAGCTGCGCGTGACGTCGCCCGGCGGCGACGACTCATTGCATCGATTGCGTCCGCTCGACAACGGCTTCGATGAGTGGCAGACAGAGGTCGCTCCGCTGGAAATGGGTGTGTGGCGGTATCGATTCGAATCGTTCACTGATGACTTTGCCACTTGGAAACATGCCGCTGAGCTGAAAATCTCTGCGGGCGTCGACGTCGCCCTGATGCGCACGATAGGTGCAGGGCTGTGCGAGCATGCCGCACATGAGAAGGGTCGACCTGCCGCAGAACGGCGTGTTCTTACCAACGCGGTCAGCGTCTTACGCGCGTCTGAGACGAGCGATGAGCAGGTTCTAGCGGTCGTGAGGGACGACGATTTGGCTGCCGCGTTCCACGCACGTCCGCTGATGTCGCTCGTAACCGTCGGGGAAACGTTTGAACTCTTGGTCGAAAGGACGCTGGCAGGTGCGGGCGCCTGGTACGAGTTCTTCCCGCGCTCTGAGGGCGCGCGGCGCATGAGAGATGGCTCCATCAAGAGCGGCACATTCCGTAGCGCAATGAAACGTCTGCCGGCAGTTGCTGCGATGGGATTCGATGTGCTGTATCTGCCGCCCATTCATCCCATCGGCACGATCAACCGCAAGGGTCGCAACAACACGCTGAATCCCGGTCCGACCGATCCCGGCTCTCCATGGGCTATTGGTTCAGCCGATGGAGGTCACGACACCGTTCATCCCGACCTCGGAACGCTGGCCGATTTCCGAGCGTTCGTACGTGCAGCTCGAAAAGAAGGAATCGAAGTTGCCTTGGATCTCGCGCTTCAGGCAGCGCCCGATCACCCGTGGGTAGCGGAACACCCCGAGTGGTTCACGACGTTGCCTGATGGAACGATCGCATTTGCCGAGAACCCACCGAAAAAGTACCAAGACATCTACCCGATCAACTTCGACAACGACCCGGAAGGCATCCGCGTCGAAGTACTGCGCATTGTGCGGCACTGGATCGCTCAGGGCGTCTCCATCTTTCGTGTCGACAACCCCCACACCAAGCCCCTGCAGTTCTGGGAGTGGCTGATCAAGACGGTGAACGCCGAGCATCCAGAGGTAATCTTTCTCGCCGAAGCCTTCACACGGCCAGCCATCATGCAGTCTCTCGCGGCAGCTGGTTTCCAGCAGAGCTACACCTACTTCACGTGGCGCAACACCAAAGCACAGCTCGAAGAGTTTCTCGGGAGTTTCACTCGAGAAACGGCAGACTTCTTGCGGCCGAACCTCTTCGTAAACACGCCGGATATTCTCACGGAGTACCTGCAGTTCGGCGGCCGTCCTGCGTATCGCATTCGCGCAGCCATTGCCGCCACGGCGGGCCCGACCTACGGCGTGTACGCGGGGTATGAGCTGTATGAGAGCGTTGCTCGTCCGGGGTCAGAAGAGAACATCGACAACGAGAAGTACGAGTACAAAACTCGTGACTGGGCAGGGGCCGAAGAACGCGGTGACTCACTGGCACCCTTCTTGCGTCAGCTCAATGAGATTCGGCACGCGCATCCTGCCCTCGGCCAGTTGCGAAACGTAACGGTGCATTGGAGCGACGACGACGCGATCCTCGTCTACGTCAAGCATCTCGACGCCCCATTCTCACCGACCGGTGAGAGTGACACGCTGATCGTCGTGGTCAACACCGATCCGCATTCTGTGCGCGAGACGATGGTGCACCTCGACACTCAGGTGTGGGGTGTGACTCCCGGCGACCCGTACCAAGTGCACGATTTGATCACGGATGCTGAGTGGACCTGGTCAGACCACAATTTCGTTCGGCTCGATGCGTTCCATGAGCCGGTTCACATCCTTCACGTCAGGGGTCTCGCATGATGCCATCACCGCAACTCCTCGACACGGTCGCCACGGGTTCACACCATGAGCCCCACGCTGTGCTCGGGGTTCACGAGGGCGTAACCGATACTGGCGAACAAGAGTGGATCGTGCGCGTTCGCCGTCCGCGCGCGAAGAGCGTGACTGCCGTATTCCGTGACGGAAGCCGCGCTCCGCTAGAACACGTACGTGCGGGCATCTGGGAGGGCACCCACAGTGGCGAACCTGGGGCGTACACCGTTGTGGCCACCTACGACGATGGTTCCACTCACACGGCTGAAGACCCCTACCGCTTCTCCCCCACGATCGGCGAGCTCGACCTGCATCTGATCGCCGAAGGTCGGCACGAAGAACTGTGGGATGCGCTCGGCGCACACGTGCGAGTGGTCGACGAGACGCCCGGCGTCTCTTTCACCGTGTGGGCACCCAACGCGCGCGCGGTGCGTGTGGTCGGCGATTTCAACGGCTGGGACGGCCAAGGCCACGCGATGCGCTCTATGGGTGGCAGTGGCATCTGGGAGCTGTTCGTCCCCGACCTCGGCAGCGGTGCCAGCTATAAGTTCGAGATCTTGACCAAGTCGAGCCACTGGATCATGAAGGCTGACCCGATGGCACGGTTCGCGGAAACGCCTCCCGGCACTGCCTCGGTCGTTGAACAGTCCTCGTACGAATGGGGCGATGCTGCCTGGCTGAAGGCACGTGCAAAGACGACACCTACGACGTCGCCGATGTCAGTGTATGAGATCCATTTCGGCTCCTGGCGTCAAGGGCTGTCGTACCGCGATGCAGCAGATCAGCTCATCGACTACGTAGCTGCCCAAGGGTTCACCCACGTCGAGTTCATGCCGCTCGCCGAGCACCCCTTCGGCGGCTCTTGGGGCTACCAGGTCTCGGGCTACTACGCCGCCACCAGCCGATACGGAAGCACCGACGATCTTCGCTACTTGATCGACCGACTGCACCAGGCAAACATCGGCGTGATCATGGACTGGGTTCCCGGACACTTCCCCAAAGACTCGTTCGCGCTGGGCAAGTTCGATGGTGAAGCGCTCTACGAGCACCCAGACCCCCGCCGCGGCGAGCACCGCGACTGGGGTACGTATATTTTCGATTACGGACGAAACGAAGTACGCAACTTCTTGGTTGCAAACGCATTGTTCTGGTTTGAAGAGTTCCATATCGACGGGCTGCGCGTCGACGCCGTAGCTTCAATGCTCTACTTGGACTACTCGCGCGAAGCGGGTGAATGGGAGCCCAACATTCACGGCGGTCGCGAGAATCTCGAGGCGATTCGATTCTTGCAGGAACTCAATGCGACGGCATACAAGCGTTACCCCGGCATCTCGATGATCGCTGAAGAGTCCACAAGCTTTCCCGGCGTCACCGCACCCACCGATCACGCAGGCCTCGGGTTCGGTTTCAAGTGGAACATGGGGTGGATGAACGATTCGCTTGAGTACATGAAGCGCGATCCGATGTACCGCGCTCACCACGAGGGCGAGCTGTCCTTCTCGTTTGTATACGCGTTCAGCGAGAACTATCTGTTGCCAATCAGTCACGACGAGGTAGTGCACGGCAAAGGCAGCCTTATCGGGCGGATGCCGGGGGATCACTGGCAGCAGTTGGCGAACGTTCGTGCCTATCTGGCGTACATGTGGGGTCACCCGGGCAAGCAGTTGCTCTTCATGGGGCAGGAGTTCGGTCAGATCGCAGAGTGGTCTGAAGGTCGCTCGCTCGATTGGTGGATGCTGGATCAGCCCCCTCACGCCCAGCTGAATAGTTTCGTCGCCACGCTCAATCGTGTCTACCGCGAGCACGCCCCGCTGTGGGCCAGAGATAGCGATTCATCAGCATTCACTCGGTTGGGCGCACCGCACTGGAACCCCAGTGTTTCAGCGTTCGCGCGACGCGACTGGCACGGCAACACGATCGTGGTCGTGTGCAATTTCGCGGGCACACCCCAGAACGACTTCACTTTGGCAATGCCCGAAACTGGCGTCTGGGATGAGATTCTCAACTCGGATGCTGCCCCGTACGGCGGGTCTGGAGTCGGCAATCTCGGGGTGGTCAGTACCGATGCCGAGGGCACAGCTCGCTTTACCTTGCCACCGTTGGGAGTGCTGTGGCTGCGCCACAGCACTGAGAAGCACATCCCCTCACCGACGCGCGGCTAGCCCGTCAAACGCCCGCAGCGGCGGTTAGAACAGCAGTGAGGCGAGTTTGCCGCGCGCGCGAAGCACGCGCGGATCGTCGTCGCCAATCACGCCGAACAGCTCGAGCAGACGTTCACGCACCGACGCACGTTCGTCATTCGGAAGCTGCGCAAAGATCTCTAGCAAGCGACCGAAGGAATCCTCGACGTGACCGCCGGCCAGATCAAGGTCGGCTACAGCGAACTGAGCAGTGGGATCTAGCGGGTTAGCCGCGGCAATAGCACGCGCTTCTTGAAGATCAAGCCCCTGCACCCGATTGAGCAGGCTCACCTGAGCCAGACCCGCGCGAGCATCAGCATCGCGAGGATTCTCTGCGAGTGCTTTTGTGTAAGCCGCGATCGCGCGTGGGTAATCGCCGGCTTCGATAGCATCGTATGCCTCGGCGTGAAGCGGCGGCAACGGCGCTGCGGGCGGTTCTTCTGCGGCGGCGTCCGCCGAGTCAGCCGCGCTGACAGGGACACTCCCCGTCACACCGTGCTGCTGAGCAAGCTGCAACAGCTGCGCGAATACCTCTCGGAGCTGCGGCTCGGGGACTGCAGCATTGAACAGCGGGACTGGCTGCCCGGCAACCAAGCCGACCACCATGGGGATCGACTGCGCGCGAAATGCTTGAGCCAGCTGTGGGTTAGCGTCGACGTCCACCTGCGCGAGCACCAGTTTGCCGCCGAGCTCGTTGACAACCTTCTCGAGCATCGGACTCAGCTGTTTGCAGGGCTCGGACCATTCCGCCCACAAGTCAATGACGACTGGGACGGTGCGTGAAAGCTCTACGACCTCTTGGAAGCCGTCATCGGTCGCGGTGAAAACCAGCGACGGTGATGCAGCGCTACCTCCCGCCCCCGTTGCGTCCGCACCGGCGGACGGTGTCGCGGGTCGATTGCGCAGACTGGAAAGGTCGACGGCGCCACGAAGATTAGCGCCGGTCATGGGATTCGTCAATTGATCACCTTTGCACCGAGAATGTCTGATCCGTATCCGAGCAAGCGAATCTTCTCTGTCGATCCCTGTCCCGGAACGTAGAAGAATACCTGATCCGAGTAGTCGGTAGAAAAGCCCGTTGCCGACTGATCTTCGCCCGTGAGTTCTTCGACCATCGGATTTCCAGAGAGCTTGATGAACGCGTCTTCATTCGTCGGTTTCACCGAATCGTGTTCGGTGATGGTCACCGCCACAATGGCCCCGCTTTCAAGCGTCGCGAGAGCGATCGGCTCGTCAGTGCCCGCTGTCGTGCTGAAGGTGAGCTCACCTGTCGTGGCCCCAGTCTCGTTAAACGCTGCCAGACGCTCCTCACGGTCCGTGGCGATACTCACCCGGAGTGCGTCGGTCTCAGCGTCGAACAGGTCGTAGTACTCGCTCTCTTCGGCGTTGTTGATGACATCGGAGTATGCCGTCGCGAGATCTTCAGGCGCGATTACCAAGAAAGGCGAGTCGGGTTGCACCTGCGCTGCACCGATGTAGGCGGGGGCGAGATCGGGCATCAGAGTGGATGCTTCCAGTCGCGCGACATGGGAGATTTTGTACTCAGCCCACGGGTCAGCCTGGCTCATGACGACGATCGTCGCCAGCTTGCTGGCTTCGTCGTCGACAACGGCCATCACAGATCGAGGCCAGCCATCGTATGCCTGCGGAAGCAGGATCTCGAGGGGCTGATCGAGAATGGGGTCTGGCGTGGCGGTGTCCTCCAGCGCGTCTCGCAACACATAGTTCGTCTCGCGTACTGCAAGCGCGGGCCCAGAGAGTCGCGTCGCTGCGAGATCAGCATCCATCGATTCATCCGCTTCAGCAACCGTGGTGGAGATCTCTGCGAGGATTCGTTCCGCCTGGGCACTGGTCACCGCAGGCGGCTTCTGACCTTCGGGTGCCACAACAGTCGCGGTGGGTGTCGGTGTGCTCTCGGCGCTCAGTTGCGGCCAAGCATCAGCGGCGCAACCCGAGAACAGCAGTGCGGCGACGGCCACGCCGGGAACGACGGCAAATGCGCGACGCGATCCCGAGATCGAGCGGCGTGTGGGGGTGGAAGTGATCACTCCCTTCTCCTCTCCTTCGATACTGCCGACATCGATGGGCTCGGTGACGGGGATGGGCAGTCCCTTCCGCCGGGGACCGCGGGAGCGGCGCACATGGTTGATCCCAAGAATGTAGAGAAACACACCCACGGTCATGAGAATCGCGCCCATAGCGATCAGCGGGCCGGCCAATGGTGTGCCGTTGCCGATCGGCCACGAGACTGAAACTGCGGTCGGAGCCGGCAGCGTTCCGTCGGCGGCGACAAGCACGCTCATCTCTTCAGGCAGCTGCAACGAGGCGATCAGCAGGTCACTCTGTTGGAACTCGTCCAACCAGAGGTCAGATCCCGCGGGGCTTCTGCCGGCGACGACAATGCCCTCAGCGGACTCTTGTTCGGTGGTGTCGGGCGCAACCGCAGCTTCGGTGGCTTCCGGGGTCGCGGGTGCCTCCGTGCCTGTGGTGGACGCTTGCTCATCCTCGGTAGCGGGAGGTGCTGGTTCGACAAGCGCAACATCGATCTCACCGGCGGCGTCCAGCGTCACGGAGTTGTAGGTGGTGTCGGCGAGCCAGGCTTGCATGTCAGCGGTGCGACCGTAGGCGGCAAAGATCTCGCCTTCCGCGTTGGCACGCAGAGTCTGCGAGCCGGGAAGAGCGTTGAAGACGGCACCGTCAATCAGGACAAACGGAGCGTCTTCAGCGACACTGATCTCAGCCGTCTCGATCGTCGGCCCTTGGAACACCGTTCGCTGGGCGATACCCGCAACAATCAGCACGGTAGCCAGCACGAACGCCGCCACTGCCCAAACGAATCGCACGAAGAACACCTTTCCGGGGTAGTTGCGGAAGGCAACACACCTCCGACTCGACATTTCAGACTAGCGAACTACACCTGAGAGGCGACCCGGAGGTGTCATACACAAGCCTGAGCGTGTGCAGTGCGTATCCTGACCAAGAAGAAGAATTGCAGACATCGAAAGGAGTCCGGTGAAGCTACACAATCCGTTCCGGACCGCGTTCGTCGCCACCATGGGCGTTGGCCTCGGACTCCTACTGATCGGCAGCGTACAGACGCTGTCTACGATCCTGCTGTATGTCGGCACTGCGCTGTTCCTGTCCCTCGGGCTTGATCCCATCGTCGGCTGGCTAGAGCGGAGAAAGCTGCCGCGTTGGGCAGCAGTGCTCATCACGATTCTCGCCGTGCTGGCAGCCTTCGCGGGCATCATTTTGATGATTGTGCCTGTGATCGTCGGTCAAATCAGCCAACTCGTTACCCAGATTCAACGGCTGGTCGAAAACGGCACGTGGGACCCGATCCCGCAGCTCAAGGACTGGTTGCACACCACCTTCCCCACGCTTCTTGTTGACGATGTCTTCGAATATCTCGAGGAGTGGCTTGCTGAACTCGATCTGGGCGAAATCGGCGGTTCGATCGGTGGCGGCCTCCTCGCCGTCGGCGCAGCCGTGATCGCAGGGCTCGGCGGCGCGTTTATCGTTCTGATCCTCACGATCTATTTCACGGCGTCTACGCCTCATCTCAAGAGCGCGGTGTACCAGACCGTGCCAGCCTCGAAGCGTCCGCGTTTCATCGATCTCAGCGAACAGATCACGGCATCCGTAGGCTTCTACGTCATCGGTCAGCTGTCTCTAGGCGTGATCAACGGCGTTCTCAGCGTGATTTTCCTGAACATCATTGGCGCACCATTTCCTGCAGTGCTCGCGGTCATCGCGTTCTTCTTCTCGCTGATTCCGCTCGTCGGCACACTCACCGGCTCGACGATCATCGTGCTGACGTGCCTGATCCCGGGCCTGGGAGACCCTACGGTCGCGCTCATCGCGGCCATCTACTATCTGATCTACATGCAGATCGAGGCGTACGTGATCGCGCCTAGGATCATGGGGCGGGCAGTGTCGGTACCGGGCGCAGTAGTTGTCATTGCGGCGCTCGCTGGTGGCTCATTGCTCGGGTTACTCGGCGCACTGGTCGCGATTCCCGTTGCGGCAAGCGTCTTGATCATCTATCGCCAGGTCCTGATTCCCCGCCAGAACGAACGCTAGCCAGCTGTTCGTTTGTGCCCCGACTATTCGCTGTCGGGCCACTCAGTCGCTAGCGGCAATGCGTCAGGATTGACCGCGCCGACAATTTCTGTCAACACACGTCGCGTTTGCGTTTCGCCGACCCACAGGTGCTTTCCGCCCTCCACGGGAATGAGCGTTGCCTCGGGAACGGACGAGAAGCGCTGTACGGCCTCGGCAGGTCGCAGATAGTCGTCGAATTCGGGGACAAGCACGACCAGTGTTCGCGGGTCACCCTTCCACGCCGAAACGTCTTCGGCCGTCGCGCGATGCAACGGGGGCGACAGCAGAATCGCACCGCGCACCTCGTGATCACGTCCGTATTTCAGAGCGATCTCGGTACCGAAGGACCAGCCAACAAGCCAGGGATTGGGTAGGCCGCGTTCTCGCACGAAGTCCATTGCAGCTGCGAGGTCAAAGGCTTCGGCGCGCCCACCGTCGAACGTCCCCTCACTCGTGCCGCGCGGTGATGTGGTGCCGCGGGTATTGAAACGCAATACTGCTAGATCGGCGAGAGTGGGCAATCGAGCAGCGGCTTTGCGCAGAATATGTGAGTCCATGAAACCGCCCGCGGTCGGCAAAGGATGAAGCGTTACCAGCGTGGCTACGGGCGCTCGGTCGGCAGGCACAGCCAGCTCACCGACAAGCGTGAACCCGTCTAGCGTTTCGAATTCGATGTTCTTTCGCACGGCGGGCAGGGCGAACGGCCCACGGATTTCCATCAGTTGATCCTCCAACAAGCTGAGTGCCAGTGTCTGCGCGCATCGAGATCGGCTTTGTCGCCCAACACGCCATCGGCGCGCCAGGCGACAATGTGAGCCTCCGCAACTTGAATGCCCCGACCGCAACCTGGGCAGGCGTAAATCTTCTGTGCTTTCTGTGCCGACACGGGCTGCACGATCCACTCGCTTCCGCGCTTGGTCTCGGTGCGCTTCCATCCCGACAGCATTCTCTGAAATGAGTCGTCGCCCCCTGGATCCGGTCGGCGTCGGTTTGATCTCGGCATTGGATCAGTACCGTTCCGTGAACGCCGGTGTGCGCGGCACGGTAGTCGGGCTACGAAGGAAGATGAGCGGATGTTGCAACGTCACAGTGACGCAATTCTACTGACCCGATCCGCAGGGAGTGTCAACGCGGCAGGGGTCACTCGACCGCGAGCATCACTTCGACAACGGCATCAAGCACGGCGTCTACCTGTACCTCGCGATAGCCACCGCGCTGCATGCGAAAAGCTACGCCGCGCACCTGCTCAACTGTTACCGACTCGCCCGTCTGCAAATACGTCGAGAGCTTGTCGGCCACAAGATCCACTTCTTCGACGCGATAGCCATATCTCAGCGCGCTCACACGCGCAAAGCGAGAACGGCGGGGGCGCGAGAGACGGTCCAGCACTACCTGCGCGGTTTCTCGTGTTTGTCCAACCCACTCGGAAACTCCACCGCGGGCGACCGCTGCTTCGCGTTCACGCGCTGCGAAAGCATCTTCGATTCGACCTAGCGCCGCATCTACTGCAGCGATCGAATAGCCACGTCTGACGAGCGGAAAGGCCGCTTGTCTGATGTCGGAGGCACCCACAGGCTCCTCCCCCTCTTCGAATGCAACTCTCGCACGAGAAATGAACGCGTCGACTTCCGCCGGGGAGTACCCCTTGGTGCGCCCTCGGGTGATAGGAAAAGCAGACTCCTTGGTCTCTACAGCGGTCACAGCACCGCCAAAGGATAGAAGAGGTAGTAGAGCCCCAGGGCTGCTGCAGTCGAAGGAAGAACCGAATCGAGCCGGTCAAGGATTCCGCCGTGCCCTGGCAGCCAGGAGCTCATGTCCTTGATCCCCAGATCGCGCTTGATCATTGACTCCCCGAGATCGCCGAACGTGGCCGTGGCGAGTATCACCAAGCCAAAGATGAACCCGAACCACCATGGCAGACCGAGCATGAAGATCGAGATCAGCATCGCGATGCCCACGGCTGCAATCACCGCCCCAGTGAAGCCTTCCCAGGTTTTCTTGGGGCTGATCAGCGGCGCCATCGGGTGTTTTCCGAAAGTAAGACCAGCCGCATATGCGCCCGTGTCAGCCGCAACCACGACGCATACGAAGCCGAGAACCCACCACTCGCCGTGTTCTTGACGAACCAACACCACACAAATGCTTGCGAGAAAAGGCGCGTATAGCTGAACGAAGCCAGACACCAACGCGTCGGATAGCACGTCAGAGTAGTCGCGCCCGTCTCTTGCCATCATCTGGGCAACGAGTCGCCAGACAATGACCGTTGCAACCGCGATGAAGACTGCGATCCAGAGCATCCAGGAGTCGAAAAAATAGCCCGTCAAGATCAGCACGCTGCCCGCAACGAGCTGGGGCGCAACGTCAACGCGGTGACCGGAACCGTTCATGGCTCGCGACAGCTCGATGGTGCCGAGGATGCTCGCCGCGAGAGCAAAGATGACAAACAAGCTCTTGAAGAACAGGAGAGATCCGAGTAGCACCCCGCCAATTGCGAGAGCAATGACAATGGCGAGAATCAGATTGCGACCAGTGCGCGCCTTGATGCGCTCGTTCGCGACTTCGAACTCAGCGCGAGCGTGAGCAACTTGGCTCTCGATCTCGCTACGCGCCGCACGGATCTGCGAGTGCAAGTGCGCTGACGAATCAGCTGCTGCGCCGTCGACAGGCGCAGTCACACTCCCCGTGTCTGTTCGCTGATTAGCGGCCTCACCAGAGGTGCGCTCAGATTCCTGTTCCATCTGCTCGTTCTCAGACTTCGAGAAGCTCAGCCTCTTTGCGCTTGAGTGACTCGTCGATGGCGTCTACGTGTGCACGCGTGAGCGCATCAAGCTCTTTTTCGGCACGTACCAACTCGTCCTCGCCGACGTCGCTCTTGAGCGCGTCCAAGTCGTCCTTCGACTTGCGACGGATACCGCGAACGTGCACCTTCGCGTCCTCGGCTTTACCGCGCACAAGCTTCACGTACTCTTTGCGCCGCTCTTCCGTGAGTTCCGGCATCGAGATACGAACAATGTTGCCATCGTTCGTGGGGTTCGCGCCGAGGTTGGGAACGTCACGAATAGCTTGCTCGATCGCTTTGAGCGCTGACTTGTCGTAGGGCGTCACGATGATCGTGCGTGCTTCTGGGCTGTTCAACGATGCCAATTGAGCCAGGGGCGTGGGGCTGCCGTAGTAGTCGACCATCACCTTCTGAAACAGTTGAGGATTCGCACGTCCGGTGCGCACCGTGGCGAAGTCCTCCTTTGCCGACTCAACGGCGCGGTCCATGCGCGTTCCCGCATCGGTCAAGACGTCCGCAATCACTGTGTCTCCTTCACTGGGTGGGGCAGGATAAGTCTACTGGGGCCGTCGGCTCTACGCCGTGACCCTGGTGCCGATCGGCTCGCCCAGTAGAGCGCGAGTGACGTTTCCCGTCGGCTCCATACCGAAGACGCGCATGTTCATCTTGTTGTCCATACAGAGGCTGAACGCCGTCGAGTCCACCACTTTAAGGCCACGCTGGAGCGCGTCGAGGTATGTGATCTGATCGATCTTCGTGGCGGTGGCATCCACTTTGGGGTCGGCGGTGTACACCCCATCAACACCGTTCTTGGCCACCAGCACCTCTACGGCGTCAATCTCAAGCGCGCGCTGCGCTGCAACCGTGTCAGTTGAGAAGTAGGGAAGCCCAGCGCCGGCACCGAAGATGACCACACGACCCTTTTCGAGGTGCCGCTCCGCCCGGCGCGGAATGTACGGCTCCGCGACCTGGGTCATCTCAATCGCCGACTGAACACGAGTCGCTGCACCGGCTTGCTCGAGAAAGTCTTGAAGCGCAAGGGCGTTCATTACCGTTCCCAGCATGCCCATGTAGTCGGCTCGTCCGCGATCCATCCCACGCTGGCTCAGCTCTGCGCCTCGGAAGAAGTTTCCGCCGCCCACGACGATGGCGATCTCAACACGATCGACCGCCTCGGCAATTTCGCGGGCGATCTGGCCGACGACGTCGGGATTGACACCCAACTGGCCTCCACCAAACGCTTCTCCAGAGAGCTTCAAAAGGACGCGTCGGCGTCCGCTCACTTCATTGATCACGGGGATCCTCTCGTTGACGACAACCTACCGAAGGGCATGAGAAAAGGCCCGCATCATGTGGTGATGCGGGCCTTTTCACGATGTTACGCGCCGACCTTGAAGCGGGCAAAGCCCGTAAGGGTAAGGCCAGCATCCTGTGCCACCTTTGCGACGGACTGCTTATTGTCCTTCGCATAGTCCTGGTCCAGGAGTGAAACCTGCTTGAAGAACGCGTTCACGCGCCCCTCAACGATCTTGGGGAGCGCCGCTTCCGGCTTTCCTTCGTTGCGCGAGATCTCAGTGACAATCTCACGCTCCTTGTCGACGTCAGCGGCTGGCACCTCATCGCGTGAAAGGTACGACGGGTTCGCAAACGAGATGTGCTGAGCGATGCTACGAGCGGTCTCAGTGTCGGTTCCCGTGTAAGCGAGAACTACGCCTACCTGCGGAGGAAGATCCTTATTGGTGCGGTGGAGGTACACCTCGAAGTTGTCACCGACGAGCGTGCGTACGCGACGCAGTTCGACCTTTTCGCCAATGATCGCGGCTTCATCGTCGATCAGCTGAGCGACGGTCTGCGAACCAGCTGAGGCGGCCAAAGCTGCTTCCAATGAATCGGAAGCGGCGGCCGCGGCTGCGTCTGCAACTTTGTCGGCCAGCGAGATGAAGCGGTCATTCTTGGCAACAAAGTCGGTCTCGCATGCGAGCTCGATCAGCGTAACTTTGCCCTCCAACTCGCGAGCTGCAATCAAGCCCTCGCTGGTGGAACGGTCTGCACGCTTCGCGTTGCCCTTTGCGCCCTTGAGGCGCAGGATCTCTACTGCCTTCTCGACATCGCCGTCGGCCTCTTCGAGGGCCTTCTTCGTGTCGACCATTCCCGTGCCGAGCTGCTCGCGCAGCGACTTGATGTCGGCGATCGTGAAGTTTGCCATGGGTAGTGGCTCCTTGGTTGTCGTGAGTGTGTGGATGCCTCGGCGAAGACAGCCATCCGGTTGCCTCCGCCGAGGTGGAATCTAAATGAGGCGCCGAATTACTCGGCAGCTACCTCTTCACCCTTGGCCTCTTCAGCAGCCTCGGGAGCGGCTTCAGCAGCCTCGGGAGCGGCTTCAGCAGCCTCGGCCGGGGCGTCAGCGTCCTTAGCGGCCTCGGCCGGGGTCTCGGCAGTCTCTGCAGCAGCGGCGCCTTCTTCAGCGGGCTGTTCGAGAAGCGCGCGCTCCCAGTCGGCGAGCGGCTCAGCGTCAGCAGCTTCTTCGCTTGGCTGGTGGCGCTGGATGAGGCCCTCAGCGGCAGCGTCAGCGATGATGCGCGTCAGCAGGCTAACTGAACGAATAGCGTCGTCGTTGCCCGGGATCGGGAACTGGAACTCGTCAGGGTCTGCGTTGGTGTCGAGAATTCCGATAACCGGGATGCCAAGCTTTGCTGCCTCGCTGATCGCAAGGTGCTCGCGCTTTGCGTCGATGACCCAGATCGCCGAGGGCGTCTTCGACATGTTGCGAATTCCGCCGAGCGACTTGTGAAGCTTGTCAAGCTCACGCTTCTTCAGCAAGAGCTCCTTCTTCGTGAAGCCACTTGCAGCGGGGTTCTCGTAATCGAGCTCTTCGAGTTCCTTCATGCGAGCGAGACGCTTGGAAACTGTCTGGAAGTTGGTGAGCAGACCGCCGAGCCAGCGCTGGTTCACGTAGGGCTGGCCAACACGAGTGGCCTGTTCAGCGAGGACTTCCTGCGCCTGCTTCTTGGTTCCCACGAAGAGCACAGTGCCACCGTGCGCGACGGTCTCCTTGACGAACTCGTAAGCCTTGTCGATGTAGGAAAGCGACTGCTGCAGGTCGATGATGTGAATGCCCGAGCGCTCGGTGAGAATGAAGCGCTTTACTTTCGGGTTCCACCGGCGGGTCTGGTGTCCAAAGTGAACGCCGCTGTCGAGCAGCTGGCGAATGGTTACGACGGCCATGGCCGTCCTCCTGTTCTGGCGCACTGAGGCGCCTCTTGCGGTTGTGTGTTTCACCGATGGTGACCGGTGAGCCTAGTGCCCGGCACACACCCGCTCACGGAGATTCCGTGAGACCGTTGGGAGTAGTTGCCACGCGGCTCCCTCGCAGAGGGGCCGTTGCGCTGTGGGCACGCGTAGTCACCCTGACAAGCAGGGTGCTCGTTCAGTGTACCAGCACCGCCTCCTCCCCCGCACAGCGCGTCGCTTGCAGTGGATAGAGATTCCCGTTGTCTCGGATCGAGCTTCCTAACGGGGCGAATGATGTTGCTGTGAGCACCGGTAGAGACCGCCTCGTCGCTCGAGGATCCCGAATGTCGCGTCGACGCGCAAGGTGTGCGCTCGGCCTCATCGCCGGGGTCCTGGTGACACCGCTCTGGGCGGTGCCAGCAGCTGCCGGGTCGCCGACTCCGACAGGTTCACTGGCTGAACAGCGCGCACCCTCGACTGTTTCTGAGACACCTCCAGCTGTGAGGTGGAGTTGGCCGTTGACTAGTTTTCAGCTCACGCGAGCGTTCGTCGCGCCCTCACACGAGTATGCTCCCGGCCACCGCGGGGTTGATCTGCGACCGCGGGCAGGCAACGCTGTGTTTGCACCAGCGGATGGACGGGTGGCCTTCGTCGGACATGTGGTCGATCGGGCGATCATCACCATCGACCATGGCGGTGGTCTTGTCACAACGCTTGAACCGGTGACGTCCGACCTGAGCAAAGGTGCCACGGTCACTCGTCAACAACTGGTCGGTGAGGTCGCGGTCGGCGGGCACACCGATGACGGAGATCTCCACGTCGGTCTGCGGCTACACGGGAACTACATCAATCCAGCGCTCCTGGTTGGCGAAGTGCCACGCGCAGTATTGCTCCCCTGTTGTTCGGCTAGCAACGAGTAGTCGCACTAGTCGCGCCGTATCTCGTTGCGCGAGCCGCTGTCGCTGACATCTCCGATCTCGCGCCCGTGGACCTTGTTGTCGTCGCCATTGATGGCCACCGACCCAAGAACTCCGTCAATATCGGCCTCATTGCGTGAACCCGCGATATCCAGGCTGCCTATACTCGTGGCGTCCACGCGGTTAGATTGGCCGCTTTTCGAGGCCGAGCTGATGTCTCCAGCGTCAATGTCAATCCGATCGCCGCGCATGACAATTGATCCGACTTCGGCTTCTTCGAGTGCAACCTCAAGGTCGTTGCCTTCGATCGTGACCTGAGGACAAACTCCATGCAACGCGTACCCCGCGGCGCTGTTGGCGACCGTTACTGCCGAGCCAGCACAATCCACACGCTCGCTCACCGCCCCATCATCGGCGTCCTCGTCCGTGGCGTCCTCGTCCACGTCGTCAGTTTCACCACGGCCGATGTCTGACTCCTGCTCGACGGTGTCACTACTGCGTGACACGTCGGACGGCTGCGTCGATGGTGCGCACGCGGCGAGACCAGTGAGGCCGATAGTGAGAGCGATGGGTACCAGCAGTGAACGTAGCTTCGGCATGCGCACGACGCTAACGCACGCTTCGGCCGTTATGCGCGGGGGTGTGCGAGGCGATAGCTTTCTGCTAAACGCTCACTGGAGACATGAGTGTAGATCTGTGTCGTGCCTAGACTTGCGTGCCCGAGAATTTCTTGCACGGTCCGCAGGTCCGCTCCCCCGTCCAACAGATGAGTTGCCGCCGAATGGCGCAGCGAATGCGGACCGGCCGCCCCGCCCACGTGGTTGGCAAGTGCGCGCGACACCACGTCGTACACAGCCCTCGTTCCCAGGCGCGCTCCGCGCGCTCCTAAGAACAGAGCATCGTGTGCAGGAGATCCCGCATCTCGTGCACAAAGTATTGGCCGGCCGCGCACAAGGTAGCTGTCCAGCGCGCGCGCGGCGGCGCCGCCGTATGGCACGACCCGCTCCTTGGAGCCCTTACCGATGGCTTTCGCCGTGCGTTGCGCCTGATCAATGTCATTCAGGTCAAGACTGCAGACCTCGGAAACGCGCAAAGCTGCACCGTAGAGCATCTCGATCAGCGCATGGTCCCGCAACGCAATCGCATCTCCCGACGATGCAGAAATCTGCATAGCACTGAGCAACGTCGCCAGAGCATCTCCAGTGGCGATGCGCGGCAGTGAGCGACCGCGCTTGGGCGCTACTATCCTCAGGGCCGGGTCTCTCTCTAGTAGTCCTTGTTCAACAGCCCAAGCGAAGAAACTTCGTGCTGCTGCCGTGCGGCGCGCGATCGTTGATTTTGCATCGCCTCGTTTCGTCGCGATCCACAGCCACTCGCGAAGGGTTTCGAGTTCGATCTCGTGCAGCGAGCACTCACCGCTCGAGCGGGAGAGGTCCGACAGATCCGAACGGTACGCTCGCGCGGTCGCAGGCGAGAGCCGTCGCACCTTGAGCAGATGCTCCACGAAGGCATCCGCCGCGTCGTTGAACTCCATCCCTCAAGCATGCCCCTTTGTCGGGGCGCCTAGCCTCTTGCCTCACCGTGTCCTTCATCTCCCGTTGTGGCGTCGCCACCCGTGTGCCGATCGTTCGGCCTTCGCTTCGAGCGTGAGCATCCCGAGCGCCGCTTCGACTTCTTCGGGCAGCATGCCAGCGCGTCGAGCTACATCGACAGTTTCTCGCCACACTCGCGCACTGAGCGCGTCGAGAACTCTCGTGGTGTCATCGGTTCCCTCGAGGTCAAGCATCGCGGTTGCATCATCAGAGGCGCTCATGCCAAGGAGTTCGCGAACATCGGAGGCGCTTGTCACGCACTGCGCACCGAACTCTCGAAACAAGCGGTGACATCCGGCCGACGCTGCCGAGGTGATCGGGCCGGGAACCGCGCCGAGCGGCCGACTCAGTTGCGCCGCGTGGCCAGCCGTGTTCAACGAACCGCTGCGCCACCCTGCTTCGACCACAACGGTGGCCGAAGTCAGCGCGGCAATCAGACGATTGCGTTGCAGAAAGCGCCACTTCGTCGGCGCGGACCCTGGAGGTGTCTCGCTCGCCACCACGCCGGTTTGGGCGATACGTTCCAAGAGTTGCGTGTGTCCTGCCGGGTAAGACCGATCAACCCCACCTGCCATCAGCGCGATTGTCGTTCCCCCAGCAATCAGCGCTGCGCGGTGGGCGGCGCCATCAATCCCATATGCGGCGCCAGAGACCACAGCTACATTTGACGCGGCAAGCTCTGAAGCAAGCTCCACGGCAACATGTTCGCCATAGGCTGTCGCAGCCCGCGCACCGACGATCGCTACTTGCGGGAGCGAAGAACGCAGCAACAAGGGCTCGCCGCGCACCCAGAGGCAAATCGGGCTGTGCACGCCAAGGTCACCCAACATAGGCGGCCATCGGTTATCGCCAGGGACGACGAGCGCGATTCCTCTACGTCGTGCCAGCGAGACAGTGTCGTTTACGACCTGCCGCGACAGCCGTGGTAGCCATCGTCGCAAGGCATCGCTGTGCGCCTTTTTGTCCAACAACGATGCAAGCGCGTCATAACCGCCGCGTGCGTCGGCAACGAGCCGCTCCAGCCCGTCTGCCGCCCCATAAACTTCGACGACCAGGCCTGCAATCCCGTCGCCGGGTTCCGTGAGATGACTCCACACAATCCGCGCCGCGTTTTCACGCACCGAGTAGTCATCGTCGAGCTCAGTCCCCAGACCCTCGACACTCTCGCGTGCGAGGCCGATGTCGAAGCAGAAGTCAGTCATAGAGCCATCCCCTTCTTCAAGAACAAAGCGCGGCCGATGTGGTCGAGCCCTAGCTCCGCTTTTCCATCGAGATCCGCAAGCGTCCAGGCCAAGCGCAGCACTCGGTCAAATCCGCGGAGTGTTATCGCGCCTTTGCGCAAAGCGACGTCCAATGGACGTCTTACTGTTGGCGATGGCGAGCGAGGACCGTCCCGAAGCCAGCTACCGGGGATGTCGGCGTTGAGTCGCCACGGCGTATCGCCCAGCCGTTGCGTCGCCCGTGCCCGGGCGTCCGCGACATGGAGCCGCGCCTCTGAGGTCGACACTGCGACGACTTCAGATCGTCTCTGCGCGACCGACACGCGCGCTAGTGTCAGCTCGATATCGATGCGGTCAAGGAGCGGCCCCGACAGCCGACCTAGATAGCGACGGATCGCGGCCGGCGGACATGTGCAGTTGCCGCCGCGGATGCCATAGTCGCCACACGGGCATGGGTTTGTTGCCAATACAAGCTGAAACTTCGCGGGAAACTCTGCACTCGAGCCCGCCCGGTTGATTGTGATTGTTCCCGATTCCAACGGCTGTCGCAACGCGTCGAGTGCGGCTGCTTGGAACTCGCCCGCTTCGTCGAGAAAGAGAATGCCTTCCGTTGCGCGAGCGATGGCGCCCGGGCGAACGCTCCTCGAACCGCCACCCACCAGCGCGGCAACACTCGCACTGTGGTGCGGGGATTCAAAGGGCGCGTTCCTGTCGAGCGCGACAATCCTCGTGCCGGAGAGGCTGCGAATCGAAGCGACCGCCAGCGCCGCTCGGTCCCCAAGCGGTGGGAGAATTCCCGGAAGGCGACGAGCAAGCATTGTCTTGCCCGCTCCGGGTGGGCCACACATCAGCAGGTGATGACCCCCGGCAGCTGCTGCAATGAGGGCATTGACCGCATCGCGCTGGCCAACGACGTCGGTTAGGTCGGGAGTCGCCTCGGTCGCACCGGCACCGTCAGACGCGGCGGGAAGCGTAATCGGGTCTTCGTCAGGCACGCACACATCGGCACCGTGCCACGAGGCAACCTGCGCCAAGTTGACGGCGCCTAAGACTTCAACGCCCTCGACGAGTTGCGCTTCCTGAGTGTTTGCAAACGGCACAACGATGCGCTTGTGTCCGGCGCGCGCTGCCGCGAGTACTGCAGGAAGAATCCCCGGAACTGGACGTAGCCTGCCGTCCAAACCGAGTTCGCCCAAGTGCACTGTCGACGCGACAGAGTCAGTGCTCATCGCGATCTCAGTCGCCACAGCAACCATCGCAATGGCCACGTCGAAGCCCGAACCATGTTTCGGCAGACTGGCAGGCGACAGATTGATCGTCAGTCGACGACGCGGCAACGCGAGATCGCTGTTGGCGCACGCATTGTGAACTCGCTGTACGGCCTCACCAAGCGCCTTATCTGGCAAACCAATGATCTTGAAGTCCGGGGTCTGGTTGGAGAGGTCAGCCTCAATCTCAACCATCTCGCCTTCTGCCCCGACGAGAGCGACAGAGAGTGTTCGCGCAACCTTCATGCGACGTCGACGTCTTCAAGGTGTTCGAGCAGGGCAGTCTCAGGATCGGCCCCTGTGACACCGATTGCGTCAATGCGCATCTGTCTTCCTTGAGCCTGGCGGCGGTGTTGGGCAACCCACGCGTTGCCTAGACGCCACAGTCGAGCACGTTTCGCCGCATCAATCGCCTCGAAAGGGTGTCCAAACCGCTCGCTGCGACGAGTTTTCACTTCGACGATGACCAGTTCATTCGCGCGCCCGACCACGAGATCAATCTCGCCTGCCGTACACCGCCAATTGCGCTCGAGCACGGCGTAGCCGAGGCTCTGAAGGTAGCGGGCCGCGCGATCCTCGCCCGCCCGCCCGAAAAGATCCTTTTCTGCCATAGGCAGATCATGGACTCGTCTGATGGGGAGGCAGCGACGAACGCCTGCCGCGGTGCAAACGCGGCCTCACCCAAAGACTGGGGAGGAGTGCCTGACCTCAGTTGTCGAGCGAAAGCTCCTCAGGAAGCTGGAAGTCACGCCGCGTGAGCTCTTCGACATTGACATCTTTGAACGTCAGCACCCGCACCGCTTTCACAAAGCGATCGGCACGGTAGATATCCCAAACCCATACATCTGACATCGAGATCTCAAAGTAGAAGTCGTGCTCAGTATCCTGGCGTACGACATTGACCTCGTTCGCAAGATAGAACCGTCGTTCAGTCTCGATCACATACGCGAACTGCCCGACCACATCTCGGTACTCACGGTAGAGCGCGAGCTCGAGCTCACGGTCGTAGTCTTCGAATACCTCATCGTCCATGGTGTTTCTATCCTATGACTCTCTTAGAACAACGTTGGCGCATCAGCGATTGACCACGACACACGATGGTGCCGGCTGAGTCCGTGTTCACGAATTGCCGCGCGGTGCGCAAGGCTCGCGTAACCCTTGTTACGAGACCACACGTAGGCGGGCTTCTCGTTGTGCAGCTCAACCATGAGGGCATCACGCTGAACTTTGGCGAGAACGGATGCTGCTGCGGCCGATGCGCAGTCGCGATCCGCTTTGACAACGGGTTGCACGTGCAGACCGGCGCCGCCAGCTGCTGTGATGTAGTCGTAGTTGCCGTCAAGCAAGATAACCGCGTCTTCGGGCACACCGCCGTCGATGCGCAGATCATCGATCGCCCGCAACGCGGCGAGGCCCAAAGCGCGCATAATACCCACCTGGTCAATGTCAGCCGCGCTCGCCCAGCCGACCGCGCTCGCAGCAACCCATGCCTCGGCCCGAGCAGCAACCTCCGGGCGACGCGCTTCGGGAACCAGCTTCGAATCCCTGAGACCTTTCGGGATGCGTTTGCGAGATCGAGGAGCGTCGAGCACGACCGCTCCGACGGCGACGGGTCCGGCCAGCGCGCCCCGGCCTACTTCATCACAAGCGATGACAACAGAATGATCCTTGAGCAGTCGGCGTTCTAAAGTGAGTTGAGGTTCGATCACCGTCACGGAGCAGGCTCTCCCGCGTCGGTGGCCACGAGGCTTTCCGGATCGCTGACGCCAGCGAACTGTTCATGGTGAAAGTTGAGCAGACCGAATCGATCGAACGGCCACGTAATCAAGAATGCACGTCCCACAACATTCTCGACGGGTACAAAACCATTGCCGGGCTGATCGGTGTTATACCTCGAGTCTTTTGAGCGATACCGGTTGTCGCCGAGCACCCACAGGCTGTCGTCGGGGACGATCACATCAAACTCATCGCCCGACGCCGCGGCATCCGCCGTTGGCGTCTTGATGTAGGCAGACTCATCAATTGCCGTGCCGTTCACGGTGATCTGGCCGACACTGTTGCAGCAGACTACGTGGTCTCCGGGAAGCCCGATCAAACGCTTCACCAGATGGTCGTCACTGTCTGGAGAAGACAACCCGACGAGCGATAGCAACCAATCGACACCTTCGATAACGGGTGGTCGAGGAGCTTCCGTGACGACGGGCAACCAGCCACCGGGGTCTTCAAAGACCACGATGTCGCCCCTCGAATATCCCGTAAACCGTGGTGTGATCTCGTCCACCAAAATGCGATCGTCAATCTGCAGTGTGTTCTCCATCGAGCCCGAGGGAATATAGAAAGAGCGCACTACGAACGTCTTGACCAAGAACGAGACCAGAACAGCGATGAGTACGATGACGACCACGTCACGAGCAAAAGTGAGCCAACCCCGGCGTCGTCGTCGGGACGAGGTGGCGGCCCGCGAAGATTCAGCCACCGGAGTCGGCGAGGTCTTCTCGGTGGTCATCGCAGTTCCTTCGCCCCGCTCCGTCCATCGGAGCATCTGTCAAGGTTGCCACACTCCGTTGCGCTTGCAGGCATATATGCCACAAACAGAAAATACCCCGCACCAAAGGCGCGGGGTATTTATCCGAAAGCGAATCAGCGAGCGATGCGCTTCTCTTTGATCTTTGCCTTCTTACCGCGCAGATCGCGCAGGTAGTACAGCTTCGCGCGGCGCACATCGCCGAAGGTCACGACTTCAATGTGGTCGATGACGGGGCTGTGCACCGGGAAAGTACGCTCGACGCCAACCTGGAAGCTGATCTTACGAACGGTGAAGGTTTCGCGAACGCCGTCGCCCGAACGTCCGATAACAACGCCCTGGAAAACCTGGATACGTGAACGGTTGCCTTCGGTGATGTTTACGTGAACCTTGACGGTGTCACCGGCGTTAAAGGAGGGGATGTCGGAACGCAGTGACGCTGCGTCGACCGAATCGAGGATCTGCATGATCGTATCTCTCTGTAGCCGCCACAGGTCGACTACGGGAAGGAATGGAAAGGAGTGCGGTGCCCGAAGCCGCCGGTAAAACCAGGCGGCTAGTTCCCCTGAGGCAGAAGCTGGTCAAGGCACGAAGAACTATTCTGCCATGGATGCGGTTGCGGGCAAAACTAACGTGACGCGGGTGGGTTCTCGTTTATGACGAACACTGCTTCGTCGCTGGGCGCAGACTCGCTGTTCGGCTGAGTGGCGGGCCGCAGGTAGGCGACGCCTTCCTCTGTACGCAAGACCATCCGTGCCGGCTGAGCCTCGCGCCACAGCTGCCATAGCTCAAGCCAGAAGAGTCCCACGGCGACGAATACCGTGAGCACGAAAACCGGAGCCCACCAGGCCTGAGCATAGAATCCGAGAGAAATTGTGAGGAGGTGCCAGATCGAGAATCCGAGCACATCCCACCACGACACCGCGCGTTGTGCCCTCACTGTGCCACGAGCGCGGACCAGAAGTGTAAGCAGAAGTTGCCCGAGGAAAACTGATGGCACAGCAATCAGGAGGACCCAAAGAAAGGCCCAACCCCCCGCGTTGAATACGCCCCAGCCGACGAAAAGCCAAAGCGGCAACAGAAAGGCAGCGGGGATCAACCAGCTATAGAACGCCCTGCGCAACCACATAGGTTGATATTACGCCTGCCGGGCGTTCAGTCGCTATGCGCTGGCGCACTGCGGGGCATCCTCCCAGCCACCGCACCGAGCGTCCGCCACAATGGGAGGGACGAGAGGAGACGCAATGATCGAATTGCGCACACCCACCGAGATTGAAGCGATGCGGCCAGCAGGCAGGTTTGTCGCTGAGACGCTCGCAACGCTGAGCGAAGAAGTCACGGTGGGAATGAACCTCCTCGCCATCGATCGACGCGCGCACGAAATGATCCGCAAAGCGGGCGCTGAATCTTGCTACATCGACTATCACCCGTCTTTCGGTGCAAGCCCGTTTGGCAAGGTGATCTGCACATCAATCAACGACGCGGTCTTGCATGGACTCCCTTTCGATTACGCGCTGCGCGACGGTGACCTGGTGACCTTGGACTTCGCGGTTTCGGTCAACGGTTGGGTAGCGGACTCCGCGCTCTCGTTCGTCGTGGGAACCCCAAAAGATGAAGACCTCGCACTGATCGATACGACTGAACGTGCGCTCGATGCCGCAATCGCTGCTGCCACGGTCGGCAACCGCATCGGCGACATCTCCGCGGCGGTGGCCGAAATCGCTCACGCCGACGGCTACTCGATCAACACCGACTTTGGTGGCCACGGCGTGGGCCGCGTCATGCACGGCGACCCTCACGTACCCAACGATGGCCGCGCTGGTCGTGGATTTCCGTTGCGCAACGGCCTCGTTTTGGCGCTTGAGCCGTGGTTCCTCCGCACGACAGACAAACTGATCACCGACCCAGATGGCTGGACGCTGCGAAGTGCCGATGGTAGCCGTGGCGCACACTCTGAGCACACCATTGCCATCACCGACGATGGTCCGATCATCCTGACAGATCGCTCTGGCCTGGGCACGAACTGAACCACGCTCGTCCGAGAAGCTACTTCTCGAGCAGATCCGGACGGTTCTGGACGGTGCGTTGCACGCTCTGATCGTGGCGCCAGGCTGCGATTGCTCCGTGATTGCCGCTCAGCAACACAGCAGGAACCTCTAATTCGCGCCACACCGCGGGCTTGGTATAGCTCGGGTGCTCCAGCAACCCGTCGGCCTCGTGGGATTCCTCGACGAGAGACATCGGATTTCCCACTACGCCTGGAATGAGGCGCGAGACTGCTTCGATCATGGCCATCGCAGCCACCTCGCCGCCGTTGAGAACGTAGTCCCCCAAGCTCACCAGACGTACGCGCCCACGCGCAGCAAAATGGTCGACAACGCGCTGATCGATACCCTCGTAGCGACCGCACGCAAACACAAGGTGCTCTTCTTGTGCCAGTTCACGAGCGAGGGGCTGAGAAAAGCGTTCACCGGCAGGTGAGGGCACGAGCAGGATGGCATCGGGTGAGAGCAGCGCATCTAGGGCATAGCCCCATGGCTCAGGCTTCATCACCATTCCAGCGCCGCCACCGTAGGGCGTGTCGTCGACGGTGTGATGACGATCCTGAGTCCACTCGCGAAGATCGTGAACGTTCAGATCGAGGATGCCCCGATCGCGGGCTTTCCCGATGAGCGAGACATTCAAGACGTCGAAGAACGCCGGGAATATCGTGACGATATCAACGCGCATGACTTCACGCCTCAGCTGAGGTCGGCTGGCGTCTCGGGTTCGTCGGATCCCGAGTCGTCGCCATCGACCAAGTCTTCGAGCAAACCGGCTGGCGGGGTCAAGATCACCCGTCCCCGTGACACATCTACCTCGGGAACAATCGCCTTGACGAACGGCACAAGAACCTCGTCATCGCTAGTCGTGCGAATCACAAGCAGATCCTGTGCGGGAAAGTGTTCCACGCGAATGACTCGGCCGACGATCTGGCCGTCGCGAACGGCGTCAAGTCCGACTAGCTGGTGATCAAACCACGCGTCTTCCTCGATCGGCGCGACCGTTGGGTCTTGATCGATCCACAAGATGGCCCGAATTAGCTCTTCGGCAGCGTCACGATCCTCCACACCTTCGAAGAAGGCGACGGCGTGAGAGTTCATCCAACGAAACTCTCGCACCGTGAGGGGCTTGCCATGCCACGGCGAAGATTCAGGAACCTGCAGTGTAAAGACGGCGCCGGGGACGAAGCGTCCCTCAGGGTCATCCGTGTACAGCTCGAGTTTGATAGCCCCTTTGAGCCCATGCGCCTTCACGAGGCGTCCAACACGTAGCTGGGTCTTTCCCCCACCGGACTCGCTAGGTGGGTCGCCTGCCACTTCAGTCATCGGCAACATCAACGCGGACACGTTGTCCGTCTGCGAGTGCGCCAACAAGGGTGCGCAGGGCTTTGGCCGTGCGGCCGCCGCGCCCGATCACGCGACCCCGGTCATCGGGGTGAACGTGTACCTCGAGCACGTCGCCTCGCGGCGAGGTGCTCGAGTCGATACGGACATCGTTCGGGTGATCAACGATCCCCTTAACGATGTGCTCGAGCGCGGCAGCCAGCAACGGAGTACTACTCTGCGTCGGCTGCGTCAGCGGCGGGAGCCTCGGCTTCGGCTTCGGCCGGAGCCTCAACCTTCTTCTCAGCCTTCGGCTTGATGACTGACTTCTTCGAAGCGTCGATGCTGAACTCAGGCTTGGGCTCGCGTGTCTTAACAGTCGACACGGCGTCCTTGTCGCCCTTGAACTTGCCCCAGTCGCCGGTCAGCTTGAGCAGTGCAGCGACCTGCTCCGTCGGCTGTGCGCCAACGTTGAGCCAGTACTGCGCACGCTCGGAATCAACCTCGATGAACGAGGGCTCCTCGGTGGGGTGGTACTTGCCGATCTCTTCGATAACACGGCCATCGCGCTTGGTGCGCGAGTCGGCAACGACGATGCGGTAATACGGCGCGCGGATTTTACCCAAGCGCTTGAGACGGATCTTGACAGCCACGATTCTCCTGAATGTGTCTAAAAGTGGACGAACTGATCGCCTGGAGCGTGGGGTGCACACCCGGCGGAAGCTCTGAGGAGGATCTCCCCTGCTGGATAGAGGGTCGAGCAGGTGATCCGACCCTCTATTCTGCCAGATAACGAGGCGAGTCGCGAACCGACCGACGACACCCCGTTTCCTGACCAGCGGATGCCATCCGCTAGCGTTGAATCAGCAACACGATCATGCAACCTGTCTTACCCGTCGGGATACTCAGCATTCGAAAGGCGCCCATGTCCAAATGGCTGTATCTCGTTGCAGCGATAGTGCTTGAAGTATCAGCAACGCTTTCACTGCATCTCATGACAGAACATGCCGCTTGGCTGATTGTCGTCGTGATCGGCTACGCCGGTGCATTCATCAGCTTGGCGATGTTGCTGCGCACTGGCGCGCCGATCGGGTTGACTTACGGAGTCTGGGCAGCGAGCGGTGTCGCCCTCACCGCAGTGCTCGCCGCCGTGCTCTTCGGAGATCCACTCACGTGGATGATGTCGCTCGGAATTGTGGTCGTTATCGGTGGGGTTCTTCTTGTCGAGCTCGGCGCCACCGCCCGAAAGCCAATGGAAACGAGTGAATCGCAATGATCTGGCTGTTTCTCGCCGGCGCGATCATCTTCGAGGTTGCTGGAACGATGGCGTTGCGTGCGTCTGAGGGCCTACGCAAGCGCGTGTGGATTGCACCGATTCTCGTGTCCTACCTCCTCGCTTTTACGTTGCTCTTCCAATGCCTCAACGCGGGCATGCCGGTCGGCGTTGCATACGGAATCTGGTCCGCGTGCGGGGTCGCCCTCACGGCTGTACTGGCTCATTGGCTCTTCAAAGAACCATTCACCTGGATCATGGGGTTGGGCATCATCGCAATCGTCGGCGGTGTGCTGCTGATCGAACTCGGATCGCCGTAGATACATTTCTTCATTGCCGTGCAAGGATGTCGCCATGACGGTGCCATTCGCGACATCAGAGCGTGCTTCAGTGGGGCTCGAGTGGGAAGTGATGCTCGCCGACGGTGCGTCTGGACACCTCGTCCCACGGGCGCCAGAAGTCCTTGAATCGCTCGAAGAGGCGAGCGCGCTCGAGCGCTACACAGTAACCGGGGAGCTTCTCACCAACACGATCGAGGTCACCAGCGGTATCGGCGACACGGTCGCGGCCGCAGTTGACGACATTGCAGACTCGATCGCATTGGTACGCACTTTCACCGACACCCGCGGCATCGAGCTTCTGTGCGCAGGCAGTCATCCATTCGCCCAATGGTATGACCAGGAAGTGAGCGATAAGAGTCGCTACCGCTCACTGATCGATAGGACCCAGTGGTGGGGACGAAACATGATGATCTGGGGCATCCACGTCCACGTCGGAGTGGAAGACGTGAACAAGGTATTCCCCATCATCCGGGCATTGTCGGCTTACCTCCCCCACTTCCAAGCGCTCTCGGCCTCAAGCCCCTTTTGGGCGGGTGATCGTACGGGATACGCCTCCAATCGCTCGCTCGTGTTCCAGCAACTGCCCACTGCGGGCTTGCCATGGCCCCTCGAAGACTGGTCGCAGTTTGAGCACTACCTCGATGACATGGTGAGAACCGGTGTGATGGAGGACTCGACCGAAGTTCGATGGGACATTCGCCCCGCTCCGCGTTGGGGCACAATCGAAGTTCGCGCGTGCGACGGAATGTCGACCCTGCCCGAGCTGGCCGCCGTCGCAGCGCTCGTGCAAGTTCTCGTCGAGCACTTTTCACGCGAGCTTGATGAAGGTCGCACCCTGTCGTATTTGCAACCGTGGTTCGTGCGAGAGAACAAGTGGCGCGCGGCACGATATGGGCTAGACGCGCGGGTGATCATCGACGAAGACGGCGCACAAATGCCCGTAAGAGAGCACTTGGTGCAGATTCTGGATCAGATGGGTGATATCGCGACCGACCTGAGGTGTGCCAGAGAACTTCGAGGCATTGAGTCCGTCCTGACCAACGGTGCAAGCTACGAGCGTCAGCTGCGCGTTGCGGATGAGGCAGGCGGAGATCTGCGCCAAGTCGTACAGCATCTCATTCGCGAGTTCCGCGCTGGTCCGACCTTGCGCGACCACCTCGCCTCCACCTAAGTGGAGTTTCGCGCGACCGAACTCATGAACAAGCGTCAGCCCTTTCCGAGCATCTTTTGCAGTTCTGCGAGGTCAGCTTCGCTGGGCGCCGCAGACTTGCCCCCTAGGCCGAAACCCGTGCCTGCGGGAGTTGTAGACGCGCTCGCGGCTATCCCTGCGTTCTCTGCGGCACGCTTCGCTGGATTCCCAGAGCGCGAGCCCTTCGCCTTCTGTTGCTTGCCTCGCTTGGCAGAAGCGCCCGGGCGTGAGCCAGGGACGGGACCCATACCCGGAATATTAGGCATGCCCCCCTTGGCAACGGTTTTCATCATCTTCGCTGCCTGGTCAAAACGTTGCACAAGCTGATTCACATCAGTGACTGTCATGCCTGAACCGCGCGCGATGCGAAGGCGGCGTGATCCGTTGAGCACCTTGGGGTTTCGTCGTTCACCAACAGTCATCGAACGGATGATCGCCTCGGTGCGATCGATCTCGCGTTCGTCAAAGTTGTCGAGCTGATCTTTCATGCCTCCCATACCCGGGAGCATCCCGAGCATCTTTTTCATCGAGCCCATCTTCTTCATCTGTTGCATCTGCTCGAGGAAGTCTTCGAGAGTGAACGTCTCGCTGGCGAGCTTCTCGGCGACTTTCATCGCCTCGGCCTCATCAAACGTCTGCTGCGCTTGCTCAATCAGCGTGAGAATGTCACCAAGATCGAGGATTCGCGACGCCATGCGGTCGGGGTGGAACGCTTCGACGTCGTCGAGCCCTTCACCGTTCGAGGCAAAGATGATCGGGCGCCCGGTGACAGATGCGACCGAAAGCGCAGCGCCACCGCGGGCATCACCATCGAGCTTTGACAGCACGACACCTGTGAAGTCAACGCCATCCTGGAAAGCTTTTGCGGTGCTGACGGCATCTTGACCGATCATCGCATCAATGACGAACAGGACTTCGTCAGGGTTCGTCGCCTTGCGGATGTCGGCGGCTTGCTTCATGAGTTCAGCATCGACACCCAGCCGTCCGGCCGTGTCAATGATCACCGTGTCGTACTGCTTCTGACGGGCGTACTCGACGCCCTCCTTTGATACGCGCACGGGGTCGCCAACCCCGTTGCCGGGCTGCGGGGCAAAGATCGCCGCCCCCGCGCGTTCCGCAACGACTTGAAGTTGGTTGACCGCGTTGGGGCGCTGAAGGTCAGCTGCTACCAACAACGGCGTGTGGCCGTCCTTTTCAAGCATGCGCGCAAGCTTGCCCGCGAAAGTCGTCTTTCCCGAGCCCTGCAAGCCCGCAAGCATGATCACGGTCGGTGGTGTTTTGGCGAACTCGAGGCGGCGTTGTTGGCCACCAAGGATCGCAACAAGCTCTTCATTCACGATCTGCACGACCTGCTGTGCCGGGTTCAGAGCCTTGCTGACTTCGTCACCAAGGGCGCGTTCTCGAACTTTAGATGTGAACTCCTTGACAACCACCAAGGCGACGTCGGCATCGAGCAAGGCACGTCGAATCTCACGTACGGTTCCGTCGACATCTGCGGGCGAGAGCTTGCCCTTCGTCCGCAGATTACGGAAAGTCTCGGTAAGACGGTCAGAAAGCGTGCCGAAAGTTGCCATGATTCGCCAATTCTACGCGAGCATGCGGGCTACCTTCGCTCATGCCCTCCATCGAGCGATATTGACGACGCCGTATCAGCGGCAAGCGTCATGAAGACCGTGAGATCGCCTCGGCCGGCACCGTCACGTGCCCACGCATCGATGGCTGCCAGAACGGCGCCGCCCCACGCAGCGCCCGCAATATTGGCTGTGAGCCGGTCGGCGCCCCCAGCAATGAAGCGGTCCGACACCGCACGTGCAATGCGCGCACTGCGCAACGCGGATTCGCGCGCTAGTTCGTCCGTGAGTTCCATTGCTGCCGAGTTCAGAATCGCCAGAGCAAGGCTGTCGGGAACGAAATCTGCGCCAAGCGTGCCAACTGCGCATCGCACCTGGCGTGCAGCATCCATTTCGGACTGATCCTTGAGCGAGGTTTCCAACACGAGCAGCGCTTCGTCAAACCCGGCCCACAAGATGTCTGACTTCGATGAGAAATAGTTGAAGAAACTTGATCTGCTGACGCCCGCACGCGACGCAACGGCACCAATGGAGGTCGCTTCGAAACCTCGTTCCAAGAACAGCTCGCAGGCAGCTTCTGCGAGAATCTCGCGTGACGACGCCTTCGGCCTGCCGACGCGTGCAGAATAGCTTGTCATTTGAGTCACGCTAGTGGGGCTACTCCGCGCTTGTCACAGAAAGCACTTCACCCTCAGACCCCAGGTTCACAAGCAGCACGTCATCGGTGGCATCGGGGTCAAGCGCGTACTCAAGCACCGCGAATGGGTCTGAGCCACCGTGCTCGTCGGCAAGAATCGTCAGGCTCATCAGTTGCAAAGAACGGATGACGTCGATGTGGGTGTCCCCCGAGATGTCGACCAGAAGTTCTTCAAGCTCGTCCCCCATTGCGTCCTGTTGCTGAAGGATGTACTCGGTGACCTCGCTGGTGCGATCGCTGAGTTCGTTGACCATCGCATTGCGCGCGCTGCGGTCGATGTCTTCGATCCCCGAGATCAAGCCCGCCGCAACATCAAGCGCCGCTCCTGACACATCATCTTGGTCGGGAGCTGTCAGATCGACCGTTACTGACTGGTCGCCTATCTCGACGTTCTCGGACCAGAAGATGGAGCCATCAGGACCGGATTCAAGAAGCCCAAAGTAGTCGTGCTCGATTGCCATAGGTCAATAGAACCAGCCTCTGCCGCGTCGCGGTAGTCCGCTCAGGGCGCGCCGCGCTTCCGTTTACAAGACTGTGACTCAGTCGACCAATGAGGAGACGAATACGTGAGGTGTGAAGCCGGTGAGATCGTTGATGCCCTCGCCCTGGCCGAGAAGCTTGACCGGAATGCCGGTGCGCTCTTGGACGGCAAGAACGAAGCCACCCTTGGCGGATCCGTCCAGCTTGGTGATAGCTAGGCCGGTGACACCGGCGTGCTCGAGAAAGGCCTCGGCTTGCATGACGCCGTTTTGTCCGGTCGTGGCATCCAACACCAACAGCACTTCGCTGATTGGCGCTTGCTTCTCGATCACACGACGAATCTTGGTGAGCTCATCCATGAGGCCGCCCTTGTTGTGCAAACGACCCGCGGTGTCGACGAGAACAATCTCAGTCGAGGTCTGTTTGGCGTAGTCGATCGTCTGAAATGCAACAGAAGCAGGATCCTGGCCCTCCTGTTGCGGCCGAACGATAGCCGCTCCCCCACGCTCGGCCCACGTAGCAAGCTGGTCAACGGCAGCCGCACGAAAAGTGTCGGCCGCGCCGACCACCACCGAACGTCCGTAGCGCTGCAAGAACTTGGCAAACTTGCCAATCGTGGTGGTCTTGCCTACGCCATTCACCCCGACTACCAGCACTACTGCGGGTCGTTCCGTGAGCTTCAGAGTCGAGTCGAACTTGGCAAAGTGTTCTTCGAGGGTTTCCTTCAGCATCCGCTGCAAATCTCGCGGATCAGTCGTGCGGAATCTTTCCACCTTCTCGCGAAGCTCGTCGATCACACGTTCCGAGATATCAGGACCGAAATCAGCAGTGATTAGTGCTGTCTCGAGATCTTCCCAGGTCGTTTCATCGATTGTGGGTTTGACGAACATGCCGCGCAATGCACGGCCAAGCGACCAAGAACTCTCTGCCATATCTCCAGCCTACGGGGCCTCAGTCGTGTGCCTAAGAGGCAGCACGGTCAACGATGCGCTGACCGACGACTGCAGACACCCCGTCTTGTCGCATTGAGACACCGTACAGGGCGTCGGCAATCTCCATCGTGCGCTTCTGGTGAGTGATGACGATGAGCTGACTTGACTCGCGCAACTGCTCAAAGACACCAAGCAGCCGGCCGAGGTTCGCATCGTCTAGTGCTGCCTCGACCTCGTCGAGAATATAGAACGGGCTCGGACGTGCCTTGAAGATCGCAGTGAGCAATGCGACCGCTGCGAGTGATCGCTCGCCGCCCGAAAGCAGCGATAGTCGCTCGATCTTCTTTCCCACTGGTCGCACCGACACCTCGATGCCAGTGGTGAGGGGCTCGTCGGGCTTGGTAAGCGAGATGCTGCCAGACCCTCCCGGAAAGAGAATCGGGAACACCTCGCCGAATGCGACCTTGGTGTCTTCGAATGCTGCCAGAAAGATAACCTGCATACGTTCGTCGAGTTCGTCGATGATTGTGACAAGGTCTCTTCGCGTTTGGTTCAGATCCGCGAGTTGCTCTGTCATGAACTTGTGACGTTGCTCGAGAGCAGAGAATTCTTCCAGTGCAAGCGGATTCACTCGACCCAAACGGCTCAGCTTTCGTTCAGCCTCTTGCAATCGCTTGCGTTGCTGAGCGCGGTCGTAGGCGACGGGCGCGGCATCGATGGGCTGCACGTCGCTCTCACTGGCGCCCTGCTGTGTTGCGCTGTCGCTCGTGAGTACTCTGTCCGCGGGGATCAACTCCTCAGGCCCGTATTCCGAGATCAGAATGTTCTCTTCGAGGCCAAGCTCGGAGCTAACCCGCTCAAGAAGTCCTGTGACGTGCAGCTTTTTCTCGTGAATCTGCAGTTCGAGCCCATGCACGCTTTCAGTAAGCGATGCGAGCCGCTCTCTGAGGCTGGACTCTTGACGACGAAGCTCTGCGAGTTCATCGGTCACCGCTGTGCGCGCCGACTCAGCGGCGACCAGTTCGAGTCGCGCTTGCGCAACGGAACGGTCGACAGAATCGAGCACGGCGGGCAATGCCGCTGCCACACTCGCCGCCACCTCGCGCTGACCGCGGCGAATAACGGCGCGTCGCGCAGCCTCCGCGGCTGCCTCACGCTCACGTTCCCGCTGGCGCACCATCCCTGCCACGCGGGCCTCTTCGGCCCGGATCCGCTCGCGTAGCGTCTCCACGTCTAGGCGCGCGCGCATCTCGTCATCACGGGCTTGTTCTAACGCCGCGAGCATCGGCTCCCGCGCTGACGCGTCGAGTATCGGCCGCGGTGCCTCGAGCGCAGTGTTCAACTGCGATTGAGTTGAATGAGCCGCCGACTCTGCCTCTTCTACCGCGTTTGCCGCCTGCGCTACCCCTGACGCCAGGCGTTCGCACTCGGCCACCGCCGCTTCGTAGCGAATCGTCGCGCGATTGAGCTGCTCGGTGTGTGCCGCGAGGGCTGCATCGTGCGAGCGAAGAGTCGCGAGGGCATTCTTGGTCGCCTGACGTGCGTTCTCCTGCGATTGCGACGCTGCGTGCAGGTCTTCACGCAGGCTATCTGCGATCGCGGTGACTTCGTCTCGGCGCTGCGCAGCAGCATCCCGTTCCGCGGCGAGCTCAAGTCGGGAGCGTGATGCCCCAGCACCCGCTCGCAACGAGTTCGCCGTGTATACCTCGCCGGCGCGAGTGACGATGGTCAGTGCCGCCTCATCATCAGCCATCGCTGCCGCGGCGCGTGCGCTATCGAGATCATCGGCTACCACGACTCGCGCCAGCAAGCCCATAACTCCCGGCGGCGCCGTGACGACGTCAACGGCCGCGACCGTTGCGGCCAACGCCGGCACGCCGCCGAATCGAGAACTGGAATCGGCGATGACCATATCGACGACGCCGACGTCGGTGCCGCTCACCCCGCTGGCGACGGTAAACGCCGTGTCGTGATCGTCGACGAGCAGGCCTTCAGCAAAGGAGCCCAGTATTGCGGCGATCGCCGCTTCGTAGCCCGAGCGTATCTGAACAGCGTCACCGACGAGTCCGCGAACCCCCGGAGTACCAGAGGCAATCAGACTGGACGCCGCGTTCTTCACTTCGAGTGCCCGACCTAAGGCAGTTGTCTGTGCCGTCAGCGACTCGCGCTCGCGTTCGGACTTATGCAACTCTTCGCGCAACGCGGCCACTCGTGCTTCTGCATCGGTGGCCTCGTGCTGCGCCCGCTCGTACGCCTCGGCGTGCTCGGCAGCCGAGCCTTCTGGCGCAGAACTTGGGTCGATGCTCTCTAAGTCACGTTCCGCTTCAGCGCGTCTGAGCAGCGCGGCGTCAAGTGCGCGTTGCTGTCGTTCGACTGCGGTCTGTACCGCCGACAATGCAGAAGCCGCGGCATCGGCGCCACCGCGCAACGCGGTCAGCTTCATGTCATGGGCCGATACCATCGAACTCTGCTCAGCGATATCGACGTCAAGAGCATCAAGTTCAGCGCGGGCACGCATAACCTGGCGTGAGGCTTCGGCCGCGGCATCCTGGGCCCCGCCCAATCCACTCGCTACCTCATCGATCTCTAAGCGGGCATCATCGATCATCGCCTGCGACACAGTAGTCAGCTCGTGACGATCGTCGTCTTCGGCCTCGCCCAGCAAAGAAAGGCGTTGGCCAGCTAGCGAATAGAGCCCTCGAAGCCGCTCCTGTACGCGTTCCAGCGCGAAAGTCACGCTTCGCGCGTTGTCGACCGCCTCGGAGCGCTGATCAGATTCGAGCTGCTCAATCCGACTTCTCGTGTTTTCGAGACGATCTTGCAGCACGATGCGCTCCGCATGACGCTCGTGTTCGCTCGCGGCATGACGCGCAAGCTCTGCGCGCAGGCCGACCAGATCATCCGCAAAGAGACGTGCTTTCGCATCGCGCACGACAGCGGCGATGGTCGCCGCCTCCCGGGCGATTTCAGCTTGCCGACCGAGCGGTTTCAGCTGCCGGCGCAACTCGCCAGCGAGGTCGCTCAGCCTGGTGAGATTCGCCTCCATGGCGTCAAGCTTGCGCAATGTCTTCTCTTTGCGGCGGCGGTGCTTCAAGATTCCCGCTGCTTCTTCTATGAAGCCGCGTCTGTCCTCCGGCGTCGCCTGCAACACACTATCGAGACGGCCCTGCCCCACGATCACGTGCATCTCGCGGCCGAGGCCCGAGTCGCTCAACAGCTCCTGCACATCGAGCAGTCGACACGTTTCGCCATTGATGGCGTACTCACTAGAACCGTTGCGAAAGAGTGTGCGCTTGATCGACACTTCGGAGTACTCGATTGGCAACGCACCATCACTGTTGTCAATCGTGAGCTGGACCTCTGCACGGCCCAATGGTCCTCGGGTCGAGGTGCCAGCAAAGATGACGTCTTCCATCTTGCCGCCGCGCAAAGTCTTCGCACCTTGCTCACCCATCACCCAGGCGAGCGCATCGACGACATTCGACTTTCCCGAACCGTTGGGGCCGACGATGCAGGTGACGCCGGGTTCCAACGCAAACGTTGTCGGTTGTGCAAACGACTTGAACCCTTTGAGCGTCAAGCTCTTTAGGTGCATATCGGGGTGCCCTCTCCTGACCATCGAACACCGCTACGGTACCGGACTCCGTCACCGAAGCGCGGGAGGCAGGCTGTGCCTTCTCATTCACCCATCGTTCTTGCATGCTCAGCGCGGCTCGCTCCCTCTGAAAGAGGGTGGATTGGACGGCACGTCGCACCGCTGCCGACTGCGACGAGCGAGGTAACACCGAGCTGCCAAAGGATCCGCCAAATGCGCACAAATCCTTGACCTGCGCAGGGCAAACGCGCTAGTGTCCACACCGCGTAAGAAGTTGAGCGAAAGGAGGTTCCCGATGCAGAGAAACAGCATTCCCGTCCGCAACGCATTGCCGGTCACGTCGTGCGCTCATACAGCAGGAACCGGCTCCTTCCCACGCGCGCAAAACGGACGTACGCACACCTCCAGCTGATCGGGCACAAGAGAACTCTGCCCTGCGAGAGGCATCGTCTGTCTCTTGTGCCCGATGGCTATCTCGTCGCCGCAGATGCGCGAAGCCATCGTGAACAAACCTCCCCTCATTCACACCGCCCATCGCATCGTTGCTGACGGGCAAAGATACATAAAGGACCAACCATGCACAGCGCCGACAGCGGAATGATCGTCACCGCGATCCCAGGAGTCAGTTTCCGTCCGCTACACATCCCTCTTGCTCTCGACAGACACGACGCCAGCGACTTTGTCGCGATGGTTCACGCGAGGAATGCCATCTACCTCGAGATCTCAGGGCACAACGATGAAGCGGTCACCCCCGACGAATTGCTCCCGCATTACCAACCGAACTCATACGAGCGCAGAGTGGCCTGGGTCATCGTCGTCGACGACGAGATCGTGGGGCGCGTGGGCCTCGACCTACCGCTCGAAAAGGGATCAGTTGTTGCGTTCTGGCTCATTGAGATTCTGCGCGCGCATTGGGGTCGCGGTATCGGTTCGGCCGCACACCGTCTCGTGGAGCAATTCGCCCGTAGCCACGAACGAACAACACTGCAGTCCTGGGCCACTCACCCGCATTGCGATGGGCCAGTACTTGAGCCCCGCACGGGATTCGGCACAATCCCCGACGACCATGTTGCACGCTTCTATGCGCGACACGGCTACGCTCTCGAGCAAGTAGAGCGCAATAGCGCATTCGACATGACCGCGCCGTTCGATCAGGTGGAACGGCTCCTCAAACAGTCACGGGCGGCTTCAACCGACTACCGAGTGTTGCAGTGGGACGTTCCCACGCCTGCCGACTACGTCGATGGCTACGCCTGGATGAAGTCACGCATGTCGACGGATACCCCGGCGGGAGCACTCGACTTCGACGAAGAGCGTTGGGATGCCGAGCGAATCGCGCAACACGACGCTCGCTACACAGCAGCGGGGTGCACGCTTCAGGTCACGGCGGCACAGCACATTCGCACGGGCGAACTTTGCGCTTTCAACGAACTGATGATTCCAAAGGATCAGACACTGGCCAGTCATCAAGAAGACACGCTCGTTCTAAAGGAGCATCGTGGTCGCAAACTCGGAACCCTGGTGAAGTGTGCGGGGTTGATTGCATGGCGGGAGCGAATGCCCCACTCTGCTCGCGTGCTCACCTACAACGCCGAAGAGAATCGTCCGATGCTCGACATCAACGAAGCGATCGGATTCAAGGCGATTGCGTATGTGGGCGCCTGGAAGAAGGGTCTTGTTGGCATTTCGGACAGTAGTGACTCGAACGGTTCGTGAATGAGACTCTGACGATGGGTGTACTGCAACGGCCGCAAGGCTCTCCTGTGCGCCCATACACGTTGAGTGAGTGTGCAAAGTAGCCGGCTTGACCGTTCACATTGACGTACTGGGCATCGAAGCTCGTGCCCCCTTCAGCCAGTGCTTTCTCAAGCACCGCTCTGACCTCCACGAGCAACATGCTCACGGCGCGCTCCGAAAGCGTCGCTGCGGGTTGTTCGGGATGAATCGCGGCAGCCCACAGCGATTCATCGGCATAGATGTTTCCGATACCGCTCACCACGCTCTGATCGAGTAGCACACGTTTGATCGCAGACCGTTTGCGCGAAAGCGAGTCGCGAAAGTGCAACTCGGAGAACGCCGGATCGAGCGGATCGCGTGCAATGTGCAGAACTTGTCGAGGAATGGATGCTGCGGACCAGCCGTATCCTCCAGCAGCCGAGTCAGGCGTGGGTACGAGAGCGTCCACCGCCAAAGAGCCGAAGGTGCGTTGATCACAGAAGATCATGGCAAGCTCACCATGCTCAGGATGCTCAAGATCAAGACGAACTCGTTCGTGCCGTTCCCGTGAACTCCCCGACGCACGAAGCAGTATCTGACCGCTCATCCCCAGGTGCCCGATGATCGCTTCTTCGGGCATGTGTGGCACCGTTTCGAGCGGAAACCACAAGAACTTGCCACGCCGCACGGCAGCCGAAACCCTGCGCTGGGTGATTGCGCGTTCGAAATCGCTGCCGCTGCCCGCGTGGCGGGTCAGTGCCCGCTCATCAAGCACGTTTACACCCGAGATCGTCGCGCCTGAGATCGCCGGGGCGAGACCGGCGCGAACCACTTCGACCTCGGGTAACTCAGGCACGCGCGCTGAGCTCGTGCCATGCACTTAGCGCGGCAGCCATTTCTGCCTGTTTCTTGCTCGAACCTGCACCTTGAGCTGTGACATCGCCGACTTCGACCGTCGCTGTGAAGCGGCGGTCATGGTCGGGGCCCTGAGCGGTCACTACATACACCGGGGCGCCGGAAGCAGTGCGGGCCGCAAGCTCCTGCAAGCTCGTCTTCGGATCCATCGCAGCGCCATAACGCGCCGGGTCAGCCAGCAGGGGCTCCACCATACGAAGCACAAGAGCAGTCGCCTCGTCGGCGCCCGCCGACAAGTAGGCCGCGCCGAAGATCGCCTCGGTGGTGTCGGCCAGAATCGAGTCCTTGTCGCGACCGCCGGTCTGATCTTCACCGCGTCCGAGCCTCAGGTACGCCCCGAGTCCGAAACCCCGAGCGATCTCCGCCAGCGCAATCGTCGACACAACGCTCGCTCGTCTTTTCGCGAGCTCGCCTTCATCGAGATCAGGGTGCGCCGTGTACAGGCGCACCGTCACTGCTTGTCCAAGCACAGAGTCGCCGAGAAACTCCAGCCGTTCATTGTGAGGGCATTGACCATTCTCATAGGCCCAGGAACGATGGGTCAGCGACAGCAGCAGAAGCTCGGGGTCGATAACGACCCCGAGCTTCTGGGTGAGTTCTGCGAGCGAAGAACGCTCGACCGTGACGTCAGTCACGTCTGTACGCCGAGGGGCGATCAGACGTCAGCGACCTTGCGGCCCTTGTACTCGAGGAACAATTCCGTTCCCTGCGAGTCTGTGACGACCTTGGCCTGGTGCGGACGGCCGTAGACAACCTGTCCGTTTTCAACGGTCTTGGTCAGCGTGATGGGCGCCGCCTTCCACTGTGCGCGACGCGAACGAGTGTTGGAGCGGGAGACCTTCCGCTTCGGGGGGTTACCTGCCATGGCTAGCTCTCTTCTGTGTGATCAACGCCAGAGCGCGATGCTTTGTCGTCGTGGTCTTTGGAGTAGTCCTGGAGCGCGGCCCAACGAGGATCGAGGGGCTCACGCTGCTCTGTTTCGGTGCTAACGGTCAATCGCTCGCCCGTATTCGGATCAAGTCCGGGGCAATCCGGCTGACACACCGGTTGAAACGGAAGCGACAGGACCATCGCATCCCTGACTAAGATTTCAAGATCCACGTGGTCGTCTTGAACCTCAAAGTCAGTTGTTTCATGTCCAGGGTACGCGAAAAGCTCTTGAAACTCGACTTCAACATGCTCTGCGATGTCTGTGAGACAGCGACCACACTCTCCGACCGACTGTGCGTCAGCAGTTCCGGTCACGAGAATCCCCTCGTGGACAGACTCTAGACGGCCGTCGACGCGGATGATTTCTCCCGCAGGAAAGGAGACAAGCCCCTCACCCCACTGTGCCTCTGCGGGAACCTCCAGGGTGAAGACCCGCATCTCGCCGGGTTGATTGGTGATGTCGCGAACAGATAGCGCAAACGGGCCGGGGCGATGTCTTCTCACGATCACCAATCGTAGTGGTGCGCGACGAGTAGAGACTGTGAACGCTCAGATGTTGCGGGCGCCGGTGTCCAGAAACGTTGCTACCGCGGGCGGCACGAAAGGAGAGACATCGCCGCCGAGCGATGCAACCTGCCTGACGAGCGAACTCGAGACCATCGCATGTGCAGGGTCAGGAAGCAGAAACACTGTCTCGATATGCGCGAGATGCCTGTTGACGATCGCCATCGGTGTTTCATAGGCAACATCTACCTGTGAACGGATGCCCTTCACCAGTACGCTTGCCCCGACGTCTGTCGCGTAGTCGACGAGCAGTCCCATGCTCCACGAGGCGACGACTACCTTCGACTCAACGTCACTCTCTGCGATCGATTGCTCGAGCAAAGACAGTCGCTGAGCAATCGGCAGCATGGCTTCCTTGCCGGGGTTATGAACGACCAGCACGTGCAGTTCGTCATACAGCGAGGCTGCGCGACGAATCACATCGAGGTGTCCGAGCGTAGGCGGATCGAAGGATCCGGGGACGACGGCAATCCGGCTGCTCATGCAGCCCAGCCTAGGTCAGTTCTTCGCGAGGGCTGCACGTTCTTCTGTGCTCACTCGGCGTTCAATTGCCTCAGCCAAGCCTGGATGCCGCAACAACGCGGGATCTTCAAGCAGCAGCTGTTCAGCCTGAACGCGTGCTTGCGCAATGAGATCAGCATCTTTAGCAACGCGCAGCAGTCGCAACGACGAGCGCACCCCCGACTGCGTGCCTCCCAGCACATCGCCCTCCCCGCGCAGGTCGAGGTCCACTTCAGCGAGCAGGAAACCATCGAGCGTCTCCGCGACAGCCTCGACCCGCTCTCGCGCAAGCGAGCCTCGTGGGGACTCAGTGACAAGCAGGCAGAGACCCGGCACGCCGCCTCGCCCAACACGACCACGCAACTGATGCAGTTGTGACACACCGAATCTGTCAGCTTCGAGAATCACCATGGTGGAGGCATTTGCGACATCGACACCGACTTCTACCACCGTGGTTGCGACGACCACATCGATATCTCCGCGCGCGAAGGCCTGCATCACCGCGTCCTTCTCGTCGCTCGGCATCTTTCCATGCAGAATCTGCACGCGAATGTTGGCAAACGCCGGGTGCCGCGAAAGCAGCTCCCCCACCTGCACGACGCCCCAGCGCGTGCGAGGCGTTTCGCTGACCTCGTCAACCAGCCCTTGGGAGGCATCCTCATCGTCTGTGCGCGAGAGTGCCTCAGCATCGATCGCCGCGCAAACGACGAACGCCTGATGTCCCTTGCCGACTTCTTCGGCAATGCGGTCCCACACCCGCGCAAACCAGGCCGGCTTCTCACCGATCGGCGCGACGTAGGTATCGATGCCCGCACGCCCCGGTGGCATGGTGCGGATCGTCGAGACGTCAAGATCTCCGAACACTGTCATCGCCACGGTGCGGGGAATGGGTGTCGCGGTCAGCACAAGCGCATGTGGCGCTGTGCCCTTGGCGCGCAAGGCCTCGCGTTGGTCAACCCCGAAACGGTGCTGTTCGTCAACGACAACGAGCCCGAGATCGGCGAAGGTCGTAGATGCACTCAGCAGCGCGTGTGTGCCCACCACAATGCGCGCCTGACCGGAAGCAGCACGGAGCGCAGCCTTTCGCCGCTCGGCCGCGGGCATCTGTCCAGTCAACATCGTCGGCATGAGCTCCGGTGCCAAACGAGTTCCGAGCATTCGTGCAATCGATCGCAAGTGCTGTGCGGCGAGTACCTCGGTGGGCGCGATCAACGCGGATTGACCGCCGCTTTCAGCGACCTGGAGCATCGCGCGCAGCGCAACCAAGGTCTTGCCTGAACCGACCTCCCCTTGCACGAGCCGGTTCATCGGCCACGCCGCTTGAAGATCGTCAGAGATGGAGTCTCCCACCGTAATCTGATCAGGTGTGCGTTCGAACGGAAGCGTCGCGTCGAAACCCTCAAGCAGGGCACCGGGCACCCGACTCGTCGCCGACATGGACCGAACGAACGCACGTTGTTGAAGCAGCGCCGTCTGCAATACAAAGGCCTCGTGCATGCGCAGGGTCTCGAGCGCTGGCGGGATCTGCTCTTCAAAGTCTGGACGATGAATGCGCTCGATCGCGGTCCGCGCGTCGAGGTAGCCACCTCTTGCGCGCACGTGCTCAGGCAACGGGTCAGCAATGTTGTCGAGCCCATCAAGCACAAGTGCGACGATCTTGGTGATCTGCCATGAAGCCAGCGTGCTCGTCGCCGGATAGATGGGGATCGGCAGATGTGCGTTGGCTTCGGCTGTCATGCGCGCGGTCTCTTCGTCGTCGAAGAGCTCGTAGTCAGGGTGCGCGAGTTGCTTCGTCCCTCTGTACTCGCCCACCTTGCCAGCGAAGATTCCGCGGCGGCCCGGAATCAGACTGCTCTTACGCCAGCTCTGGTTGAAGAAAGTCAGAGACAGGTTTCCCTGCCCATCACTAATCACGACCTCGAGAATCGCGCCTTTGCGGTTCTGCATGCGTCGTTCACTCACCGTGCGCACCTCAGCAACGATGGTTACTGGCTCGCCGATCGGCAACATCGCAATATCGGTCAACTCTCCGCGCTTCGCGTAGCGCCGCGGGTAGTGCGCGAGCAGGTCTCCGACGGTGCGCATTCCGAACGCCCGCTCAAGCGCCTTCGCTGTCTTGCCCCCGACCGCACCGTCAAGACGCGAAGTAAGGCTGAAAGACGACATGCTACGAGTCTATGAGCGAGCACCGACTGTCCACACACAGCCTGACGGCGTACGGTGGTCTGCGTGTTCCGATCCTTCATCGCCCGCGCTTACTGGGCTTGTAGCCGCTGGACGCTGTCCACGAGCCCTGCCCCGACGCAACCCTCGATTCTGATCGGTGCACCGCACACATCGAACTGGGACTTTGTGCTGATGCTTGCCATCAGCTGGCGCCTGAGAATTCGCACCCACTGGTTCGGCAAAGAAAGCCTCTTCCGCGGATGGCGCGGCCCGATCATGAGAGCGCTCGGGGGCATTCCAGTAGACCGAAGCAACCCGCAGGGTCTGGTCGCCGAGATCGTCGCGCGGCGACGGGCGGGTGAAGTGTTCAGCCTGGTCGTTACCCCCGAGGGAACCCGCGGCGCGGGAGAGTACTGGAAATCTGGTTTCTATCGAATCGCGCGCGAAGCCGATATGCCCGTCGTACTGGGATACGTCGATCGCACCACAATGACGAGCGGACTTGGAGATACCCTGCATCTCACAGGCGATGTCGTTGCCGATATGACCCGGGTGCGCGAGTTCTATGCGGACAAAGCCGGCTTGCGCCCTCAGTTTCGCACCGAGCCTCGCCTTCGCGAAGAGGACATCGCCGCGCCGACCGCCGGATAGATTAACCGGGTGACGCGAATTATCGCTGGCCGCGCTGGCTCTTTGACCCTCGACGTTCCTGATGCGGGCACTCGCCCCACGAGCGACCGCGTACGTGAGTCGCTATTCGGTTCGCTTGAATCGTCTGATCTGCTGCGCGCAGCAACAGTGCTCGATCTGTATGCAGGATCGGGTGCGCTCGCGCTTGAAGCCCTGAGTCGGGGCGCGCGGTCTGCGGTGCTGGTGGAGAAAGCACCGAAGGCTGCAGCGGTCGCGCAACGAAATTCCGAGCGTGTACTCAAGTCCCTCGGTCAGCAGTCCACCGTCATCGTTCACCGGCAATCTGCCGACTTCTATCTGCGCGGTGTTCCCGGGCCCTTCAGCCTCGTGTTCGTTGATCCACCGTACGATCTTCCAGACGACGAGCTTTCAGCGACGCTCGAACTTCTCGTGCCCACGCTGGCGGGTGACGCCTGCGTCATCGTCGAGCGAGCATCGCGCAGCCCCCAGCCGAGGTGGCCGTCCGGGCTCACCGCGACGCGCGACAAGCGCTACGGTGACACGACCATGTGGTGGGCAACGACGACCTGATCAGCCTCGTGTCGCGTCCCAGTCACCGTAAGGATCCCAGCCGCCGCGGCCGGTGAAAGCTCGCCCGTCCACCATTACAGGCGCAGAACCACGGGCCTCGATCACCCCGATGGCATGGAATCCTTCAGGCAGCACGCTTCCGTGCGCAAAGGTTGCCAGCAGTGCATGGTCTTCGCCGCCGGTCAGCGCGTTTGGTGCGTCGACACCGAGCGCACTGGTTTGGATCGAAACGGACACCCCGGATGCATCCGCAATCCTGGAGGCATCCAGCACCAATCCATCGGAGACGTCCATCATTGCGGTGGCACGGGCGGCGGCAGCGACCCGACCCAACCTCACCGGCGGCTCAGGCCTCAGCTGCGCGCTCATATCCGCAGCCTCCGTTTCGGAAAGCGAAGCGAAGTCAATCGCACAGGGAAAGCCCTCTGCATCCCGAAATCGATCGAACAACAGCGCCAAGCCGCGACCTGCTGCCCCTAGGGTGCCAGCGATGGCAACGACATCGCCCACGCCTGCGCCAGAACGCAACACCGGCGACTGCCCGTCTAGGGTGCCAAGAGCAGTCACAGCGACGGTCAAGGTGTCTGAGACAGTCAGATCTCCGCCTTCAACCGCACACCCGGGCGCCAAGCTCTCGCACGCCGCGCGCAAACCGGCCGCAAACTGCTCGACGAATGACATGGCAGTCTGCTCAGGCATGGCCAAAGCCACGAGCAGCGCGGTCGGTGTGGCTCCCATGGCGGCGATATCAGAGAGGTTGACGGCCGCGGACTTCCAGCCAAGATCGAAACCGCTCGACCACGCCAACCGAAAGTCAGGTCCGTGCACGAGCGTGTCAGTGGTAGCGACCACTCGTCCGTCTGGCATGGCCAGAACTGCCGCGTCATCCCCCGGTCCGACGATCGCCTGCGAAGGCGACAGCGTCGCGAGAATACGAGAGAGGATTTGCCCCTCGCTCATCTCGCCCACTGTAGGGTCACCCGCACTCACCTCTCAACGGTAGCCTGGAGTGGTGTCTGGAGCTCGCCGATTGTCCGCTATTGCCGTATTGGGTATAGCGGCAGCGCTCGCCACCGGATGCACAACCACCGTGCCGATGCAGGCCGCCGCGGATTCGAATGATCCCGCATGCGCCGAAGTGATGGTGCGCCTGCCGGATTCCGTCGACGGCGAATCGCGCCGTTGGACCGACGCCCAGGCCACCGCTGCGTGGGGCGAGCCGAGCAGCGTGCTGATGACATGCGGCGTGACTCCGCCGGGGCCTTCGACCCTCCCCTGCCAGACAGTTGATGGCGTTGACTGGATCATCGATGAATCCGAAGCACCGCGCTACCGCGTGACCACTTTCGGCCGGACTCCAGCAGTGGAGGTCTACCTAGACAACGAAGTCGTCTCCAGCGCAACCGTGCTCGAGCGACTCTCAGGTGCAGTCGCACAAATACCGAGCGAAGGCACCGGCTGTCTCGACCGCGCTGACGCAGGTAGCTGAGCGAGCAACTACGGGCGCGCCAGGGCTGTGTCGATCAGCTCCGAGATCAACTCACCGTATGACAGGCCCGAGGCAATCCAGCACTTGGGGAACATCGAAATCGGCGTGAATCCGGGCATCGTGTTGAGCTCATTCACATACAAGCCATCAGCCGCCAGGAAGAAGTCGACCCGGGCGAGTCCTCGTCCATCCACCGCTTCAAATGCCTTGATCCCGAGTTGCTGAAGCGAGGCGATCTCGTCGTCGGTCAGATCAGCGGGGCACACCACCTGCGCGCCGTCGCCGCCGAGGTATTTTCCCTCGAAGTCGTAGAACTCTCGCGTCGTGAGCACGATCTCGCCTGGTAGCGACGCCTTCGGGGATGCCCCGGCACGACCTTCGAGGATGGCGACCTCGATCTCACGGCCGACGATCGCCGACTCGATGAGTACCTTTTCGTCTTCGGCAAAGGCCTTTGAAAGCGCCCCCGCGAGCTCAGATGGGTCATGCACCTTAGATACTCCGACGCTTGACCCCGCGCGCGCTGGCTTCACAAACGTCGGCTCACCCAGCCGTGCCGCTTCAGCACGAACCTGTTCGGGGTCTCGCTCCCACTGCTTCTTGGTGATCGTGACCCATGGCGAAACAGGAACGCCCTCTGCTTCGAGCACGATCTTCATGAAGTGCTTATCCATGCACAGCGCAGAATCGAGCACACCGCCGCCCGCGTAGGGGATCGAGAGCGTGTCGAGGAAACCCTGAACCGTGCCGTCTTCGCCGTGGAGGCCGTGCAGTATCGGCAACACAACATCGACAGTTCCGATTTCCTGCAGTTCCCCGTTCGAGAGGCGCACGCGCAGCGTTCGATCAGAGCCGCCCTCGGGCCAGACCACGCGCGTGCCGTTGTCTACGACTTCCGGCAGACGGTCTGCATCTAACGCAAACTTTTCGGGGTCATCGTCTTCGAGAACAAAGATTCCCTCACGAGTGATGCCAATGGGAATCACACGGAATCGATCGCGATCAATCGCTCGAAGCACTCCGCTCGCTGTTGCGGAACTGATCGAATGCTCGCTGGAGCGACCTCCAAAGAGCACCGCCACCGCCGGCCTGTCCATTCTGAGTCCTCTCGCCCGCGGGGGTGTCATCGTCAGTTGTAAGGTGAGGCGCGATATCGCGCGGGTTCATTGTTCCGTCAAGCACCATCTTGACCTGCTCGACGATCGGCATCTGCACGCCAACCTCACGGGCAAGTTGAAGAACCGGCGCAACAGACGCAAGCCCCTCCGCCGTCTGGTTCATCTGCTTGACGACGTCTTGAAAGCTGTAGCCCTGCCCAAGCAAGCGCCCTGCGGTGTTGTTGCGGCTCAGCGGCGACTGACAGGTTGCGATCAGGTCGCCAAGACCGGCCAGACCCTGAAGAGTCTCTTGCTCTGCGCCCTGAGCAACCGCGAAATCTGTCATCTCGACAAGACCGCGCGTGATGATCGATGCCTTCGTGTTCTCGCCGTAGCCGACACCATCCACGATGCCGATGGCGACAGCGATGAGATTCTTCAGCACGCCACCAAACTCGGTACCGATAACGTCAGTGTTCACGAAGGTGCGGAAGTACTTGTTGCGCGCGCGTCGCGCGACGGCTTCGGCCGTCTCTTGACTGACCGATGAGATCACCGCTGCAGTCGGCTGTTCGCGTGCGATCTCAAGCGCCAGGTTGGGCCCAGACGCCACCGCAATCCGTGCGGCATCACAATGCAGCTCTTGCTCGATAACTTGGCTCATGCGCAGACCAGAACGGCGCTCGACGCCCTTCATCAGCGAGATGATCGGCACGTCGCTAAGAGATAGCAGGGGCCTGACTGCTTTCAAATTCTCCCGCAGCGCTTGGCTAGGAATAGACAGATACACCTGTTCGGCACCATCGAGGGCTTCGGAGAGGTGATGTGTCGCGGACATCTCTCGGGGCAGGTTGATGCCCGGAAGATATTGGCTATTGCGCTTCGCCTCTTGAATTTCATTCGCAAGTTCGGGGCGACGCGACCACATCACAACGTTAGCCCCGCCGTCGGCAAGGATCTTTCCGAATGTGGTGCCCCAGCTACCAGCACCAATCACCGCGATGCGGGGCCGGGCAACTTCAGATCTACGATTCAAGGCGGCCCGTTTCTTGCTGACCGTGGGCGGTAGGGTTCCATCGCTCTGCTGGCGCCGGCTCGCCGCGAAGCCCGGCGAGCAGTTGCGCTACGTCGGACATGATTGCATCTGTCGCGGCATTGAGCTTCGCCGGAGTGACTACACCCTCGCGATACTCGCGCAGATCGACGGGGTCACCGATGACGACTCGAATTCGTCGACGCAATGGCCACAGCCGCAGCTTGCCATAACGCGGCAAAATCTGCTGCGCGCCCCACTGCGCCATGGGAATGACCGGAATATCTCCGTCGAGCGCCAGTCGTGCTGCGCCAGTTTTGCCCCGCATGGGCCACAGATCAGGGTCTCGAGTGAGCGTGCCTTCGGGATACACCACAACGCCGCGACCATGCTGAACCAGCATCTCCGTCGCATCCAAAGTGTTGCGAGCTGACGACGATGACGAGTTGCGCGCTACCGGCACCATACCCGTCACGCTCAGCGCCCAGCCCAACACCGGAACTCGAAACAGACTCTCTTTGGCGAGGAACCTGGGCTCACGACCGAGACGCCATACCGCAACAGCCACTGCAAGCGGATCGATCTCGGAGTAGTGGTTGGGCGCGAGCACGTAGGCCCCCGTGCGTGGCATCTTGTGGCCGTCAATCACCTCGATCTTCATCACCACCCCAGCAAGAGGCACGACGACGGCGGCGAGTGGCCAGAAGATGCTGAAGCGGAACTTCTCGCCGCGAGCGCGCCTAGGCGTTTTCGAGACCATGGTCGCCTCAGCCGATGACGTCGAAATCGGCGCCAAGCGTTTCAAGCTTGGTCAGAAACTTCTCGTAACCACGCCGGATGATGCCGACGTTGCGAACGACCGACTCGCCCTCGGCAGCCAGAGCCGCGATCACATAGCTGTAGCCGCCACGAAGATCAGGTACCTCGACATCGGCCGCGTGCAACGGCGTCGGCCCGTTGATAACCGCGGCTTGTTCGAGTGCGCGCCGCGGGACGCGACGATCGGCACTCGCAATGCCCTGCGGATGGACAACGATGTCGGCGCCCATCTGGACCAGTGCTTGGGTGAAGCCGAGCCGGTTTTCGTACACCGTCTCATGGACGACAGAAGTGCCATGAGCCTGGGTCAGAGCGACGATCAGCGGCTGTTGCCAATCGGTCATGAACCCAGGGTGCACATCAGTTTCGACGACGACGGGCTTGATGTCACCGTCGCGGCAGAACCGAATGCCGTCTTCGTGAATGTCGAACCAGCCGCCAGCTTTGCGAAAGACGTTCAGGAAGGTGAGCATTTCTTGTTGCTTTGCACCGCCGACGAAAATGTCTCCATCTGTGGCGAGAGCGGCACACGCCCAGGATGCTGCTTCATTCCTGTCGAAAATGCACCGGTGATCGTAGCCACGAAGAGATTCGACGCCCTCGATGAGGATGACGCGATTGGGCTCGTACGAAATTATTGCGCCCATCTTCTGCAACAAAGCGATCAGATCCATGATCTCTGGCTCGATGGCCGCATTGCGCAACTCTGTGATGCCTTTTGCGCGAACGGCGGTGAGCAACACCTGCTCTGTTGCGCCGACGCTCGGGTAGGGAAGCTCGATGGACGCGCCGGTAAGCCCATTGGGCGCTGTGATGCGGATTCCCTCGTAGGTTTTGTCTACCACAGCGCCAAATGCGCGCAGCGCATCCATGTGGAAGTTGATCGGTCGGTCGCCGATTCGGCAGCCGCCCAGGTCAGGGATGAGCGCTTCGCCGAGCAGATGAAGCAAGGGTCCGCAGAAGAGAATAGGAATCCGCGAGGCACCCGCGTGCGCATCGATTGCTTCGAAGTGCGCAGAAACCGCGCCAGACGTGTCGAAGTGAAGGGTTCCTTCGTCGTTGTCGTCGTCGTTGACTGTCACTCCGTGGACCTCGAGAAGAGACCGTACAACTTGAACGTCACTGATGTCGGGAACGTCGCGCAACGTGCTGGGCGTCTCACCCAAGAGCGCAGCGACCATCGCCTTGGTCGCAAGATTCTTGGCACCCTTGACCTCAACACGGCCAGTCAGCGGTCGGCCGCCACGAATCGCGAGGACTTCGCCGGAGGCTTCTTTCTTGTCTCCTGCGGGGGTTTCTCCCGTAACGCTAAGAAGCGACTTCATCCGGTGGACCTCACTTGTGTGTCTAGAGGGGTGGCTAGTGATCGATCGCTCTGGTTGAACGAAAGACCACAGGGTTAGCGAACGGGAAGTGTCCGCGGCCGCCACGCCTCGCGGCGCGCCTCAAACTGCGTGATCTTTTCTTGATTGCGCAGTGTGAGCCCGATGTCATCGAGCCCCTCAAGGAGCCGCCACCTAGTGTAATCATCGATCTCGAAAGACACGTGAAGATCGCCGATCGAGGCCGTACGCGCTTCAAGATCGACGGTCATGCTGACCCCCGGGTTTGCATCGATCGCTGCCCAGATGGCCTCGACCTCAGCCTCAGTGATGACGCCGGTAACGAGTCCCTGTTTTCCCGAGTTCCCACGAAAAATGTCGGCGAACTTGGGACTCAGAATGACCTTGAAGCCAAAATCGCGCAGCGCCCAAACCGCGTGTTCGCGACTAGAGCCCGTTCCGAAGTCTTGCCCAGCCACAAGGATGCTGGCGCCCTTGAACACCTCTTGGTTCAGGACGAAATCAGGGTCTTGCCGCCAGTTCGCGAATAGCGCGTCTTCGAATCCGGTTTTTGTGACCCGTTTGAGGTACACCGCCGGAATGATCTGATCGGTGTCGACGGCCGAGCGTCGCAACGGAGCTGCAATGCCGGTGTGGGTAACGAACTTCTCCATCTCAAGCCTCCACTCGTGTGGGCAGATCACTCGGACTCGACAGCGTGCCGCGCACCGCAGTCGCTGCCGCGACCAGCGGTGATACCAGATGTGTGCGCCCACCCTTGCCCTGACGGCCTTCAAAATTTCGATTGCTCGTAGATGCGCATCTCTCACCCGGTGCCAGCTGGTCGGGGTTCATGCCCAGACACATCGAGCATCCTGCAAAGCGCCACTCCGCGCCGAACGCAATGATGATCTTGTCCAGGCCCTCAGCTTCAGCCTCGAGCCGCACTCGTGCAGAGCCGGGGACGACCATTACTCGAACGCCCTCGGCTTTCGAGCGGCCCTCAATGACAGAGGCGAAGGCGCGAAGATCCTCGATGCGGCTGTTGGTACATGACCCCATGAAGACCGCGTCTACGGGAACTTCCTTCAGCGGTGTGCCCGCCTCAAGCGCCATGTACTCGAGCGCTCGCTCGGCCGCCGCGCGCTCGTTGGGATCAGCAATCTCACTCGGAGTAGGCACGACGTCGCTGAGCGAAACGCCCTGACCGGGATTGGTGCCCCAAGTGACGAATGGCTCAAGTTCGGCTGCGTCGAAGAACACTTCAGCGTCATACACGGCGCCTTCGTCGCTGGGAAGGGTGCGCCAGTAAGAAACCGCATCGTCCCAGTCCTGGCCGACGGGCGCGTGCGGGCGACCCTTGACGTACTCGAAGGTGGTGTCGTCGGGAGCGACCATGCCCGCACGTGCGCCAGCCTCGATCGACATGTTGCACATGGTCATGCGCCCCTCCATCGAGAGCGAGCGAATGGCACTGCCACGAAACTCAAGCACATAGCCTTGACCGCCGTTCGCACCCAACCGTGCGATGATCGCGAGCACTACGTCTTTGGCCGTAACACCCGGCTTCAGCTCGCCCTCGACAGTGATCGCCATGGTCTTGAACGGCTTGAGCGGCAGCGTCTGGGTAGCGAGAACATGCTCGACCTCGCTCGTGCCGATACCGAACGCCATCGCGCCGAACGCGCCGTGAGTCGAGGTGTGCGAGTCGCCGCACACGACAGTCACTCCCGGCATCGTGAGGCCGAGTTGCGGGCCGACCACGTGTACGATCCCCTGCTCTTTGTCGCCCAGCGAGTGAAGGCGAACGCCGAACTCTTCCGCGTTGTTTCGCAGCGTATGGATCTGCGTTCGGCTGGTGAGATCAGCGATCGGCTTATCGATGTTCAGAGTCGGAGTGTTGTGGTCTTCAGTCGCGATCGTGAGATCGAGACGGCGCACGGGTCGGCCTTCCGCGCGCAACCCGTCGAACGCCTGCGGACTGGTGACTTCGTGCACCAGATGCAGGTCAATGTAGATGAGATCAGGCTGCCCGTTCTCGCCCTTCACGACCAGATGGTCGTCCCACACCTTCTCGGCGAGGGTACGGGGGCGATCTACCACGGCAGACGCATCAGAAATTGTCATTGCTCTATCTCCTCGGAAAGCGAATCAAGCCCGCGACGACACTCCGCGACGAGAGAGGCCTGGACTAGGACTCGTCGCGGCCGCTAAGGAGAAGTCGAGCGATCCGCACCCAGACAGGCTACCACCGCTCACACACCGTCAATCGTAGGCGGGGTTCCCTTCTCTTCCGCAACTGTACTGGCGGCATCTTCCGGGCTTGCTGCCTTGCTGTCGCGCGAAGCGGCGATCAGGCTGGCGATAGTTGCGACTCCCATTGCGAACACAATCACAGCGAGAGAAAGCCATGTCGAGATTTCGGGAGCCCACGCGATCGGCCGTCCGCCATTTATGAACGGAAGTTCGTTGACGTGCATCGCGTGCAACACCAACTTGACACCGATAAACGCCAAGATGAATGCGATTCCGTAATGGAGGTAGCGCAGCCGATCGAGCAAGTCGCCGAGCAAGAAGTACAGCTGACGCAAACCCATGAGGGCGAAGAGGTTGGCGGTGAATACGATGAACGCGCTCTGAGTGATGCCGAAGATCGCGGGAATCGAATCGATGGCGAACAGCAAGTCAGTCACGCCGATCGCCACGAAGACGATGATCATCGGCGTCCACATCTTCTTGCCATTCACCACGGTGCGCAGCTTTGCCCCGTCGTAGTGATCGCTGATGTCGATCGTGCGTCGAAGCGTGCGAACAATGAAGCTCTCACGTTGCACGTCGTCATCGTGGTCTCCGCCAGGAAATGCTTGACGATACGCGGTCCAGACAAGGAACGCGCCGAAGATGTAGAACACCCAACTGAACTCCTCGATGATCGCTGCACCAGCGAGGATGAACAGCCCGCGAAGTACGAGAGCGATGATGATTCCCACCATCAGCACTTCCTGCTGATACCGCCGCGGGACGGCGAACTGCGTCATGATCAGCACGAAGACGAAGAGATTGTCGATCGACAGGCTGTACTCAGTCAGCCAGCCGGCAACGAACTGTCCCGCGAACTCAGCACCAGCAACGATCCACATCAACCCCGCAAAAATGAGCGCGAGCACGATGTAGAAGACCACCCAGAGCGTCGATTCCTTCGTCGAAGGAATGTGAGGACGCTTGAGAATGAGCAGCAAATCGGCGATCAAGATCAGCGTGAGCACGATCAACGAGCCAACTTCAAACCAAAGCGGGAGTTGCAGGTCCATACCGGGCCTTTCAAAAATGGGAGCGGGGGCGACAAAACGTCGAAAGTCTCTCCCCCGCACGGTTTTCGTGCGGCACGCGCCCGGGGAGCAAGAGCTCCCGTGATGACGAACGCGCGATATCGGGATACTCCCTCTCGCTCGAACAGAATACAGGTCACCGCGAAGAGTTCTGACGCTTTGAGACGTTCCCCTGCTCCGCGACACTGAGAGGGTAAGAGACAAACAGGTTGCCGCAGTGCAACGCGCGGTAGACGATGGGATCACATGACCGACCGGGTGGCGACAGAAGATGCGACGCTCGTGGCACAGGCCGCGGGTGGGAGCGATCTTGCGTTTCGCGCGCTATATCGCGCCTACGTGCGGCCCGTCTACTGGCTCGCATACCGCCTACTCGGCGACGTGGCCGATGCTGAAGATGTCACCCAGGAGACATTTTTGGTTGCGTGGCGCAAGCTGCCCGGCCTCGAGCTTGCAGGTGATTCGCTGCTGCCCTGGCTCGTGACAATCTGTCGATTCCAAGCTGCGAATCGGATGCGGCGTCAGCAACGCGATCGCCGGCACACCGCAGCCATGATCGATGAGAACCTTCCCGCTACGGTCAACGTCGAGCAGCAGGTTGTCGACTCCGACTTCGCCTCACGAATCATGCGCGAAGTTGCCAGCCTCACGCAGCTCGACCAAGACATCTTTCGACTCTGCGCAACCGAGGGCTATTCGTACCACGCGGCCGCCACAGAGCTCGGGGTCACGCACGGTATCGTGCGCAACCGTCTCTCCCGCCTCCGCACGCGATTGCGGACCTCGATCGAGGAGACATCATGACTGACAAGAAACATCGCGATACGGCGTTTGATGCGAACACCGACAACCTGCCGGAACTTGGCGACGAACGTATTGATGCCATGGAGAGAGAAGTGTTCTCAAGAATCTCGCAAGACCGCGTCGCTCAGCGCTCCCGAAGGGGCAAGTGGTGGATCGGTGGGGCAGCCGCCGCTGCGGTCGTCGTGGTGGCTGCCGTCATCGCCCCGAGCCTCGCGTCAGTCGTAGGCGACTCGTCGTACGTCAACGACGGCTCCGCAATCGTGCTTGAAGGCCCCGGCCTCGAGTCGGGGACAGACAGCGCCGATATCGCCGCAGACGGAGCAGATGCGTTCACCAGCGAGATGAGCGATGAAACGCTCGCCTTCGAGCACGACACAACCGGTGCGTCAGCTCAACGCGACATCATGACATTCGCGTCCGCGACAGTCGTGGTCGACGACGTACCTTCCAGCGTCAGCGCTATCGCAGACGCAGTGAACGTGCGGAACGGATATGTCGAGTCGATGAGCATCGGTCGTTCGGGCGATGCGTACTCGGTTGACGAAAACGGCAGTGCTTACGAGACCATGCCTTACCCCTATGCACCAGACGGTGCATGGATCACCGTGCGCGTGCCAGCCGATGAACTCGACGATCTCATCGGCGAGCTGTCCGAGCTTGGCGATGTAACCAGCTCATCGATCAGTCGCCAGGATGTGACCGATCAAACGATCGACCTTCGCGCACGCATAGATTCAGCCCAGGCGTCGGTGGATCGGCTCACTGAATTGATGTCAAACACGACGAACATCGCCGATCTCATCGCGGCCGAGAGCGCCTTATCTGAACGCCAAACGATGGTTGAGTCCTACCAGCAACAGCTGGAGTCAGTGGAAGGACAGGTTGCGATGTCAACGCTCACCGTCACGCTCCACTCGGAGTCGCAACCCGTCGAAGCAGACCCCGCTGGCTTCACCGATGGAGTGGCCGCCGGATGGAATGGGCTCATCGCTACGCTCAACGGCATCATGATCGCACTCGGCTTTCTGCTCCCTTGGCTACTGGTTCTTGCGGCCACCGGGCTGATTGTCTGGGCAATAGTCAGCATGGCGCGCTCCGCTCGTAAAAGGTCCAAACCGACGAGCGAGTAGCTTCCTCGGGCTCGGGTGGAATCAGTTCGCTGTCTAACGAAGCGCAGCAGCATCCCACCATTCGAGAACCCTCATGGCGTAGAAGGTGAGCCACTTGGAGGGCTCGCCTTCAGGAACGTCCATCTCGAACCAAACACGACCCTTCTGGGTGCGCTCCTGCAACCACGCCCCGCTGGGCAATCGCCTACCGCGAATGAGCTCAATCGCTTCCCCCATGCGTGGATCAGGCGCCATGGCATCAAACAATGCCGCTTTGCGAAAGTAGTCAGCCGCGTTCAACACGCTATAGAACCACAGGAACGGGTGAACGAAACGGGTGGCCCAGGGCCCAACCTGCTCACCCGTAGACAGGCGTTTGAAGAGGGATCGTTCAAGAAGATATTCCTCGCCACCGCGACGGGCAGATCGGGTTGCCTCTGTGCCGCCCGTCACGATGTCGTAAGCGAGCAGACCACGCAACGAACTGATGGTCGAGTGAAAGGAAGATCGCGTCGAGCCGTCGATCCATGCGCAGTTCCAGCCGCCGTCGGAGAGGCGATGCTCAACCAACCAATCGACCATTCCACCGATCTCTGCACCCAGCCAGACGCCGTTTTCTACGGTGAAAGCGTTGATGCAACAGTCAACTTCGCCGGCCCAATAGGGCAACTGTTCGTATTCCCATCGGCTGTTGACCGCGAGCTTTTCTGCGGTGCCAGCGAGCGCCGCTGGGTCCAAGCCCCACTCCCTCAGAAAGTTGAGCGACCAGGTCGTGGCGGTCCAAGGCTGACCTTCTTCGGCTTCAGCGGATGCTTCGTCAAAATCGGCAGGGAAATACGCGCCGCCCGCCCACTGGCCGTCCTCATCTTGATGAGAGAGCATGGCCGCGCCAAATCCCTCGGTCGCGACTCGGTCTCGAGTCGCACGCCATACGTCTGATGACGTTCGCACAAGATCTCGCTGAACTTGCCATTTGAGCGCCGGGTCAGAGTCCAGCAGCCATTCGAGAGTTTGCGTCTCGGTCATACCCGGCAGGCTACTCCCGCCCTCGGACGCCGACCAGATGCCGGCGGTAGTTGCCGACTTCCGCTATGAGGTGGCTTCAGCTCTTTTGGGCAAGACCCACCCAGCTCGTGGAAAGTGGCAGGTGTATCCGTTGGGATACCTAAGCAAGTAGTCCTGATGCTCGGGCTCTGCTTGCCAGAACCTGCCTTCCGGTTCGAGAGTCGTCACCGCCTTTGACGGCCACAGTCCCGAAGCATCAACATCGGCGATGGTTTCGCGCGCAATGCGTTCTTGTTCTGACGACAGCGGAAAGATGGCCGAACGATAGCTCGAACCGATGTCGTTTCCCTGCCGGTTGAGCGTAGTTGGATCGTGGATCTGAAAGAAGAACGCCAGCACATCGCGGTAGCTCGTCTTTGTGGGATCGAACACGATCTCTACGGCTTCAGCATGTCCCGGGTGGTTGCGGTATGTGGCGTGATCATTGGCGCCGCCTGTGTAGCCGACCCGCGTTTGCATGATGCCAGGCTGCCGACGAATCAGATCTTCCATTCCCCAGAAACAGCCGCCTGCAAGCACAGCAGTTTCAGTACCGGGTGTGCGTGTGATGGTGCCGTCGTCGGTCATGAGTCACTCCTGAGTGATCGTGGTGTTCGCAAACAATCGTATGTTCTGCGCGTACAAGACAAGAGAACGGATGCTATTGGCCTGGTGTTCCCGATGTAGTCGCGTTGCTGAGCAAACTCACAGCCGGCAGATCCGGTTCAGCCCAGCAACGACCCAAGAGCCCGCTAGGAGCCAGCCACGCCAGCGCATCGTGGTCGGTGCTCGCCACCGGAATAGCGTCGGTCAAGACGGCACGCAAACATGTGAGCCGGATCGTGCGGTCTGACACCACGGTGTCGTCGGTCGTGAGATGACCCGAGATCGTGATGCTGACCCCCAGTTCCTCGCGAATCTCTCGGGTCAGAGCCTGAGCAGGTGTCTCGTCTTCCTCGATCTTGCCGCCAGGGAACTCCCACTTTCCGGCGGCAGATCGTCCGTCGGCGCGACGGCAGACGAGCAGCATGCCCTCATGCTCAATCACGGCCGCGACTACCTCGAGAACGGGCAATGAGTCAGTCACGCGATCAGCTACGCCAGGCTTCAGCCTGACAGCCCCACTAGTTCGGCGCTACGCTCCCACAGCTGACGTGCGAGCTTTTCATCGCGACTCAGACGGTGGGAAGCCACTGGTCGATCGCGCTCGTAGTACTCCCCCGACGTCCAATCCACTCCCGCGGTGCCTTCGGCAAGAAATGTGAGACGCGACCCGCCGCCTTCGGTGGTTGTCATTAAGCGGCGCGCGAGCGGATTGGTATACAGGAACCCGAAGAAACCACCGGACGACGACGCGAAGCTGGTGGCTACGACGCCGGGATGAAACGCCGCCGTTGACAAGCCGCGTTCGGCGGTTCGACGATCAAGTTCGCGAGTGAAGAGAATATTGGCAAGCTTTGCGTTGCCATACGCAACTTGACCGGAGTACTTGCGCTCCGCCTGCAGATCGTCGATATCGAACTTCGAAAAACGCTTGGCGGCGACGCTAGAAGTTTGAATCACACTGGCGTTGCTCGCGACCAACTTGTCGAGCAGGAGGTTGGTAAGCAGGAATCCTGCGAGATGGTTGACCTGAAAAGTCTGCTCGAACCCGTCTGCGGTGAGCTCGCGGTCGCCGAAGATCCCACCGGCATTGTTCGCCAGCACATCGATGTGCGAATAGCTAGCCGCCAAGTCTGCAGCGAGTTCGCGCACCTGCTGAAGCTTTGCATAGTCGGCGATATGAAACGGCGCGTCGATTTCGTGCGCAATCGCTTCCGTTTTACTGCGGGAGCGTCCGACAAGCACCACTCGGTTGCCACTCGCAGAGAGCTGACGAGCCGCCGCCGCCCCAACGCCATCACTCGCGCCGGTGATGACGATCGTCTTGCTTTCGCCACTCACGCGTTCACCGCTGACGCTAGTTGCGAGAGTTGCTCGCCTACGAGGCGTTGTGTCGTCCACTCGCTCATCGGTGTGGCGCCAATCGATTGATAAAAAGCGACTGCTGGCTCGTTCCAATCGAGCACGGTCCATTCCAGTCTCGGATAGCCACGCTCTTTGCACACTCCAGCGAGCGACGCGATGAGTGACTTGCCATACCCGCGCCCTCGTTGATTCTCGTCAACATAGAGGTCTTCGAGCCAGATTCCGTGCTTGCCTGTCCAGGTTGAGTAAGTGAGGAACCAGAGCGCGATTCCGACGACAACCCCTTCTCGCTCGATCACGTGAGCAAAGGCTTTCGGGGCGGCACCGAACAAAGTCGCGGTGAGGGCGCTGGCCGTGTTCTCGACCGCGTCAGGCTCACGTTCGTACACTGCGAGAGCCGCAATGCACGCCAGAATCCCAGCTTCATCACCCGCGCGCGCTTCGCGTAAGACCGCACCGTCAGTCAAAGTTGTAGAAATCACATCACCGAGGCTATCCGTCAATTCGAGTGGCCAGGCCCGAAGTCAGCTCTCGATCACGCCCACCGGATGTGTTCGGTCAACGCGCGCCGAACCTCGTCAGCATGCTCAAGGTGAGGACTGTGACCACAGTTCTCAAGCGCCAGCTCGGTCGTTAGACCACCATTCTCGGAATAGACCGCAAGCACATTCCGAGTCTGACGCTTCATCTGTTGTGGCGGGGCGATATCGTCACCTGGCCAGCCCGGAATGATGCCGGCCGCACCCAACTGGTTGAGATCGAAGAACGATCCGTCGGCCACGATCGCGTCGTTCTCACCGTGAATCCAAAGCACGGGAGGCTTCGACGCGAGATCAACGATCCCCGAGGTGTTGAACACAGTTGGCGCCATCGTATTGAGCACGCCCCTTGCGCCTGGTGCAAAGCCCGGCCAGTTCTCTGAGACCGTGGAATCACCCGGATAGTTATCTTCACCGGTCACGGTGGTCAGCATTGACTCCACCCACAGCTCTTCGTGCTCAGACTCAAACCCGGCCGCCACGTAGCTCGATCGATAGACGGCCAGCGGCGAGGTAGGCGCCGCCTCGGTGCGATCACCCGCTGCGAGCCGTTCCACGAAGTCTGGATTGGCACCTCCGCCGCCTGTGCCTGCGCCGTCGGCGACTAGAAGCGAGCCGTCAAGCGCAGTGCCACCGAAACCAAAAGGCGAGACCGGTGCAATAAGTGTGACGCTCGCGACAAGGTCTGGGCGGTCAAGCATGAGTTGGGTGACAACGCCGCCTCCCATGCTCCAGCCGACGAGGTGCGCCGACGGAATGCCGAGCGCAGCCAGCACTGCAATCACGTCGTCAGAGAAGTCGCGCACTCCCCTAGACGCATCTACGGGGAGAGTTTCGCTCTCTCCAAAACCCCGAAGGTCGACAGCGAGCGCGCGCAGATCGGCGGGCAGTGAGAGCATCAACGGCTGCCAAAACAACGACGATGACACGTTGCCGTGTACGAACACCACAGTGCGCTGTGGATCTTTACTCGTTGCTGGCCGTTCGAGCACATTCGCCGTGATTCTCGGAGTGGTCACGCGCGCCGCTTGGATTCCGGGCAGAAGGGTCTGGGTCATCTGTTGCTGCCGTTCTGTTGGTAGACATGACTACGGTGTCGGGTGTCGTTGTGTCCCCACTCAGTCCTTGAGACAGGTACCGCACCAGTCTACTGCGTGTGCAACGAAAAACGCCCAGCCAAAATGGCCGGGCGTTCTTCAATATTGGTGACCCCAGCGGGATTCGAACCCGCGTTACCGCCGTGAGAGGGCGGCGTACTAGGCCGCTATACGATGGGGCCGTACTTTACCGTGTCGCCTTTTCGGCAACCGTTCGATTATGCCATGTCTTTGGCGCGCCCTCCAAATCGAACTAGGCCTCGTTTCGTCACTTGCTCAACGAGCCTCCGAAGAGTTGACTCTCAGCATGCGAGTGACCAAGCACGAACACGCCACCCTGACTCTCGAGGCCGGTGGAAAGACGCTTGTTGTCGACCCCGGCAGTTTCACGTCTCCCCTCCTTGACCTCGATCACGTCATTGGAATCGTCATCACCCATGAGCATCCGGATCATTGGACACCCGAGCATCTGTCTCGAATCCTCACCGCATTCCCCCATATTCCAATCTTCGGTCCCGAAGGGGTCACACGAGCAGCCAGTGACTTCTCAATCACCACCGTGCACCCGGGCGATGTCATCGAAGTCGGTCCGTTCTCCCTCGAGTTCTTCGGTGGCAGGCACGCCGTCATCCATGAGTCGATACCGGTCATCGATAACGTCGGCGTGCTGGTGAACGATGAGTTCTACTACCCGGGTGATTCGTACGCCGTCCCCGTCGACAAGAAGGTGCAGTTGCTCGCGGCACCAGTCGGTGCTCCTTGGCTGAAGATCGGCGAAGCGATGGATTTCGTTCTTGCCGTTGCGCCGCGCCGCGCCTTTGCCACACACGATTGGACGCTCTCCGTCATCGGCAAGCAAATGGGAAGTGCGCGCTTGAAGTGGGCGACGGAACAGTCGGGCGGAGAGTTCGTATCACTCCAGCCGCTCGATAGCGCGGAGGTTTGAGCACGGCAAAGGTCTGACGAAAGCAGACGCCCACTCGCGCCCTCGCGCAGGCTCTTGCAAGGCTCCATATCGAAGCACCCCGAGATGCCCCTCGAAACCCATTCCGTGGTCTGCCTACGAGGATCTCGGCGTGGAGACGCTTTCGGAGTTGCTCGACGAAGGCCAAGGCAGCAAAATGCCGTCGCGCTAGCGAATGCAACGGGACGGCATTTTGCTTCCTGCTACTGCGCGTCGAGATCCGTCTCGAGAAGCGCCACGAGCTCGTCGAGCGCCTGCTCAGCGCCATCGCCCTCAGCTTTGAGGGTCACAACCGTGCCTTGCGACGCCCCGAGACCCATCAGCGAAAGAATGCTGCCCGCATTGAGATCGGCGCCGCCGTCTACCGCGATGGTCACCGGGACTCCGCTTTCTTTGACGGCATTGACGAAGAGCTTCGCAGGGCGCGCGTGAAGACCGGATGAACTCGCGATTGTTGCCTGACGTTCGGCCATGTGACTCTCCTAGTTCTGTAAACCTGCTCGAGACCTCCGCGGTCGACTCACCTCTGCAGTGAGCAACGAGCAACCAAGTTACGACGCTACCCGGCGCGAGAGCCATGAGGAAGCACGACTGGCTCGAAATTCAAGAACCACCGCCCGACTAGCCGTCGTCTTCGTCTGCCGATGCCTCAGCCGGATGCACCCACACTGACACCACGTCGCCGTCGGCGATCATTCGCAGCGCGGTGCCGTCAGGAAGTGAAGGATCGGGACTGGCAATGTCGCGCCCGATCAACACATCGAGACTCGGATCCAGTCCCCCGGGCGAGCACCACATCGCACGAACGCTGGTGTCAGCGACGAGCATGATGCACGGGTCACCGCCCAATGCTTCGGCTGTCCACACGCTCAAGTCACCGATCGGTTCGTAGCCCTGTATCGAGGCCGGCTCCACACCCCAGTCCGCGACTTGCACAGATATTGCCTGAGGCATGCGGTCATCCGTTTTTTGCATGATGAGATCCGCGCGCGGTGCGACCAGCGCAACCGCACTCGCTCCGATGCTGGCCCCGATCACGGCAGAAACTACCGCGACCACTGTAATGCGAAATCGCATGCGCCCGCGCTTCGTCGCCGAGTCTCGCGCCACAGCCGACGTCAGCGCGAGCTCGTTTTCCTCATCAGGGCGAGGCGCGCTCTTCGTTTCATGCAACTCGGCCTCGGGTGCGGAGACTGCGCGTGGAAACTCAGTGTCGGCGTCATCGGGAGATTCACGCTCCGCGACGGCCGGAACAGGCGGCGTCGCTCTCTGCGCTAAACCCTCCAACTCGAATAGTCGATTCCGGGAAGCGATGTCGGCGCTGATATCGGCGTCGGGCCCGTAAGCGCGTCGCCGAAGCTCTTCGAGCTCGCTCGCTTCGCCACGCGACAACGGGGAACTACTCATGAAGCCATTATGAGCACAGCTTTCGAGCCGAAAGGCGACTCGCTCCCAAAAACCAAAAACCCCCGACTAGCGGGGGTTTTATTGTGGCTGGGGTACCTGGACTCGAACCAAGAACAACGGTACCAGAAACCGCCGTGTTGCCAATTACACCATACCCCAAGGCTCTAACGCAGAGGTCTTGCCGAAGATCGAGTCTAGACGATTGTCGCTCTCCGAACAAACTGAGCCCGTTTGATCAAGACCGGTGGGCGACCAGCGCACCGAGCCGACGCAGCGTTTCTGCCTTGCCCAGCAACTCCATCGACTCGAACAACGGCGGCGAGATGCGGCGCCCACTCAACGCAACGCGCAGCGGCCCGAAGGCAATCCTCGGTTTCAGTTCCAACCCTTCGATGAGAGCGGCTGACAGGGCAGCGTGAACCGCGGCAGTCGTGAACTCGGCTTCTGGCACTAGCTCAAGCGCGCCCACCGAGGCAACGAGCACCTCCCCCGCATTGGCTGGCAACGTCGCCAGCGCATCATCCGCATAGCTGATGTCGGTTGTGAACAAAAAGGCGAGCAGCGCGGGAGCTTCGCCCAGCAGCTGCATCCGCTCCTGAACGAGCGGCGCAGCCGCCTCAAGCATCTCTTGCTGATCAGCAGTCATCGGCTCTTCGACTACTCCAGCAGCGACGAGATACGGCACCAACCGCGAAGCAAAGTCCGCGGGCTGAAGCATCCGAATGTGATCCCCGTTGATTGACTCGGCTTTCTTCTGATCGAATCGTGCCGGATTCGGATTGACATCAACGATGTCGAACGACTCCACTAGCTCTTCGAGCGAGAAGACGTCACGGTCAGGCCCGATCGACCAGCCCAGCAACGACAGGTAGTTCAACAGACCCTCATGAATGAACCCCTTCTCGCGTTGCAAGAAGAGATCGGCCTTCGGGTCACGCTTTGACAGCTTCTTGTTTCCGACCTCACCCAACACGAGGGGCATATGCGCGAAGCGCGGAATGAAGGTGGTCACTCCCGCGTCGACGAGTGCACGGTACAAGGCAAGCTGTCGAGCGGTAGATGGCATCAAATCTTCGCCGCGAATCACATGAGTGATTCCCATGAGCGCATCGTCAACCGGGTTCACGAAGGGATAGAGCGGCACTCCACCTGCTCGCACCAATACAAAATCAGGAAACGAGCCGGCAGGGAAAGTTACTTCGCCGCGGATCAGATCGTCGTAAGTGAGGTCTTCGTCGGGCACCTTGAGCCGCCACGCGGGTTCGCGCCCCTCAGCCCGGAACGCAGCCTTCTGCTCGTCGGTGAGGGTGCGGTCAAAGTTGTCATATCCGAGCTGTTTTGCGCGACCAGCAGCCTCATTGCGCGCATCGATCTCGGCAGCTGTCGAGTAGCTTTCGTACACGGCGCCAGCGGCGACGAGCTTCTCAAGAACATCACGGTAAAGATGATGCCGCTGAGACTGACGGTAGGGCTCGTGAGGGCCCCCCACTTCGACGCCTTCGTCCCAGTCGATTTTCAACCAGCGCAACGCCTCAAGCAACTGGTGGTAGCTCTCTTCGCTGTCGCGAGCTGAATCGGTGTCTTCAATCCGAAAGACAAGCTTTCCGCCGTTGTGCCGGGCGAACGCCCAGTTGAAAAGCACCGTACGGATCAGACCGACGTGTGGCAAACCCGTCGGTGACGGGCAGAAGCGCACACGAATGTCGGCTCCGCTGGCGGTTGTCGTTCGGGTATCAGGTGTAGAAGACATCACCATCTACTCTAGTTGCCCTCGCTGTCGCCCCTCTGGCCTTCAACGAGGCGCGCGATGGCTTCCAGTGCCACACGCACGGCCGGAACGCGATCGGCACCACGCGCTGTCACCACATGAATGGTGCGTGACTCTGCGGCTGGCAGCGGTCGAGTCACCACACCAGGCAGGAGCGGAAACGATGCCACGGCCATGCGGGGCAGCGTGGCAACCCCAATCCCCTGTGCCACGAGCCCTTCGACCGCCACAGAGTTGTCAGTCTCAAAAGCAATGTCGGGATCGAAGCCAGCCCGCGCGCACAACTCCAGAAGGTGGCCGCGACAGCGGGGACAACCGGCGATCCAACGTTCTTCTGAGAGCGATGCCAGGTCGACACGTGCATGACGCGCCGCAGGGTGCCCCTGCGGAAACACTGCCAGCAGGTCGTCCGACCCAATCGTGCGCACAGAGAGACCCCGCGCGCTTGAGCCGTGTGGATCATCGCGATCGCCCGGGTAGCTGAACGTCAACGCGATGTCAGCACGATCGTCGCGCACAGCTTCGACAGCCTCGGGCGGCTCGGCTTCAATGTAGGTAACGCTGACTCCCTCGTGCGAAGCCTCGAGCTCGGCGAGGAGTCGTGGCACGATCGTCGGCGATGCCGATGGGAAGCCCACGAGTCTCACTCGACCGGAGCGCAACCCCCTAAGTTCTGCGATTTCTCCTGCCGCCGCATCCAGTGCCGTGGTGACGGTAGGTGCATGGCGGGCCAGAATACGACCCGCTTCGGTGAGGCGCACAGTGCGCCCCACACGCTCGACGATCGGCACTTCAAGGCGGCGCTCCAGTCGCTTGAGCTGCTGGCTGATTGCGGGCTGGCTGTATCCGAGTGCGATGGCCGCCCCCGTAATGGAGCCTTCATCCGCAATTGCTTTGATCACGCGCAGCGCCTGAGCATCGAAGTCCGGATCGTCGATGTTGACCATATGCACACGATAGGCCCGGTTTCGCGCTGATCGTTACATAACACGGGCTTATTGTTTTCATGCAACACCTCCCGTAGACATATGGTGTGGTTCGCGCGCATGGTTAAAACATGAATTCCTCGACTGTGCACACCACATCCGCCCAGAGCGTCGACATGCTTTCGGTTGCGGACGCGCGTCGTGAGTTCACCGGAGGCCGGGGCTATCTTGCTGCCTGCACGTCTGGCCTCCCGTCGCGCGGCACCAGGGCGGCTGTCATCGCTGACTTGAACGCGACCTCCAGTGGTCACATTGACCTCGGTGGCTATTGCGCGACCGTCGAGAACTCGCGGGCGCTATTCGGCAGTCTGGTCGGCGTCGACGCGACTCGTGTCGCGATAGGCTCGCAGGTTTCTGTCACCACGGCGTTGCTGGCAGCGTCACTGCCGGCAGGCGCCGAGGTACTCGTCGCGGAAGGCGATTTCTCTTCCATCGTGTTGCCGTTCGTGCACTCCCCCAACGGCCTGATCGTTCGCGCAGCCCCCCTGGCGTCTCTGGCCGACGCGATCACCGACAACACTGCGCTCGTCGTGTTCTCGGTCGTGCAGTCGGCGACGGGAGAAGTGGCCGATGTGAACGCGATCACCACCGCCGCACGCGCGTGCAACGCGCGTACTTTCTGTGACGCAACACAAGCGGTCGGATGGTTGAAAGTCGACGCCAAGCAATTCGATGCCGTGGTGTGCCATGCCTACAAATGGCTGTGCTCACCGCGCGGAGTTTCGTTCCTCACTGTGTCGCCGAAACTGGCTGCCGAGATGCCCGCGCTCTTTGCGGGCTGGTACGCGGGCGGCGATCCATGGTCAACGTGCTACGGCGGCGATGGTGATCTCGCGGTCGATGCTAGCCGGTTCGATGTGTCGCCCGCTTGGCAGGCATTCGTCGGCGCAGAACCTGCTCTCCAGCTCTTCGCCTCGATCGACCCCGTCGAGCTCCACGACTACACCACCACTCTCGCCGCGGCTTTTCGTTCACGCCTGGATCTTTCTGCGCCCGAGCGCGCGAGCGCCATCGTCACGTGGAGCGATCCGAACGGCCAGGCTCTGAGCCAGCTCAATGCCGCGGGGATCACAGCATCAGGCCGTGCCGGCCGCGCTCGCCTGGCGTTTCACGTGTTCAACGATATGACTGACGTGGAAAACGCCGCGACTGCACTCGGTCGCTGACGGGCCATGACCTTTGGGTATCTGCGACCAGTTCAGGGGTTGGTTTCAGCTGCTAGCGCCGTCGCTAGTTGATACCCCTCGGCAGTCTCAATCAGCAGGTCGAGTTCGTCGACGGACGGCCAACTGCCCAGTTCCTGAAGGCCGTGGTCAGCATCCATCCATGACTCAAGTTCCTCGTCCGTCCAGTCGCGCGCTTCGCTGATGGCCAAGGTTGCAAGGCGTCCTTCTTGCACAACCAGGTAGACGTCAAATGTGCGGTCTCCAAGCGCGCGGTAGCGGCCGATGACAGGGAATGTCGCATCGCCAGGCACAGCCAGAGGCAGATCTGCAGGAACCCGGAATCCGACCCCGGGCCAGAAGGCACCGAGCTGCGAACCTTGATAGACCGATGCGCGAGCAGAGGCAAGCTGCGCGCGCAGCTCAGGCGCGCCAAACTCATTGCTCACCATGAGTAGCTGCGAAACGATTGCACGAACCTCGTCTGACACGTCTACCTGCTGTTCGGCAGCTCCTTCGTCGAAGCACTCCTGCTGCGTTGTTTCTGGGCGTGTGCGGGCCACCCACCACGAAGCGAGCGAGACCGCTGCGGCGCCGACAGCGAGGATGGCGCGCGGCCGTGTGGCGCCTGCGCGAACGAGGCTGTCGCTCAGGCGAGCATCCAGCGCTTCCCCGGCTTCGGCGATCCCGAGCGTCGCCCCTGCCGCGCCCACGGTGACGCCAGCGCGCGCGGCGGCCGGCAAGGTGCCGTCGTCGTCACTTCTCAACACCACCCACACGCCCCATGCGGTGAGTACGGCCATCGACAAGCGATAGAAGAGTCTGCCCACGGTGGTGAGCCGGCGTGGCTCGATCAACGTCATCACGGCCATGAGCGACGCTGACACCACGCCATTGGTGACGCTGCGTGAATTGTTGAGCTGCGCGAGTGCAACGCGAGATGAAATGGGCATGCACACGAGGCTAGCTTTGCGACCACCTATCGCTGTGGACGTACCACCACGATCGAAAGCACTATCGTCGCGACGACCGCAACGCTCACGACCAGCGACAAGCCGCCGTATCCGATCCACGCCAAGACAACGCCCGCAAGAATTGCACCGATGGCTGCCACCAGGCTCATTGTGAGATCGCTCAAGCCTTGCCGACGCGTGCGCTGTTGTTCGGACGACGCCTCGGTCAGCAGAGCAGACCCAGCAACAGTGGCTGCGCTCCACCCGAGCCCGAGCAGTACGAGCGCGACAGTCACCGCCAGCGTGGAGGCCTCGCCGAACGAAGCAGTAATCAAAGCTGCCGCCAGCAAGCCCTGCCCGAGAAGAATTGTCGGAATGCGCCCCATGCGGTCGGCAAGAATGCCGAACACTGGCGAGAGTGCGTACATCCCCGCGATGTGGAGACTGATGGTGAATCCGATGACGCTGAGAGACGCCCCATGGTGCAAAAGGTGAACCGGTGTCATTGCCATCACCGACACCATCACACCGTGCGCCGCCGCAATCGCGAAGATCGAGTACCTGGCAAGAGCAGGCGCGTCGGGCTTGGCAATGCGAGCGTCTGAAGCGCTCGCTGCATGTGCCGTCACTCGAACAGCCAACAGCAACGGGTCTGGACGCAGCAGTGTCAGGTAGAGCGCGATCGCCAATATCTGTGCCACAACAGTGAACAGGTACGGTCCGGTCAGGGGTGGCATTCCTGCGGCATTGCCGAGCATCTCGCCTGGTCCGGTGAGGTTCGGTCCGAGCACCGCGCCAATCGTCGTAGCCCACACAACCAGCGAGAGATCACGGCCGCGAGACCTATCGGTGGCCAGGTCGGCGGCAGCAAACCGAGACTGCAGATTCGCCGCTTGTCCCGCCCCGACGAGCGCGAACGCGACGAGCAAAAGCGGGAAGGATCGCAACGACGCCGCGGCGATCACCATAACCACTCCGGCGAGAGCGATCAGCATTCCCGTCGCCAAAGCTGGTCGACGCCCACCACGTCTCGCCAATGCCGCGAGCGGCACCGCGATCGCGGCGGTGCCGAAGGTCACTGCCGCCGTAGCGAGCCCTGAGAACGCGTCGTCACCCGAGATATCAGCAGCCAGCACCGCGCCGAGCGAGATCGTCGCGCCGAAGGCAACACCGCCAAGCACCTGACCGAGTGAAAGCACAGCGACCATGCGTCGCTGAACGCGGGCAATGTCATTGGGGATGAGCGAGATACCGCCCGTAGCGGACGTCACGGGCGCGCGCGCTACGCGTCTCGTGCGATATTGCGCAGTCGACCCAGTCCGGTGATCTCGACGTCGATGATGTCACCGGCCACGAACGAACCGACACCGGCAGGCGTGCCAGTGAGAACGACGTCTCCGGGCAGCAAAGTGAAAGCGGCCGAGGCGTACTCGATGATCTCAGCAACCGAGAAGATCATGTCGCTGATCGGTCCGTCTTGCTTGACCTCTCCGTTTACGGTCGTGGTGATGCGAGCGTCGTCAAATGAGAATTCTGTCTCGATTGCGGGACCCAGCGGGCAGAAAGTGTCAAAGCCCTTCGCACGCGCCCACTGGCCATCGGTCTTCTGCAGATCACGAGCCGTGATGTCGTTAGCGATTGTGTAGCCGAACACGTAATCCATCGCAGAGTCCGCAGGAACGTTCTTCGCAATGCGGCCAATCACGACAGCAAGTTCGCCCTCGAAGCTCGTCAACGTGGTCTGCTTCGGCCTCACAATCGCATCGCCCGGGCCAATCACCGCCGTATTCGGCTTGAAGAAGAGCATCGGCTCGGCCGGAAGCTCGTTGCCGAGTTCTGCCGCGTGATCCGCATAGTTTCGGCCCACACAAACAACCTTTGAACGCGGAATCACCGGCGCCAGCAGGGCTGCGTCTGCGAGCGGGACACGTTCACCCGTCGGTTCGAATCCTGCGAACATAGGATCGCCAGACAGCACGACCAGATCGGTCTCGTCGACAATTCCGTACTTGATGCCCTCTTGGTGGCTAAAGCGCGCGATTCTCACCTGACCAGCTTAGAGCCGACGGCAACGCCGCCGGCTCCACGCCGCAGGATTAGGACAGATCACACATCGAGACGCACGAGCCAGCCGTGCTTATCTTCGCGGCGACCGTGCTGAATGTCGGTCAACTCTTCGCGCAGCGACAGTGCAAGCTCGCCAATCGGCTGCTCATCGATGAATTCGGCGCTCTTGAGCGCGCCGATCGGGGTGACCACAGCGGCGGTGCCGCACGCGAAGACCTCTACGATGTCTCCGGATGCCACCCCGTCGCGCCACTCCTGCAGCGAAACCTCTCGAGCTTCCACCTTGTGACCACGGTCCTTGGCCAGCTGCAAGATCGAATCGCGGGTGATGCCCTCGAGAATCGACGGCGATTGCGGCGTCACGATCGTTCCATCTTTGTATACGAAAACGACATTCATGCCGCCAAGCTCTTCGACGTTGCGGTCTGCGTCGAGGAATACCACCTGGTCGCAGCCGTTCTCATAGGCCTCTGACTGAGGCAGCAAGCTCGCCGCGTAGTTGCCGCCCGTCTTTGCCGCGCCAGTACCGCCCTTACCTGCTCGGGCGTAGTCCTCGCTGAGCCAAATGGTGACCGGCTTCACGCCGCCGCTGAAATACGCGCCTGCCGGGCTGGCGATCAAATAGTAGCCAACCTTCTGTGCAGGTCTCACTCCTAGGAACGCTTCTTTGGCAAACATGAACGGCCGCAAATACAGGCTCTGGTCATCACCAGAAGGAACCCAGGACTCATCAACTGCAATCAGTTCGCGCAACGACTGGACGAAGTACTGCACTGGCAGTTCCGGCAGCGCAAGTCGGCGCGCTGAGCGCTGCAGGCGTCTGCCGTTCTGATCGGGACGGAAAGTATGCACCGAGCCGTCTGCATGACGATAGGCCTTGATACCTTCGAAGATCTCTTGGCCGTAGTGCAACACCGCAGCGGCCGGATCGAGTGCGATCGGTCCGTAGGGCTGCACACGGGGGCGGTGCCAGCCGCCGCGGATCGACCAGCAGATATCCACCATATGGTCGGTGAACTTCTGGCCGAATCCCGGGTTCGCGAGTATCTCTTCGCGTTCGGCGGCGGTCTTGGCGGCAAGGTTGCGGGTGACGGCGAACTCGAGAGGGGCGAGATCAGTGTCGGGGTCGAGGAGAGTCATGTCTTCACATCCTGGCTGGTAGTTGGGGCGTCGCTGCCGTGTCTCAGATTACGCCTGCAGGCGAGCAGAGATAGCGTCGCCAATCTGCGCAGTCGCGCGAGGGCTGCCGTCTCTCGCCGCGATGTCTTCTTCCACTGCGCGGGTGACGCGCTGTGCTTCGGCTGCCAGCCCGAGGTGATCGAGCAGTAGAGCGGTGGACAAGATCGCGGCCGTAGGGTCGGCCTTCTGCTGTCCTGCGATGTCGGGCGCTGATCCGTGAACCGGCTCAAACATCGAGGGGAAAGCGCCGTCGGGGTTGATGTTTCCCGAAGCGGCGAGGCCGATGCCACCGGTGACGGCGCCAGCCAGGTCAGTGAGAATGTCACCGAAAAGGTTGTCAGTGACGATCACATCGAAGCGGCCCGGGTTTGTGACCAGGAAAATCGTTGCCGCGTCGACGTGAAGGTAGTCTACGGCCACATCAGGGTGCTCGCCCGCCACCGTGTTCACGATGCGTTGCCACATACCTCCGGCATGCACGAGCACGTTGGTCTTATGCACGAGCGTGAGCTTCTTGTTGCGACGCTCAGCCAATTCGAAGGCGTAGCGCACGACTCGCTCGATGCCGTATGCCGTGTTCACGCTCGTCTCGTTTGCGACCTCGTGGGCGGTTCCGGTGCGAATCGATCCCCCGTTGCCGACGTAGGGGCCCTCGGTGCCTTCACGCACTACGACGAAGTCAACGGCGCCTGGCTGCGCGAGAGGTCCAGGAACTCCCGGGTAGAGCTTCGAAGGTCGCAGGTTCACGTAGTGATCAAGGGCAAACCGCAGTCGCAGCAATAGTCCACGTTCGATGTTCGCGTTTTTCAGCCGTTCGTCACCCGGCACGCCCCCGACCGCGCCGAGCAGAATCGCATCGTGAGCACCGATCGCCTCGAGATCATCATCGGTAAGAGTGTCGCCCGTTTCGAGAAAACGCGCGGCGCCCAGCGAGAACCGCGACTTTTCGAACCGGATGCTGCTGCCCGCGGTTGCAACTTCGAGCACCTTTTCGGCTTCCGCGATCACTTCAGGGCCAATGCCGTCACCGGGGATAACGGCGAGTTTGATGACACTGGGTTCAGGGACGCGCGACATCGCTCTCCTTGTAGTTCTGGGATGTGCCCCGCCGAAGGATCAATGCTCCACAGCTGTTGCCGAGCGGGTCCCTCCCAGGGTAGTCGCCCCGATGACCGCCGCGAGAACAACCAGGCCGGCCCCGATCAACGCTGTCACACTTACTCCCGCGTCGAATGCCTGCGTCGAAGCCACTCGTAGCGCATCGCCAACCGGTCCACCGAGCTCGCTCGCCGCGTGAGTAGCACCAGCCAGTGTCTCGCGTGCGTCATACGCAAACTCACTGGGTACACCAGCGGGTACCAGGAAGCTGGTGCGGTAGATAGCGGTCAGAATGCCACCGAGCATTGCGGTGCCAAGTACCGCACCCAGCTCGTACGCCGTTTCTGATGCTGCGCTGGCAGCACCCGCCTTCTGCGGCGGCGCGCTCGCGAGCACGAGTTCGTTCGACACCGTCTCGGCCGCGCCGATGCCAATGCCGAGAGACACGAACGAAGCCACAAGCATCCATAGGTTGTCGGTTGACATAGCGACGCCGAGATATCCGATTAACGAGAACGTCAGAGCAACCGGCACGACGATGCGGGGTGCGTGGTGCTTGGCAATGGGCACCACCGTGAGGCCAGAGAGAATCATGGCCAGCAGCCCCGGAACGAGAGCGAGGCCCGCGGCGATTGGACTGAGCCCGACCACCAGTTGCAAGTGCTGGGTAACGAAGAACAAGAAGCCCACGAGCGAAATTACGCTCAACAGGTTGACCAGCAGCGCGCCACTGAACGCACTGTTTTTGAACAGCGCCATATCGAGCATCGGCGTTGACGCCCGAATCTGCCGGCGCACGAAGATGACCGCGAAGATCGCGCCGGTCACGATGAGCGGAATTCCCCAGCTCTCTAGGCCATGTACGGCGAGCTCTTTAATGCCCCAGACAAACGGCACCATGGCAGCCATCGACAAGCCGATACTGACCGGGTCGAGGGGGCCGGGCTGAGGGTCACGACTGTCGGGAACTAACAACGGGGCGAGTATCAGCAACGGAATGAGCACGGGCACCGACATGAGAAACACCGATCCCCAGGCGAAGTGCTCAAGCAACACTCCCCCGATGATTGGTCCTAGCGCCGCGCCGGCGCTGAACGCAGCGGCCCATACGGCAATCGCAAAGCGCCGCTGATCACGGTTCGTGAAAATGCTTCGCAGCAGCGAAAGCGTGGAGGGCATCAGCATTGCCCCGAACACTCCCATCAGTGCACGAGCAGCGATGAGGAGCCCAGCAGTGGGTGCAAACGCGGCAAGCACAGAGACCGCGGCAAATCCCGAGGCGCCGATGAGCAGCATGCGCCTGCGACCGAAGCGATCGCCGAGCGAGCCCATTGTGACTAGCAATCCCGCCAGCACGAGGGGGTAGGCATCAATGATCCACAACTGCTGAGCGCTGCTGGGCTCTAGGTCGAGCGCGATGGCAGGCAAGGCGAAACTGAGCACAGTGTTATCGACCGAGACAAGCAGCACAGGCAGCATCAGCACAACAAGGGCTACCCACCCCCGCCAGCCCACTCGCTCGCCGTCAACGACGCCGGGCTGCCTTAGTGTGGCCGTGATCATTTGGTCCTCAGTTTCTTTACCGTCCAGCCGGTATAGTATCAGAGCATGGAACACGCTGTCGATACGATCAAGTCATGAGTCGCCCTCCCCTCGCTCGCGAGAAAGTGCTCGACGCGTTCGAGCAGATCATGATCGCTGATGGTGAGCGCGCGGCCACGTTGGAGGCCACCGCCCGTGCCGCCGGAGTGTCTAAGGGCGGCCTGCTCTATCATTTCGGCACGAAGGAAGCCCTCGAGCTTGCCCTGGTCGCACGATTGAGCGTGCTCGTTGACGATGACATTGCCGAAATCACGACAGCCAACGAAGGACCGGTGGCGTACTTCATGCGCTCATCAGCGATGGAGAGCAGCGCCCTTGACCGCGTGTTTATCGCGGTGTCACGCCTCGCGCAGGGAGGAAACGCGCACGCTGTCACAGCGCTGCACGATGTGCGAGAGAGGTGGAGCAACGCGATTCGCCCGCACGTGGCAGACGAAACCGCGCACGACCTAGTGATGCTCGTCAGTGATGGCCTCTATTACAACAACGCACTCGCAAGCTCTGCTGTCGCTGGCCCTGTGCCTACCGGGCCAGCGATGGACGCTCTGATCAAACTCGTCGAACGGGCCACTCGCCCCTAGCGCCTAAGCCTCGGTGAGCTCAATCTGCTGAAAGAGATCCGCCTCAACCGCCGCACGCATCTCGTCGAGCAGTGCATCAGGAACCGGTGAATCGACTGTCAGCACCGAAAGCGCACGCCCGGTCGAATCGGGAGCGGCAACCTGCAGGCCCGCGATGTTGATTCCCGCACCGCCGAGCTTCTGACCGTAGATCGCTACGATTCCCGGGCGATCCGCATAGCGCATCACGACGTGGTGGCGCTCAATCGGCACCTCGATTTCATAGCCGTTGATGCCCACGACCTTGGGAATCATTCGCGTTCCCGCAAGGGTTCCCGCGACGCTCAACACGGTGCCATCGGCGAGCGTGCCGTGCAAAATCGTGATGTTGCGGTACTGCGGGCTTTCTTCTTCAACGATGAGTCTCGTCTCGATACCGCGCTGCTCTGCGAACAGCGGGGCGTTGACGTACGAGACGTTCTCGCTCACGACATTGGCGAGGATGCCTTTGAGTGCTGCGAGGCGATAGACGCTGACGTCGTACTTGGCGAGTTCACCGCGCACCTCGATGTCGAGACTCGTGAGAGCGCTCTGCGCGAGTCCGGTGAAGAACTGCCCCAGCTGCTCGACGAGCGCGATTCCGGGGCGCACAAATGGGTCGATCACGCCGCCCGCGACGTTCACGGCGTCTGGCACCAGGTCACCCTCGAGCGCGAGCCTTACCGACTTGGCCACCGAGACGCCAGCCTTCTCTTGCGCTTCATCGGTGGAGGCTCCCAGGTGCGGGGTGACGACAACGTTTGGCAGACTCAGCAGCGGAAAGGCCGTGCCGTCAGGCTTCGGAGGTTCGCTTGTGAAGACATCGAGACCTGCGCCGGCGATTTCATTCGTGGTGAGCGCCGTGTAAAGCGCCTCCTCGTCGATGAGACCCCCGCGCGCAACATTCACGACGTAGGCGGTCGGCTTCATGATGCGGAACTGCTCTGCACCGATCATGCCTGTCGTCTCGGGAGTCTTCGGCATGTGAATCGTGACGAAGTCGCTCTGTGCGAGCAGCTCGTCGAGGCTCACGAGCGTCACACCGAGCTGCTGTGCGCGCGCTGGCGTGACGTATGGGTCATACGCGACAACGCTGACTCCGAACGCCTGCAGGCGCGCAGTGATGAGCGCACCGATGCGTCCGAGACCAATGATGCCGACCGTCTTCTCAAAAAGCTCAACGCCGGTGTAAGAACTACGCTTCCACAACCCCTCTGCGAGGGAAGCGTGCGCGGCAGGAATGCGGCGCGCTAGCGACAGAATGTGTCCGACAGTGAGCTCGGCCGCCGAGATGATGTTCGAGGTCGGCGCATTCACAACCATGACGCCCGCGGTCGTAGCCGACTTGATGTCGACGTTGTCGAGGCCGACGCCTGCACGAGCGATCACCTTTAGCACGGGTGCGGCTGCAATCGCCTCAGCATCCATCTTGGTTGCAGATCGAATCAGAACCGCATGCGCGTCTGCCAAAGCTGGCAACAGCACGGCACGGTCAGCGCCATCGATTTGGCGAACGTCAAAATCGGGGCCGAGGGCCTCGATCGTCGCAGGAGAAAGTTCTTCGGCAATGAGCACGACAGGCTTCGTCACGAGGTGATTCCTTTGGGGCAGTGCGCGACGGCAGAGCGAAACGACTGGGTTACACGCCACACGGCACCGGGGCGATATCGACTCCAGCCTATCGCGCCCGCATACCCACAGCGCACCGTATGACGCTGCAGGTCACCCCACCAGCACAGAAGTGTTGAGGGTTGAATAGGCGATCACGTTCAGCCAGAACACCGCGACCAGCGCGAGGCCCGTCAGCATGATGAGAAAGAGCTCGTGCGCTCTACGCCGAGAAGCCAACGCGAATGCCGCACCCCAGATAAGCAACGGAAACAGTGTTGCGAAGATCCATAGGAACCAGCCAAGCGCATTCAGGCTCAGTCCAAGATCACTCGCGACCTGAACCGTTTGGACGAGATTGCCGATCGCATTCCACATGGCATAGACGTAAAAGAGTCCGAAGAAACCGGAAATCGTCGCTACAAGCCAGGTAGGAGACTTGCGTGCCGCCGCGGGCGCAGCATCCATCGCTTCAGTACTCACTGACCCACCGTCCCTGTCATCACGAACGGCCACGGCACGAGAAGAATCACACCGGCGAAGAGCCAGGCGATACGCACCCAGGTCTTTGAATGCCGGGTGAGCAGCAGCGTCGTCCCGAACCAAATGACCGGCGCGAGCGCCGCCAACGAGAAGCTGGCAAGAAACATGAAGTCTGTGACAAGGTACTGCGCGAGACCTTGAAGCCGCAGTCCCCCGATAACCCAGCCAATTACGTACAGTGCGTACGCGCCACCGAGAACTCCGGTGGTCACCAGCGCGGCGTTGCCCATCGGCTTCGCCGCACCAGAAGACTCAGGTTCGCTTTCGACCGTCGCATCGGGAGCGTCAGCGACGGGCGAAGCCTGCGAGGCATCACGGACACTTTCGCTCCCCTTGCCCACCGCGTGGTAGCCCTTGGGAAGCGACGAAGCCGTCGCTGGCGCTGCGGCCGGAGCAGCATCGAGCGTGGGGTCGTCATCGCCGTCCCAGCTGAGGGCGTCGTCTCGGTCTGAACTCACATCTCCAGCGTAGCCCCGCTCACGTCTCTCACACCGACCGAACATGAACCGTGGCGCTGTGATAAGACCGGCCGCCACACCCCGGGTTAGGAGTCTGGCGGCCGGTCAAGAGCCGTGCCGGATGGGACGGCGGTCTAGAAGGAAGTCAGCGCGCGGCGCTGCCTTCGGTGTAGTCCTCGTCGGTCTGCTTCCACGCGAAGAGTCCGCGAAGCTCCTTGCCTGTCGCCTCAATGGGGTGGTCTGCACCCTTGGCGCGCAACTCGAGAAACTCGGGAGCGCCAGCATCCTGATCGTCGATGAAGCGCTTAGCGAAAGCACCCGACTGGATGTCTGCGAGCACCGCCTTCATGTTCTCCTTGACGCTCGGGTCGATAACGCGGGGACCCGATACGTAGTCGCCGTACTCGGCGGTGTCAGAGATCGACCAGCGCTGCTTGGCGATGCCGCCTTCCCACATGAGGTCAACGATGAGCTTGAGCTCGTGAAGTACCTCGAAGTAGGCGATCTCGGGCTGGTAGCCCGCCTCGGTCAGCGTCTCAAACCCGTACTGAACGAGCTGCGAGGTGCCACCGCACAGAACAGACTGCTCACCGAACAGGTCGGTTTCGGTCTCTTCGGTGAACGTGGTCTTGATAACGCCAGCACGCGTGCCACCAATGGCCTTCGCGTACGACAGCGCAGTCGCCCATGCGGTGCCCGAAGCATCACGTTCCACGGCGATGATGTCGGGGATACCGCGACCGGCAACGAATTCGCGACGCACGGTGTGCCCCGGAGCCTTCGGCGCGACCAAGATGACGTCAACACCCTCGGGCGCGTCAATGTAGCCGAAACGGATGTTGAAACCGTGTGCGAAAGCAAGCGTCTTGCCGTCGGTGAGGTTGTCTTTGATGCTGTCGGTGAAGATTGAGCGCTGGTACTGGTCGGGAGCCAGGATCATGATGATGTCAGCCCACTTGGTCGCATCAGCAACGCTCTTGACTTCAAAGCCCTCGTCGGCGGCCTTGGCAGCCGACTTCGAGCCATCCTTGAGCGCGATCGCGACCTCAACACCGGAGTCGCGAAGGTTGAGCGCGTGGGCGTGACCCTGCGAGCCGTAACCGACAATCGCGACCTTCTTGTTCTGAACGATGCTCAGGTCAGCGTCGGCGTCGTAGAAAATCTCAGCCATGGGGGTATTTCTCCTTGTTTGTGGTCTTTGAATTGATGTCAGCCGCGCAAAACGCGCTCTGTGATGCTCTTGCCACCGCGTCCGATGGCGAGCAAGCCGCTCTGTGCGAGCTCTTTGATGCCGAACGGCTCGAGCGCGCGAAGGAAAGCGTCGATCTTGCCCTTGTCGCCGGTCACCTCGGCCACGATCGCATCTGGTGCGTAATCGACAACCGATGCACGAAACAGGCTCACCACTTCGAGCACGTTCGAACGGTTGGTGTTGTCTGCCCGCACTTTGACGAGTATGTGCTCGCGCTGCACAGAGGTTGAGTAGTCCAACTCCACGATCTTGAGCACGTTGACGAGCTTGTTGAGTTGTTTGGTTACCTGCTCTAGCGGCAGCTGGTCAACATCGACAACGACCGTGATGCGAGAGAGACCTGGCACCTCGGTGACGCCCACGGCGAGAGACTCGATGTTGAATCCGCGACGGGCGAAAAGACCGGCAACGCGGGTGAGCAGGCCAGGCTTGTCTTCTACCAGAAGACTCAGCACGTGTGTAGTCATGACTCAGTCCTCCTGATCGAATGACGGTGCGTGATCACGCGCGTATTGGACGTAGCTGTTGCTGACTCCCTGCGGCACCATCGGCCACACCATTGAGTCGGCGCTCACCACGAAATCGATCACCACCGGTCGATCGTTGGTGTCGAGCGCGAGTTGAATCGCAGCATCCACGTCTTCTTCCTTCTCGACGCGGATCGCGAGACACCCGTACGCCTCTGAGAGTTTCACGAAATCGGGAATGCGCGCCGTACCGTGCCCGGTGTTCAAGTTGGTGTGCGAATAACGGCCGTCGTAAAACAACGTCTGCCATTGGCGGACCATCCCCAACGAAGAGTTGTTGATGATAGCGACCTTGATCGGGATGTTGTTAATCGCGCACGTCGCGAGTTCCTGATTGGTCATCTGGAAACAGCCGTCGCCATCGATCGCCCACACGTGACGGTCGGGCTCAGCCACCTTGGCGCCCATTGCCGCGGGCACTGAATAGCCCATCGTGCCCGCACCACCGGAGTTCAGCCAGGCGTTTGGTCGTTCGTATTTGATGAACTGGGCCGCCCACATCTGGTGCTGACCCACACCAGAGGCAAAGACGCCTTCAGGCCCGGTCAGCTCGCCGATGCGCGAAATCACATACTGCGGCGACATGAGTCCGTCAGTCGGCTGAGCGTAGCCGAGAGGGAACTCATCGCGGAGGCCATCGAGGAACGACCACCACTCGGTCATATCGGCTTTACCCTCGGCCGAAGCCGCACGGTAGGCGCCTTCGAGGTCGACGAGCACCTCTTTGAGGTCTCCTACGATCGGCACCTCGGCTGCTCGGATCTTGCCGATCTCTGCCGGGTCGATGTCGACGTGGATCACCTTGGCGTTTGGCGCGAAGAGCGCAGCCTTGCCCGTGACACGGTCATCGAAGCGTGCTCCCAGCGAAACCAACACATCGGCTTCTTGCAGTGCCAACACCGCCGGGACTGTGCCGTGCATGCCGGGCATGCCGAGGTGCTGCTGGTGCGAATCCGGAAAGGCACCGCGCGCCATGAGGGTAGTCACCACGGGTGCACCGGTGATCTCCGCCAGTGCGCGCAGCTCTTCAGACGCGCGGGCACGAATCACGCCACCACCGACGTAGAGCACAGGCTTGCTCGCCTCAGCAATGAGCTGTGCGGCGGCCTGAATCTGCTTGCCATGCGCCTTGGTCACCGGACGGTATCCCGGCAGGTCGATCTTCGGCGGCCAGATGAATGGCGCTTCGGCCTGCTGGGCGTCTTTGGTGATGTCAACGAGCACAGGACCCGGTCGACCGGTGCCCGCGACCTCGAATGCCGCCGCGATCGCGCCGGGAATCTCCGACGCGTCTTTCACGAGGAACGAGTGCTTCGTGATCGGCATGGTGATGCCCACGATGTCTGCCTCTTGGAAGGCATCGGTTCCCATCAGGTTCGAAAAGACCTGACCGGTGATGCACACGATCGGCACCGAGTCCATGTAGGCGTCGGCGATCGCCGTTACCAAGTTGGTGGCGCCAGGCCCTGAGGTCGCGATCGCGACACCAACCTTGTTGGATGCTGAGGCGTACCCTTCAGCAGCGTGGCCGGCACCCTGTTCGTGGCGAACCAGAATATGTCGCAGCTCGGTGGAGTCCATGAGCGGGTCGTACACGGGCAGGATGGCGCCGCCCGGCAGGCCGAACACGTCGGTAACACCGAGCAGTTCCAGCGAGCGGACGACCGCCTGCGCTCCCGTGAGCACAGGCGCGGACGCGGTGCGTGCGGGCGGCCGCGGAACGGCCGTTGCAGATTCGGCGGGCATGATGATGATCCTTGATCAGTCGAGTGAGATGTCTGCGGCGAAGCTCAACCGGTCGTTGCGCCCTGCGCAGCAGAACGAACGAGTCGGGAGTACTTGGCCAGGACGCCACGGGTATAGCGCGGGGGAAGTGGCTCCCAGCCTTCGCGGCGGGAGCTGAGCTCTGCGTCATCGACGAGTAGGTCGAGAGTGCGAGCCGCGATATCGACCCGTATCAGATCACCATCGCGCACGAAGGCAATTGGACCTGCGTCCACTGCTTCGGGTGCTATGTGGCCGATACACAGTCCGGTTGTGCCGCCTGAGAATCTGCCGTCTGTCAAGAGTAGTACATCTTTTCCGAGTCCCGCGCCTTTGATGGCCGCGGTGATCGCGAGCATCTCGCGCATTCCCGGTCCACCCTTGGGTCCCTCGTACCGAATGACGACGACGTCACCTGCGGCTATCTCACCGGCTTCGAGCGCGTCCATTGCGCCGCGTTCGCGCTCGAACACGCGAGCGGGGCCTTCGAATACGTCAGCGTCGAACCCTGCCGACTTCACGACGGCACCCTCGGGAGCCATCGAACCGTGCAAAATCGTAATGCCGCCGCTGGCGTGAATCACATTGTCGAAAGTGTGGATGACGTCCCCATCGACGGGGTCAGGGTTCAGATCAGCCAAGTTCTCAGCGAGCGTCTTGCCCGTGACGGTCAGAGCGTCGCCGTGGAGCAGCCCCTCGTCGAGCATCGCCTTCATGATCACCGGGATTCCACCCTGCCGGTCTACATCGTTCATGACGTACTGCCCGAACGGCTTCATATCGGCGATGTGCGGAGTCTTGTCGCCGATGCGGTTGAAATCGTGCAGGTCAAGATCAACCTGAGCTTCGCGCGCGATGGCAAGGAGGTGCAGAACCACATTCGTGGAGCCGCCGAGTGCCATCGCGAGCGCGATCGCGTTCTCGAACGCTTCCTTGGTGAGGATGTCGCCCGTGGTGATACCGAGACGAAGCAAGTTCACGACGGCCTCACCGGAGCGGTGGGCATAGAAGTCACGGCGACGGTCAGCTGCGGCCGGCGCAGCAGACCCTGGCAGGCTGAGTCCGAGGGCTTCGCCGACGGATGCCATCGTGTTCGCGGTGTACATGCCACCGCATGCGCCCTCACCCGGCGCGAACGCACACTCAATGCGTTTCAGGTCGGCTTCAGTCATGCGACCGGCCATGCACGCACCAACGCCCTCGAACGAATCGATGATCGTGATGTCTTTCTCGGTGCCATCGCTGAGCTTCACCCAGCCCGGCGCAATAGATCCGGCATACAGGAAGACACTCGAGAGGTTCAGCCGGGCCGCTGACATCAGCATGCCGGGGATTGACTTGTCGCAACCAGCAAGAAGCACCGAACCGTCGAGACGCTCCGCCATCATCACGGTCTCGACAGAGTCAGCGATGACCTCTCGAGATACGAGCGAGAAGTGCATGCCTTCGTGGCCCATCGAGATGCCATCCGACACCGAAATCGTGCCGAACTGCAACGGATAGCCGCCGCCGGAGTGCACCCCTTCTTTAGCCCCCTGCGCGAGTCGATCCAGACTCAGGTTGCAAGGGGTGATCTCATTCCAGCTCGAAGCAATGCCGATCTGGGGCTTATCCCAGTCGTCATCACCCATCCCTACCGCGCGGAGCATTCCGCGGGAAGTCGTGGCTTCGATGCCGTCGGTGACCACGCGGCTGCGCGGCTTGATGTCGATGTCGTTCTGCTGCTCGGGCATTATCGAAGTCTATTCCCGTGCGGCGCTGCGTTCGGTATTCAACACCGTCAACAGTGTGGACAACTCGGCAATGTCGGCGACACAGACGGTGGCGGCCGTAGGGGGCGCGCCAACCCGGATTCCCAGATCCCCCTCCCCCATGGTCTTGAGGGCATCTTCGTCGGTCACATCATCACCAGCAAACAGCACTGCAGTGGCCCCCACGTGCTCGCGCAGTTCGGCGATGGCGGTGTCTTTGCCTTCGTGCCTGAACGCATACTCGGTGATGTTGTGCCCCGTGCGTCGGCGCCAGTGCGGGGCCTCCGCAGCGACGAGTTCATCGACTCTCCGCTGCACATCGGGAGCAACGGCTGGGTCTACCAGGCGAGTGTGCAAACCGAATCCGAAGGTCTTGGGCTCAACCCAGACTCCGTCGATATCGGAGGTCGCCGCTTCGGCGTGTGCGCGCAGTTCGTCGCGCAGCCTGGCGTCGTCAGCGTGGTCGCCATGAGAAACCAACCCCGTTCCCGGGTACCAGAATTCGGCGCCATGCGAACCAGCCAACAAGATCTGCGACGCATCATCGTGCTCAGCGATCACGCGAAGATCTACCAAGCTTCGGCCAGAAACCAGCGCAACAATCGTCTCCGGCGCATCGATCAACGCATTCACAGCTGCGCGGGCGGCAGGAAACATGCGTGCCTGCATCGGCTCGTCAACGAGGGGAGAAAGGGTGCCATCGAAGTCGAGGGCGACTAGCAGCCGATCCGTCGTGGCGAGCTTGCGCACTGGGGCGAGATAGTTGCTCATCGGCGTGCCACCCGCGCAGCCTTCACAGTGCGGGCGTCAGCGAGCGCGGTGAGGAACGACTCGGACCACTTGGCGACATCGCTGTCAAGAACCTTTTTCCGAAGAGCACGCATCCGCTTGCCCTGTTCTGCTGGTGGCATCTGGATTGCCCTCATAATTGCGTCCTTCATACCGTCGATGTCGTGCGGGTTGATACGCACCGCGCTTGCCAGTTCATCGGCCGCGCCTGCGAACTCGCTCAACACGAGTGTGCCCCGGTTATCAATGCGGGCCGCGACGTATTCTTTCGCCACCAGGTTCATGCCGTCACGCAACGCCGTGACGAGCATGACGTCGGCAGCAAGGAAGAGCGCGACCATCTCTTCGCGGGGGTAGGAATTGTGCAGATAGCGAATCGCCGTGTGGCCGGTCGTATCGAAGTCACCGTTTACGCGACCCACCGCGAGCTCGATTTCGTCGCGCAGCTGCATGTACGCCTCGACGCGCTCGCGACTGGGGCTTGCCACTTGCACAAGCGTCACATCTTCAACGCCCACGTGGCCGTCTTCGAGTAGTTCGCCAAAGGCCTTGAGTCGGTGGCGGATGCCCTTGGTGTAGTCGAGGCGGTCCACGCCAAGCAAAATCTTGCGGGGGTTGCCGAGCTCTTGACGGATCTCAGCTGCCCTTGCCTGCACCTTCGGGTCTTTTGCGAGCTCAACGTACGAAGATGCATCAATCGAGATTGGAAACGCTTTTGCGAGTGCGTTGCGAGTGGTGCCGTTTTCAAGCGGAACCGTGATGCCTGTTGCTTTGGTCGTGTAGTGGAACAGCCGCCGCACGGCGCGAGCGAAGTTTCCGGCGTCTGCGACGCGCTGAAAGCCAATGACATCGGCACCAAGCAATCCCTCAAGCACCTGTTTGCGCCAGGGCAGCTGCGAGTAGAGACCGTATGCGGGAAACGGAATGTGGTGAAAGTAGCCGATGGTCAGATCTGGGCGAGCTTCGCGAAGCATCTTGGGGACCAGCTGCAACTGATAGTCCTGCACCCACACCGTGCCGCCAGGGGCGGCAGCTTCAGCAGCCGCTGCAGCAAAACGCTTGTTAACGCGCACGTAGGAGTCCCACCAGATGCGGCGGTACCTCGGCGCCGCGATGACATCGTGGTACAGCGGCCAGAACGTGTCGTTCGACATGCCTTCGTAGTAAAGCTCGATCTCTTCCGCGCTGAGCTTGACCGGAACAAGAAGAGTTCCATCAAACTCGAACGGCTCCACCTCGAGGTCAGCGCCCCCGGCCCAGCCCACCCATGCGCCGTCTTCCTTCTTCATGACAGGCTCGAGCGCGGTGACGAGACCGCCCGGTGAACGACGCCACGACAATTCGCCATCAGCATCCACCACGCGATCTACGGGCAGTCGGTTTGCAACAACAACAAATTCGGCTTGTGACACAGGCCCTCCCGGGTCGGCAGTATGCAGTCAGGCTAACAGTCGCAGGTGCCGCATTGCCTACGAGACGGGTAGCGTGTAGGCATGCGCTCGTATGTCTTCGGAACTGGTCTCCTTTCCGCTCTCACCGGCGGGCTCACGCTCCTGCGTAGCCTTCGCGATGGTGACCCGTTTACCTGGCGCCAGGCACTCGCCTGGGCAAGTTGGGCCATTACGGTGGCTCTCGTCGTCGGCGCCATCGTTGATACCCGTCGCGCCGAGAAGGGCAAGATCGCGCCGGTCGATTCCCCGGTGCACGGCAAAGAATCCAAGCTCGCCTACCAGAATCTGAACCGCTGACTTCTCAGACGAGCATCTCGTAGTGCACGAAGCCCGTGTGCTCGGCAACTTTGTCGTATAGGTGCCGCGCGCTCCCGTTGTCATGCGCAGTGAGCCAATAGACCTTCTCAGAGCCTGCGGCCGCCGCCCACGCACAAACGTGCTCGATCAACTGGCGGCCCGTTCCCCCGCCACGTGAGTGAGGACTAACGAACAGGTCTTCGAGATAGCAGTACGTCGCCGTCGTCCACGTTCCCGCGTGCGTCAGCCAATGCACGAATCCAATGGCCAGACCCTGATCGTCACGCGCGATCGCTCCGTGCAGTTCTTGATCCGCAACCATGCGCACGAAAGTCGCTTCGGTAACGTCACGAGCTATCTCAGACTTGTAGAACGTCAAATAGCCCTGCCACAGCGGATTCCACTCGTCGAAGTCAGCGGAGGTCAGCGCGGCGATCGTGGTCATAGTGCTGACGCTAGCGCGTGTAGAGCTACCGCGTAAGTGTCCGCCCTAGCGAGTGAGAATCAGCGCATCGCCCTGGCCGCCGCCGCCGCACAGCGCGACCGCCGCCGTACCGCCGCCGCGGCGCACCAATTCGTGCACGGCGTGCACGACGAGTCGGTTGCCCGACGCGCCGATCGGATGGCCCAGGGCAATGCCTCCGCCGTCGGGGTTGACAACCTCGTCGCTCAGCGAAAGTTCCCGTTGCGATTGCGCGACCACGGCGCCGAAGGCCTCGTTGATCTCGACAATGTCAAGGTGGCGCGGCGCAATCCCCTGTTTCTCGCACGCCTTCTCGATGGCGCGGGCAGGCTGGGACTGGAGCGAGTTGTCTGGTCCGGCGACTTGGCCTGATTCACCGACGACAGCCAGCACCGTCCAACCATTCTCTGCGGCATGGGCACGCGTCGTCAGCACCACCGCCGACGCGCCGTCCGAGATTGGCGAGGAGTTGCCAGCAGTGATCGATCCCCCCTCGGCGAATGCCGCTCGCAAGCCCGCGAGCGTCTCGACGGTCGTTCCGGGCCGGATGCCTTCGTCAGTGACAACGGAAATGGGATCGCCCTTGCGCTGCGGCACTTCTACCGGAACGATCTCCGCCTCGAATCGGCCCTCTGCCTGCGCCGCGGCCGCTCGTTGGTGCGATCGGGCCGCCACCGCATCCTGGGCCTCACGGGTCATCTCCAGTCGCACGTTGTGGCGCTCGGTGGAGGCGCCCATGCTCTCGTTGTCGTAGGCGTCGGTGAGTCCGTCGAAGGCCATGTGATCGAGGGCTTCAATGGAACCGTATGCCCAGCCATCGCGAGAGCCCATGAGCAGATGAGGTGCCCTGGTCATCGATTCCATCCCGGCTGCGACGACGACGGTGGCATCGCCCGTCGCAATCATTCGTGCACCATCGATAATCGCCGTCAGGCCCGACAGACACACCTTGTTCACCGAGGAGGCGTGAACGTTCCACGGGATGCCCGCACCGACCGCAGCCTGCCGAGCCGGATTCTGGCCCGCGCCAGCCGCGAGCACCTGACCGACCAGCACAGCGTCGACGGCATCAGTCGGAACAGACGCCTGGGCCAGCGCACCTCGAATGGCGGTGCTGCCCAGTTGCACCGCGGTGAGCGAACCGAACTGACCTTTGAGGCGACCTTGCGGCGTGCGCGCCGCTGCGATAATCACGATGTCGTTGTTAGTCATTGTTCACACTTTCAATTCATCGGCGATGGTGAGATGAGGCTCGGTGGCCGCGAGCACGTCAGCGACGCTGACGCCCGGCGCGACCTCGACGAGCACAAGCCCATTGTCTGTCACATCGATCACTGCGAGGTCGGTAATTATGCGGTCGACCACCGCACGACCGGTCAGGGGCAGCGAGCAATGATCGACAATCTTGGCTGATCCGTCGCGCGCAACATGTTCCATCAGCACGATCACACGGGCCGCGCCGTGAACAAGGTCCATCGCTCCCCCAGGGCCCTTAACCATCTTTCCCGGAATCATCCAGTTGGCGAGATCGCCCGATGCTGACACCTGCATGGCGCCGAGGATTGCCGCATCGATCTTGCCGCCGCGGATCATGCCGAAACTTGTCGCCGAATCGAAGAATGACGACCCCGGTTGCACGGTGACAGTCTCTTTGCCGGCATTGATGAGGTCTGGATCGACGTGAGCCTCTGCGGGATAGGCGCCAACGCCCAATATGCCGTTCTCCGACTGCAACACCACGGAGACACCCTCAGGAAGATTGCTGGGCACGAGCGTAGGAATTCCGATGCCGAGATTCACGTACGATCCATCGGCAAGTTCCGCCGCTGCACGCGCGGCCATTTCGTGTCGAGTGAGTGCCATGTCAGTTGTCTCCCGTCGACGCAGCCACAGTGCGGCGCTCGATTCGCTTCTCGATATCAGTGCCGACCTCGACGATGCGGTGCACGTAGATGCCCGGCAGATGAATCGAGTCGGGGTCCAATTCCCCCGGCTCTACGAGCTCCTCTACCTGCGCGATACACACGCGCCCAGCCATCGCGGCAAGCGGGTTGAAGTTTCTTGCGGCTTTGTTGAATACCAGGTTGCCGTGGCGGTCGCCTTTCAGCGCATGAACCAGGGCAAAGTCCGTGACGATCGCTTCCTCCAGCACGTACTCGCCGTTCACGCCGCCCATCTCGAACGTGCGCACATCCTTTGCCGGCGACGCTTCTGCGATGCCGCCGGCACCGTCATAACGGCGGGGCAGCCCTCCTTCAGCGACCTGGGTGCCCACGCCCGTCTGGGTGAAGAAAGCGGCGATCCCCGAGCCCCCAGCGCGAAGCTTCTCCGCCAGGGTGCCTTGCGGCGTGAGTTCAAGCTCAAGCTCCCCCGAGAGAAACTGCCGCTCGAACTCCTTGTTTTCGCCAACGTAAGACGAAGTCATCTTGCTGATGCGTCCAGCGTTCAACAACACACCTAGCCCCCAATCATCGACGCCGCAGTTATTGCTGACGACGCTGAGGCCACCCGTGCCTTGGACGAGCAATGCGGTGATGAGCGCGATCGGGTTGCCCGAAAGCCCAAACCCGCCCACGGCTAGCGATGCTCCGTGCGATATGTCGGCGACGGCCAGCTCGGCAGACGCCCATGTCTTGTCGATCACGCGATGACTCCTTTGTGTCGTGCTAATCCGATCTTCGCGCGCACATTGACGATCGCTCGCACAATGTGTTGCCATGTGGAGTATTCAACGAATAGTGTCCATATTATGGACTCAAAGTCATTTGGAACGACACCCGTACCCGGCGCACAGTCCGTGGCTCGCGCAGCTCAGCTGCTTCGAATCGTCACTTCCGCAGGCACCGAAGGGCTGAGCTTGGTGGACATCTCGCATCGTTCAGCGCTGACTCGCCCGACCACCCATCGTCTCCTTGCCGCGTTGCGCCAGGAAGGCCTCGTTGATCAAGATGAACAGTCGGGCCGGTGGATACCAGGTCCAGAACTGTATTTGATGGGCACCGTCGCCGCGGCGCGGTATGACATCACCGCCAGTGCGCGCGACATTGTGCGTTCGCTCGCTGTTCGCACCGAAGAGAGCGCGTTCTTATCTGTGCGGCGTGGCGACGAAACCGTCTGTCTACTACGCGAAGAAGGGAGCTTTCCCATCCGCTCCTTCGTCCTGTCTGAGGGCGTACGGTTTCCTCTCGGGGTGGCTTCGGCGGGTCTGGCCATATTGTCGTTCTTGCCTAGCCACGATGTGGACGCATACCTTGAGCGTCACCCAGAATTACCCGCTCAATGGGGAGCTTCGCACAGTGAGAAGCGACTGCTCGCGCGCGTCAGAGAGACGAAGGCGCGCGGTTACGCGGTGAACCCAGGGCTGATCGTCGAGGGCAGTTGGGGTATGGGGGCGGCAGTGTTCACCGCTGCCGGGCATCCGCAATGGGCCCTCAGCCTGACCGGCGTCGAGTTCCGCTTCGGTCCTGAGCGAATCGCCGAACTTGGGCGCACTCTGCTCGCGCACGCCCACCAACTATCGACCCGAATAGCCGCCGCGCCACGCTGACCCCACCGCCCCGCTGGGCTGGCTAATGCGCGGTATCCACCTGCATTGAAAGTTCCTGCTGCACGACCGCAGCGACGCGGGCGGCGCCACTCGGAGACATCACAATCGTGTAATGGTTGAACTCGGTCAGCCGCTCATGATCTACCGCTGGCAGCTCCTGCAACACACGCGCGAGATGCTCTGGCGCATAGAGACCGGGGGGCTCGTTCTGCAGTCCCAACGGCACGGTGAGCAGACGGGTTGGATGGGCCAGTTGCACGATCGCCTCTGACAGTGCCTTGCCGGTGTTCATGTCGACGGTGTCATCTGCCGTCGTCTCATAGCTTGTGGCCGGACGCAGACTGCCGTCACCAGCCGCGACAAGGTCGTATGCAAGGTACGCCTCAAGTTCAGGGGTCCAAGAATCAGCAAAGGCGGGGTGTTGGCGCCAGAAGTCGAGGTATTCGCCCGTACTCGCGAACCGCATTGACAACCGTGCTGCTGTCGGCCCGAGAATCGCCGCAACCATTTCGTCTGCGTCCATCCCAGCAGGAACGTCGAGGGGCAAACCGCCGTCGACGAGAACAAGCCGAGAGACGCGCTCGGGATGCAGATGAGCAAACGTCACAGCGACGAAACCACCCATCGAGTGCCCGACGACGAGAGCCTGCTCGACGTGCAGAGCATCGAGCGTCGCCTTCAGATCATTCGCGTGTGCTTTCATCCCGGCATCACCGATCAGAGAGTTGCTCGCTCCCCTACCGCGGAGGTCGGGAGCGATAACACGCACTCCAGGCAACAGATCCACCACGAATGGCCACGCAAGGTGTGACGCTGTCACCCCATGGATAAGGACGACATCGCTCACCCGCGAATCGCCGCCGAGTGGTGCTCTGGCGAGTTCTTCGCTGTCGAGCGGTTCCCACACTGCGACGCGGAGTTTGCCGCCTTCGACATCGACATCGACCGTGCGGTAATTGTGACTGCTCATCGTGCCGTCCACCCACCGTCCATGGCGTAGGAAGAGCCAGTAACCATACCGGCCTGGTCCGATGCCAACCAGCCCACCAGCGAAGCGACTTCCTCTACTTCGACGAGCCGCTTCACGGCCATCTCGGTCAGCATGATCTTCTCAACGACCTCGCTCTCGTCGATGCCATGAACCATGGCCTGGTCAGCGATCTGCTTTTCGACCAGCGGTGTACGCACGTAGGCGGGATTCACGCAGTTGCTCGTCACTCCGTGAGAGGCGCCTTCCAACGCGGTCACTTTCGAGAGTCCTTCGAGCGCATGTTTGGCCACCACGTATGCCGACTTGAACGCGCTCGCGCGCAAGCCGTGCACACTTGAGATATTGACTACGCGTCCCCAACCGCGCTCATACATTCTCGGCAGTGCTGCGCGGATCAGCAGGAACGGTGACTCCACCATGAGCCGCTGCATGAGGCGAAACGCGTCAGGATCAAAATCGACAAGGGGGCTCACGCGCTGAATACCAGCGTTGTTGACGAGGATGTCCACGTCGACGGAGGCATCCTGCACCTGCGCCGTGTCTGAAAGATCAATAACCCACGCTTCGCCGTTGACTGCCCGCGCCGCCACGGCCGCTGCATCGGCGTCGCGATCCGCAATGATCACATGCGCGCCACGCGCGGCGAACCCGTGTGCACACGCAAGCCCGATCCCACTCGCTCCCCCGGTCACAAGGGCGCGGCGGCCGCGCAGGTCTTGGTCGGTCATGAATGACTTCCTTCGTTCTCGTGTCGAGGTGCCAGAGCATTGTCGATGAATCGGGCCATACCATCGAAGACTCTCGGGGCAAGAGTCGCTGGCGGTCGGCCCTGCTCGTCTGTCTCCCACAGCAAGAAGCGCATGCCGATCAGTTCGCCCATGCCCATCAGTGCCCAGGCTGTTGTCTCCGGATCGAGCTGACGATCAACATCGCCGGTGAGTTGGGCAGCGCGCAGACCTTCTTCATAGCCTTCAACGATGCGGGTGTAGTGAAGACGGAGCACCGCAGGTGAAACGAACTCCGCTTCGCGAACGACCCGGTAAAGCGCCGGGTGCTCTGCCGTGAAACGAAAGAAGCCAGCGAAACCCGCCCGCTCAGCCTCAAGCCGGCTGTGGGCGTCGACCATCGCGTCAGACATGGCCTTGCGCACGCGTCTGTTGAGGTCGATGACAAGGGCCTCGAAGATGGTCTGCTTGCTATCGAAATAGAGGTAGAAGGTACCAAGTCCAATTCCGGCACGGTCAGTGATCTTCACGATGGATGCCTCGTGATACCCCTGGTCAGCAAAGACTTCCTCAGCTGCTTCGAGGAGCTTTCTGCGGGTCGCTTCGCCCCGTTTGGTCAATGGTCGACCCGTGACTGACGAGACCAGCTCGCTCGTCTCGTCTGCTAGCTCACTGAACGTGGTCATGACTGTGCCTTCTCACTCAGTTCTTTTGCAGCATCGCGCAGACGAGAACGCGCAAGCTTCTCGATGGCCGTACGAGGAAGGTCACTCACTATGTCTACTCGGACGGGCACTTTGAATGAGGCGAGGTTGCTGCGTGCGTGAGCTAGCACCTCGTCGGCCGACAGCGTGGCACCCGCTGCGGGAACCACGAAAGCGACACCGCGCTCACCCCACACTTCATCGGCGACGCCAATCACCGCGGCTTCCTTGATCAGCGGATGCAGCGCGAGCGCATACTCGACCTCGCTTGGCGCGACGTTTTCCCCACCCGAAATGAAGATGTCTTTGAGACGGTCGACCACGCGATACACCCCCTCGCTGTCGCGCGCAACAAGGTCCCCCGTGCGCAACCACCCATCGGTCATCGCACGCTGTGTCGCATCCGGATCGCCAAGGTATCCCGCAAAGATGCTTGGCCCACGCACCCACAATTCGCCCACCGCCTCGCCGTCGAGCGTAAGACCGGACTCGACGTCGATCAGGCGCACCGTCACGTGCGGATAGGGCCGGCCCACCGCACCGCGATGCGCATTCGATTCCGCGGCGGGCAGGTGCAGAACATTCGGCGAGGCCTCGGTCAAGCCGTACCCCTGAGTGAGCGCAATGCCCCGATCATTCCACACCTGCTGCAGGGAGGCGGGCATCGTCGAGCCCCCGACCAACGCCAATCGAAGTGATGAAACATCCGCGTGTTCCCATTGGCTATCGGTGACCATCAGCGAGTAAAGCGTCGGTACCCCCATCATCGCCGTGACGCCCCGCTCCTCGATAAGGCTCAGCGCTCGCGATGGCTGAAACGATCTCTCGAGAACGACGGTCGCGCCGACCCACCAGGCCAACAACGGCTGGCAATTCCATGCAGCGATGTGAAACTGCGGCAGGACCGCCAGCACAACGTCGTCTTGTGTAAGCGGCAGCGCCTGCGCAAGCGCGAGGTTGTTCCAAAAGCAGTTCGCGTGAGTGAGAACGACGCCCTTCGGCGACGACTCCGTGCCTGACGTGAAGATGACGAGCAACGGATCATCATCGTGAACCGGCCGATGCTCGACAGGTTGCGACGCCACCGGCACCTCGCGCTCGATCCCAGTCGTACCCAGTTCTGCGGCGACAGGTTGTTCCCCTAGCGCTCGAAACGCTTCGCTCGCGAGCGCGGCGTGTTCGTCATCGATCAACACGAGCGCTGGCACCGAGCGACGCATCACGTCTGAGAGTTCCCTCGGTGTGAGGCGCCACGACAACGGCACCAGTGCGACGCCAGCAAGTGCGCACGCGAAGAAGACGACAACCTGATCAGTCGAGTTTCCCGATACGGTCGCAATTCTGTGGCCGGGTCCGTATCCACTTTCTCGAAGCTTGCTTGCGAGATCGCCTGCTCTTCGTGCGAGCGTCTGGTAGTCGGTGATCACTCCCCTGTCGTCGATCGCCGCATGCCTCGGTGACCTCCCGGCGCGATCGATCAGCCACCTCCCGATCGTGTGGGCACCGTCGTCGATCTCAGCTGTCCAGCTCATCAGCGCACCTGCACCGATGTCTCAAGTTCATCCGCGGCGTCGTCGAGCCGGTGCAGGGAGTCTCGCACCCGGTCACCCCTGCGACGTCGCACTGCTGCGTCAATGGTTCCCGCGATACCGCCTGGCAAGAACATCACCACCAAGATGAACAGCGCACCCAGAATGAACAGCGGCTCTGATAGCGGCACCCGAAGCACGTCTGGCAGAGAAGCGATAGCGTCCGAGCCAGCGAGCACAGTGAGACGCTGATCCAGCAAGGTGTAGAGCACGCCTCCAAGAATGGCACCCCAACGGAAGCCAACACCACCGAGTACGACCATCACGAGAACGGTGATCGTGAAGTCAGCCGAGACCGCCCGTGGCACCGTGCCTGACTGGAGCAGCATGTAGGCGACACCCGCGAGGCTTGCGAGCCCGGCCGCAATGATGAAGACGAGCAGTCTTACTCGGTAGGGGTTCAGTCCCAGCACACGAACGCGCTGCTCATTCTCTCGAGTGGCTCGGGCGAGGTGACCCAAACGCGACGTATCAACCCACAACGTGACGAGATACACCACGACGAGTACTGCGAGGGTGAACCAATAGAGGTTGCGCGTGTTGACGACACCAATGAGGAAGTCAGGCACCGATTCGGTGTTAAGGCTGAGTCCTTCTTCGCCGCCGGTGATCTGAGAGTTGCGACGCACGAGCACCGACCCCGCCTGCGCGAATGCAAGCGTGACCATTGCGAAGGGAATGCCCGAGACCCGCATCGAGACCGCACCGGTGACGAGAGCGATAACCATGCCGCCGATGAGCGCGATGAAGATGCCAGGCCACAGCGGCACGCCAAAGTGCTCAAGGGCGACGCCCAGGCCATACGCACCAGCGCCGAAGTAGAGCGCGTGGCCAAACGACAGCATCCCGCCGCTGCCAAGCAGCAGGTTGTATGACAGCGCGAGGGCTGCAAACACCATGCATAGTGAAAGCAACGCAAGCGTTCCCGGCAAGTAGGTCGCGGTCGGCAAGATTCCCGGAAGCGACAGGTTGAGCATCGGAAGCAATGCCATGAATCCGATCAGTCCGACTCCCACCGCAACGGGTGCGTAACGGCGAATGGATCGCGAAGGAGCGTTGTTCATCATCATGCCTTCTTTCCCAGCAGTCCGGCCGGTCGCAGTAGGAGCACAGCCGCCAGCAAGATAACGACGATGAAGTCGCCCGTTCCCCCGAGATAGAAGTTGGCGAACTGCTGCAACACGGCAACCAGCACAGACGCCACGGCAGCACCGGTGAGTGAGCCGAGCCCGCCAACGACGGTGACGATGAAGGCGAAGATGAGCAAGGTCGCTCCAAGATGCGCAGACACAAACGTCGAGTAATGCATCGCCAGCACTCCGCCGATGCCTGCCGCCGCACCTCCGATGGCGAACACGAGAGTGAATGACTTGCGCACGTCGATACCGAGTGCAGTCACCATGCTGCGATTCTCGACGCCGGCACGAATGATCATGCCGTAGCGCGTCTTCTTTAAGAAGATCACGAGGGCCAGCAGCACAAGAATTGCCGCGATCATGAGCACCCAGTAGGTGTTCGGAATGCGAGCCCCGAGTACGTCGGTGGTCTGCTTGAGCCACGGCGGCCCCGAGATGTGAATGGCATCCGTTCCCCAGATGCCCTCGAATAGCGCTACCGCGGCGAACGACAATCCGACCGTTACCAATACCTGTTCGATATGGCGCTCATAGAGCGGTCGAATGAGCACGAGTTCGGTCAGCGCCGCGAAGATAGCGCCCACGACCGCACCTACCGCTATTGAGACGAGAAATGACCACCATGATTCGGTGCCGAGCGCCTGCGCGACCATCCAGCCGACGAATGCGCTCAGTGTGAGGAACGCGCCATGTGCGAAGTTCAGCACGTGCATCAGCCCGTAGATAAGACTCAGTCCACTCGCGACGAGAAAGTACAGTGCGCCCAATCCAACGCCAGTAATGAGGGTGAGGATGAGGGTGCTCATGCGTGGGCCTCCGTGTGGACGCCCAGCAAGCGGCGGGTGAGCTCTTGGTCAGCAAGAATTTCACGAGCGTTGCCGGTGTGGACCACGCGACCGCCGCCGATCACAATGGCACCGTCCGCCAATTGCTTAACTACCTCGAGATTCTGTTCCACGAGTAGAATCGGAACCACTTTCGATGCCTCCAACAGCGCGTCGGCGACTTCGCCGACAATCATCGGCGCCAAACCCTTCGTTGGTTCATCAACGAGGAGCAGCTGGTTGTCGTTGAGGAGAGCGCGAGCGACCGACACCATCTGCTGCTGACCTCCAGAAAGCGTGCCAGCCAACTGATCACGCCGTTCGACAAGATCCGGAAAGAGCTCTGCCACGAACTCTCGTCGCGGTGCACGCTGGCGCTCCGCGAGAGCAAGGTTCTCAGCCACGGTGAGCTTCGAGAAAATCTCACGGTCTTCAGGCACATAGCCCACCCCGCGCTGCACAATGCGATGGGTGGCGAGTCCGCTGATCCGCTCGCCCGCAAGCAGCACCTCACCGCGGCGATGTATGAGCCCCAGGATGCCACGCAACGTGGATGTCTTACCTACGCCGTTGCGGCCCAACACCGCCGTGATGCCAGTTGCAGGAACGTCAAATGTGACATCTTCAACGACTTGCTGGCCCCCGATCGAGCATCGCAGCTGGCTCACTTGCAGGATGGGTGATGCGGCGCTCATGCGGCTGTCCCCAGATATGCCTTCTGCACGATGGGGTTGTCCATCACGTTCTGTGGGGTGTCGTAGGCGATGATGCTGCCGAAATACATGACCGCGACCTTGTCCACTAGGTCCATCAGCACGTCAATGTGGTGTTCCACCATCAGCACCGTGCAGCCTTTCTGGTGCTGCATCTCGCGAATGTTCTCTACCAAACCCTTCACATCTCCTGAGGCAACTCCGGCCATCGGCTCGTCCAGCAGCACCAGGTTGGCGTCAGTCGCGAGCAACACGGCTATTTCAAGCTTGCGTTTGTCACCATGCGAAATGTCCCCTGCGGCAGCGTTCTGCATGTGCGTAAGACCTACCGCCGCAAGCTTGTCGAGTGCGAGCTCGGTCGCAGCATCCGACCGCTTGGGAAAACGCAGCAGAGAAGTCGACCCGCCAAGAGAAACCTGGGCCGCAAGCCGCACGTTCTCGAGCACTGACAGTCGCGGGAAGTTGCTCGATGTTTGAAAAGTGCGCCCCAGTCCCGCCCGCGCTCGTGCTGGCACCGATGTCTTCGTGACGTCGTGGCCATCCACAAGAAGGCGTCCCGCCGTCGGCTTCATCAGTCCGGAAACCACGTTGAAAAATGTGGTTTTGCCGGCGCCGTTCGGACCAATCACACCGACGATCGATCCAGCTGACACATCGAGGTCGACATCTTTCAAGATCGTCGCACCGCCGATCTGCAATCCAAGTCTCTCGACAGTGAGGGCTGCCCCTCTGGGCGGGTTGTCCGAAGTTGGCTCGGACGGAACTGGGGTGCTCATCTTCTTAGGGCGCTTCCGATCACTGGGCTTCAGCAGGCGCAACAGCGTCTGCGGCGGCGGTGTCGACCAGCTCGGCGACGTATCCGTCACCATCAGCGACGAGCCGAACCTGATACATCTCCTGGATCAGGGCGTGGTCGCTTTCTCGCACCGTCATCGTGCCCTTGGGACCTTCAAACGAAAAGCCTTCGAGTGCTGCGATCATCGCGTCGACGTCGCCCTGGCCTTCTTCGATCGCTTGCACGACCATGATCGCTGCGTTGAATCCATCAGGACTGAACAGATCTGGAGTGCCACCATCTGCCTCGATCGCTTCGATCATTGCGGTGTTCACTTCATTGTCATTGGCGCCTGCGAAGTAGTGATTCAGAAAGCTGATCTGCTCGGAGGCTTCGCCATATGCACCGAAGGTGGCGAGATCGCCAAGACCGGTCACGACAGGCACCTCGTCGAGAACGCCCTGCTGGCTCATGGCCTGCCACATGGCGCCAGAGGTTGCACCCGCCCACGCGACGAAAACGAGATCGGGCGAGCTGGCGAGCACCTGCTGGGCGAACGGAGTGAACTCGGTGACGTCTTCTGCGACGAGCACTGACTCGACGCTCGCGCCTTGCGCACCGAGGATCTGCTCGACCGCGGCGAGGTTCCCCTGGCCGAAGGCGCTATCTTGCGCGAAGACGGTGACGGTTCTTCCGTCGATGTCGTCGAGGAATGTTCCTGCCGTCGCCACATCCTGCGCGCTCTGGCGGCCAGAGCGGAAGGTGTATTCGTTGATGCCGGTGATGGCATCGGCTGCCGCAGGGCCCGAAATGTACAACACCTCATTCTGCGAGGCTTGTTCTGCAACGGCCAGTGCGACACCACTCGACGCCGTGCCGGCGATGATGTTCACACCCTCACCAATGAGTTCCTTTACTGCGGTGACAGCTTTGTCTGGATCGCCAGCGTCGTCGCGATACTCGACGTTGATCGTCGTGTCACCGACCATTCCAGTGCCGTCGGTCGCATAGTCCAGACCGGCATTGAAACCGTCAAGGTACTGCGTGCCATAGGTGGCGAGTGCGCCGCTCTCGCTGGTAACGATGCCGACTGTGACTTCTGAGGCCTCCGCCGCATCGGTTGTGTCGCTACCGGTCGTCGCCTGTGGCGCGCAGGCCGCCAGAGCGATCGCGGCCGTGGCGACCACGGAGCCTAGGAGCAACTTTTTCGAAACGCTCATTTGCATGCCTTTCACCATTGAAGTGCGAATAACCTGAAACCTGATTCAGGTACTGGTAATACTAGGTTCGGCCAACGCTCGGGTCAAGGGTGCACAGTTCACGTTCGCTCACTGTTATGCAATCGCGACCTCCGCACTGCATTGCCCTGCGCGCCGACATCCAATCCGATTGACGGTTTGAACCGAACAATCCCTGAGGCTGGGAGACCCTGGCGATAGGAGGCCAGGAGATGGCGAAGACGACAACACGTGCCGTGTTCTGGCTCTGGAGTGCACTGGCGGGAGTCATCAGCGCTGCTGTTTTCCTCGCCGTCGCCGAGGCGCTTGCTCTCATCACCGACCGAAACGGGAGTCCGATACTCGCGGTGGGTGGCTTCGTGATCGACATCGTGCCGCAGCCGTTTAAAGAGTTCGCGATCACCACATTCGGGGAGTATGACAAGATCGCACTGCTCGTGGGCCTCGGTCTTGCCGTGCTCATCGCTTCGGCGATCGCTGGGATACTGCAATTTCTCAAGCCGCCGCTTGGCATCATCGCGCTTGTGATCGCTGGAATACTGTCTGTCGCCGCGATAGTGACGCGGGCTGGCGCGACTGCAATCTCGGCTATTCCTGCTATCGCTGGCACTGTTGCGAGCTGTTTCCTTCTCTGGTTTCTGATCATGCGCCTGCGACGGTGGGCTGCGGCCGACCTGAGCGCAACCAACTCCCCCGCTCAAGATGATTCGGGTAAGAGCGTAGATCGGCGAACGTTCTTCGCTGTGTCTGCGATCGCAGGAGCTTCAGCCGTACTGGTCGGTGTCGGCGCCCGCGTCGCGAACGTGGCTACCTCGTCGATTGACTCAGTCCGCAAAGCTCTGAAACTTCCCGCTCCGAAGAGCACCATCTCCATCCCCGCGGGCGCAGAACTCGACGTCGAAGGCGTTTCGTCGCTGATCACCTCGAATGAAGACTTCTACCGCGTCGACACCGCGCTCACGGTGCCATCGATCGACCCTTCGAGTTGGCGCCTCACTATCACAGGCATGGTCGACGAAGAGATTCAACTCAGTTTCGACGATCTGGTTGGCATGGGGCTCGATGAGTTCGCAATCACCCTCACCTGCGTGTCCAATGAGGTGGGCGGGGATCTTCTTGGCAACGCGATTTGGCTGGGAATCCCGGTGCGAGATGTGCTGAAAAAGGCCGGTGTGAAGTCCGGTGCAGATATGGTGCTCTCCAGAAGCGTCGATGGATTCACCGCTTCGACGCCCTTAGAATCGCTGACCGACGATGGTCTTGACGCGATCCTTGCCGTGGGTATGAACGGTGAACCCTTGCCCCTCGAACACGGTTTTCCGGTGCGCATGGTCGTACCCGGACTCTACGGCTACGTATCGGCCACGAAATGGCTGACTGAGCTAAAGGTGACGACTTTCGCAGACGATGAAGCGTACTGGACGCCGCGCGGCTACAGCGCGAAGGCCCCGATCAAGTTCTCATCGCGCATCGACACACCGCGCCCCGGCACTCCGATCACAGCCGGACGCACCGCAATCGCCGGCATGGCGTGGGCACAGACGGTTGGCATCGAGCGGGTCGAAGTGAAGATCGATGACGGCGATTGGCAGAGCGCGACCACATCCGAGCCGATCAATAGCGACACCTGGGTGCAGTGGTATTTGGATTGGGATGCTGAGCCCGGCACCCACTACATATCGGTTCGCGCCGTGAACAAGAATGGTGACCTGCAGATCGAGGAACGCGCCCCGATCGCGCCAGACGGTTCTGCGGGGTGGCAGCGCACACTAGTCACTGTGTCGTCGTAACGCGTCAGCTCGGCTACGAGATCTGCGCGGGCGCAAAAATAGCCCTGCGACCTGGCGAGAGGTCAAAGGGCTATTTTCGTGCACCCCCTCGGACTTGAACCGAGAACCCACTGATTAAGAGTCAGTTGCTCTGCCGATTGAGCTAGAGGTGCGTGATTCGAAATTTCCGAACCGAGGGTCAACATTAGCATCACGATAGGGCGGCACGGAAATCGAGCCCGCAAACGGCCAGTAATCTTGGAGGGTGACCTCCCCCGCCGCGCCTTCGCGCTTCGCAGAGCCGTTTGACGGCGATCTGACTGACGACCTCGAACTCGCCCAGCGCATTGCTGATGCGGCCGATTCAGCATCCATGAGCCGCTTCGATTCGCCGGATCTCGAGGTCAGCACGAAAGCCGATGCGACGCATGTCACGGAAGCTGATCTTGCCACCGAGCGAGTGATCCGCGATCTCATCGAGGCAGAGCGGCCCAACGATGGCATCTTCGGTGAAGAGTTCGGCGTTACCGGCGACTCCGCGCGCCAGTGGATCATCGATCCGATCGATGGCACCGCGAACTATCTCAAAGGCATCCCGATGTGGTCAACGTTGATCGCCCTCGCCATAGATGGGATCCCTCGCGTGGGCGTAGTCAGTCAACCGGGCATCGGCCGCCGTTGGTGGGGCGCAACTGGCTTGGGCTCTTGGACCAACACAACCGCCGGCGGCACCCGGCGCTTAGCAGTTTCGCCTATCAACTCACTCGCAGAGTCGAGTGTTAGCTTTCAGAGCATCGAGCAGTGGCGGGATGCTAATGAGTTGCCGGCCCTCGAACGTCTCACCTCCGCGGTGTGGCGTGATCGTGGGTATGGCGACGCGTGGCCCTATATGTTGCTCGCTGAAGGCCGGTTGGAGTTTGTTGCGGAATTCGGAGTGAAGGAGTACGACATCGCGTCGCATGTTCCGATCATTCTCGAAGCAGGTGGACGCTTTACATCGTTCGCGGGCAACGACTCACTTAGTGAACGTTCCTCACTTGCCACCAACGGGATTCTGCACGACGACTACCTGACGTTGCTCCACCGTTCTTGACCACGATCCCCTCCCCCGGAGACCGCCCCATGCTCACGTTCCGTACCCGCTTCGGCGCGATCGTCGCCCTTTCTCTCACGACCGCCATATTCGCCACAGGTTGCGCTTCAGCCGACGACGTTGCCGAGAGTACCCCGAGCGCTGAAGCCAGTTCCGGAGCAACTCCCACCGCTGGCGTGGTTGACACGGACAGCACCGCGGAACCCGAGGAACCCGTGGTTCTTGTCACTCCCACCTGTGAAGAGATGATCGGCGAGAACGTCGTTGACGACTTCATGAGCATCGGATGGACGGCGAAAGCGGAAACCTTCTATCTCGGCAACATTGAAGTAGCTGACGGCGTGCAGTGCATTTGGGCTGACTATTCCGGCACACAGAGCGACCAACTGCAGAAGTTCGGCTGGGCGCAGATCAGTGACGAAGACGCCGCGGCAGGTCAGGCTGCACTTGTGCAGGAAGGCTGGGTGCGTGAAGAAGCGCCCGAGGGCGTCTACATCACCGAGAATCCGGAGACGGCCTTCGCGCCGGTCGATGGCTACGGCGTCACATATCTGTTCACCGAGGGCATCGTCATTCTCTCTGACACGAAGCAGGGCCTCCTGCTCATCGAATGGCCAAAGGGCGAGTCGTAGACCGCGATTAGTGCCGAACGCGGCACATCCGATGAGGCGATCAAATGCTCTCGCGTACGATGCCCACGAGCGCTACCGTCAGAGTGCGGACGAAGCCCGCGGTGAAACGAGGCGGAGAATGGAACAGCACGACACGATCGTGGTGGGGGCCGGCGTTGCCGGGCTGACCGCTGCGCGGCTTCTCAGCAAATCCGGCATGAGCGTAGTCGTGCTCGAAGCTCGAAACCGCGTCGGTGGACGCGTGTGGACCGACCGCAACGAAGATCTCGTCACTGACCTTGGTGCCTCATGGATCCATGGAACCGTCGACGAGCCGGTGGCTGCGGCGGCAACCGCCTTCAACATGCCGACGATGGAGTTCACTGTTGGTGGCTATCAGCCAGATAGCCGTCCGATCGCCTACTACAGCGCTGATGGTCAAAGACTTTCGGATGCTGAGGCACGCCGTTTCGCTACAGACATCCATGTGGTCGACGCCACGCTCGCAGAGGTAGTGGCCAGATCTGCGCCAGATGACTCCTACCGCGACGCAACAGAGAGTGCGATCGTTGCGCAGGGATGGGATGACGAACGCGCGTTGCGCGTGCGGGAGTACATGGAACACCGGTCAGAAGAACAGTACGGCGCATGGATCGAAGATCTGGCAGCGCACGGCCTCGACGACGATTTCATCGAAGGTGACGAGGTCGTGTTTCCCGACGGCTATGACCGATTGGCTCAACATCTTTCCGAGGGCATCGACGTGCGTCTTCAACACGTGGTCTCGAAGGTGCATTGGTCGACCAAGGGCGTCGTAGTGTCATCAGATCAAGGCATGTTTACAGCAAACAATGCAGTGATCACTGTGCCTGTCGGGGTGCTGCAATCCGATGGCTTTGTCATTGATCCAGCGCTACCGGAGCCGAACGCAGGGGCGCTTTCTCGGCTGCAGATGAACGCCTTCGAAAAGATCATCTTGCGCTTCGAGAGAAGGTTCTGGGATGCGGACGTCTATGCAATCCGCCAGCAGGGCCCCGAAGCCCGCCGTTGGCACTCCTGGTACGACCTCACCTCTTTGCACGGCGAGCCCACCTTATTGACATTCGCCGCTGGCCCCACCGCCCAAGAGATTCGTGGCTGGAGCGAAGCGCAAGTAGTCGAATCGGTGCTCGATCAATTGCGTCGGCTCTACGGCGATGTTGTCGTAGAACCATGGCATGTGCACATCACCCATTGGCAAGACGACCCCTTTTCTCACGGCTCGTACGCCTTCATGAAGGTTGGCTCGACAACGGCTGACCACGATGCGCTCGCGACTCCTGTCGGAAGAGTTCTTCACCTCGCGGGCGAAGCGACCTGGACCGATGACCCCGCTACAGTGCCTGCGGCGCTAGCATCTGGGCACCGCGCCGCCTGCAACGTTCTTGGTCGCTCACTGCCTGTTGAAGAGGTCTGGGGTAGCTGAGCTACAACGAAAAGGCGCTGGCAGGTCGATGCATCCGAAGCGGACTGTGTCGTCCATTCCCTCTAGGATCTGAAGAACGACCGAGCGTGGGGCTCGGTCACCGAAAGGAACCTTATGTCTGACCCAAACGAGCCGAGCGCCTACGCGGCGAACTGGTACCCCGACGCGAACGCGCCAGGCCAGGAGCGATACTACGATGGCAGCGCCTGGACCGATCAGGTCCGCCCTGCTGCCAGCACACAGGCGCCAGCGCCGGCCGCCACGGTCGCACCGGAGCCAGAGAAGGGATCGAAGAAGACCCAGAGCATTGTTGGCATCGTAGCCCTGGCTATCTCCGTAGTAGGGTTCATTTTTGCCTGCATCCCCGGCGCCTTCATCCTGGGGTGGGTGCTGCTGCCGGTGGGATTCATCCTGGGCATCGTCGCCCTTTTCCAGAAAGGCAAACCCAAGTGGCCCGGGCTGACCGCGATCATCGTGTCAGTCATCGGCACAATCGTGGGAATGGTTGTATTCATCGCTCTGGCTGCTGGCGCCGTGGACGATGCGTTCCAGGACAGCGTGACCGAAGACGTGAGCGCCGCCGATACCGCCGAGGAGGAAGATCCTGCGGTTGAGGAGCCTGCTGCCGTGGCCGTCGAGGAGCTAGTGCTCGGCGAATCCACGTTTGGCGTGAACGCCGAGGATGGCTGGGGTTGGTACGCCGTGCAGGTCACCAATCCGAACGAAGACTACGTCTTCTCGTTCGCAGAAATCTCTGTCGAGGCATACGATGCCGCAGGGGTACTGCTGGACACCAGCGGCACCTACACCACGATCCTCTCAGGAGAGAGCTGGTACGTGGGCGACTTCTACGACATCGGCACTGGGGTCATCGACTACATCGAAGTGCGTGTCCCGATGGCCACCGAGGCTACCTACTCCCCCGCATCCGAAACGGGGACGATGACCATAACGGACATCGTCACCGGCTCCGAGTACGACTGGATGACGGTCACCGGAAAGCTGGTGTCAGATTTCTCGAACGACCAAGACTTTGTCACGATCGACCTGATCGCCCGCGACAGCACCGGGAACATTGTCGGCGTGAATTCCACCTACACTGACCGGGTCCCTGCTGGTGGCACGGTGGCTTGGGAGAGCTCGTACTGGACGGTCCCACTGGATTCCTCGGTGACCGCCTACCCGCACCTGTAGCGGCAGGCATCACCCCTGGGAGTGGCACCACAAAGGGTCCAAAGTCTCGCATATTCACGCGGACTTTGGACCCATTGTTCATGACAACGGCTGGTGGAGATGGGGGGAATCGAAATGCCAGCAGAGGCATATGTCGACCTCCAAATAGCCTCAAAAACCGCGTAATTATGCGGCTATTCGCATGATACGACAACAAGCATATACATCAAGAAACAAGCAGATTCTCGGCAAACGTGGGCGAAATGTGGGTGATCTCAGCACAGGCCCGGTCGGAGTGGCCACGGGCGGCGAGATTCGATCAAATTCTGAAAATGCCCACGGATTTCTTCACGCGAAAAGCATTTCTGTTCCGATTATATCGCGCTGCGCCGTGGAAAACGAGAGGATCTGGTGCCGTGCCGATGGCTGCCAGCTCGTCTGCAATTCAGCCTACGGTCTGATTACTTCGATGTCGGTCAAAACCCGATCAATGGTCCCGACGAGCTCCGCCCGGTGGCTGGGCCGGTGGCCTGCTCTCGGAGCTGCTGGTCTCGAGCAATCACCCACACCTCGCGGCTGGTCACGTCGTCGACGAGACCCGCGACGCGGGCGCGATTCATCATGCGAGTCGCGGTGCTGACACTCACAGCGAGCTCGTCCGAGACAAGCTTGAGCGGACTGGAGTTGACCACCGACGCGAGCCGGTAGAGCCTGACGGCCTCGCGCAGGTTCTGGTCGTCGGTTCGATTCGTGTCGGCGCGGAGCCGGTCGAGGTACTCCAGATATCGCTCAGGGTCTCCCCCATCGCGATCGATGCGTACGACACTCTTCGACGCCCACTGAACGATCGCCTGAACGCGGATGTCGCGCAGCAGAGTGGTGGTTACCTCGTCTCCTTCGCCGCCTCGTTCGACGCGGACCGAGTCGGCGACCGTGCGGCGGAGGGTCGCGTCGTAGACGATTTGTGTGTGCACCGCGCCCGGTATGTCGGGAAGACCGGTGACGACAGCGACCCACGAACGCGGAATGTGGATTCCGTCGCCCGCGTCGAGGATCTCGGGGTCGACGTGCGTGATCGAGAGTTCGGGCATGGTGCGAGTCTCGCAGTTTTCGGATTTGTGAGCAAGTGATGACATCGGCGCTTCATGGGTGTACAGTCCGTGAGCAAGTGATGACATCTGTTACCCAGCGAAGGAGAAGGTCATGAATACATCATCAAAGTCGCTTGCTCTGACGATGAAGGATGCTGCAAGGCTCGTCGGCGTCGACTACCGCACGATCAAGCAAGGAATCGAGACCGGCACCATCCCCACGGTGCAGCTCGGCGCGCGACGGATGATCCCCCGCGCCGAGCTGCTACGGGTCTTCGGGATCGACGTGAATCGCCGCTCTGCCTGAGCCGACGACGCCACGCTGGTGCTCCTGCGTCGCGGATGAGGACCCGCCGCGCAGCGCGGGATCCAACTTCTTCAGTGGTTGTGGAGTATCGCCCAAGCGAGGAGGCTGTCGATTCGACGCACATCTGCGCCCTTGGTCAGTTTCACCTTGATGTGGCCAGCGCGAGTCCAGAGTTCAACCTCAGCATCGCGATCGAGCATGCCACCCGCGTTCTCTGTCGACCACATATTGATCGAGCTATACGACAGCGAGTAGATTTCGATCTTTTTCCCGGTGATGCCCTGAGCGTCTCGGACGATCAGTCGCTTGGTCGTAAAAGTCGCTGAGTCTCGGAACGTCTTAAATGACGCGACAGCGGACTCTCCTTCGACAAGTAAGTCGGCAATATCGTCGGGCGTCGTAATCTCGTTCTGAAGTGTCCAGGCAAGGATCGTAGAGGTTTCGAGCATGGGCGCCAGCGTAGCGGACACGGTCGACAAAGGGCATTGCTAGCCTGAACGCCTGCTGCTCGTGATCGGCTGGGCTCGCCGTCGAGACAGACACGCCCGTGACACTTCACCGCCCCGGACAGAGAGTCCCTGACCGGGTCAGTTGCCGTCAGACGAGGGTCCTGACGCGTTCGAGGTCGTCGCGAACGAGTTCAGCATCCGCTTCGAACTCTGCGTTCGTCACGTCCGACCCCTTAAAGAGCGTGAAGGCAACCTCACTGCCGCCGTCGTTAGGCAGTACCCGGAGCGGGTTGTGCACGACCGTTCCGTCCGGCATCGTCACATTGTGATCGAGGATCCCCAGTGCTGTTGGTCCGATGAAGTTGACTTCTACGACTCCCCTGGGCGAATCCGTCTTCCATCGTCTGTTCTCGTTTCGGATGCCGGCACTCAGCCCTGCGGCCCAAGGGGGAGGTTTCCGAGGATCACCCGCCAGGGCGATTGCCTTGTGGATATCTGCGTCAATCGACTGGGGTGAGATGAACGGCGAGCCAGGTCATGAAGGCGAAGGTATCAGCCCCCGTTCAAATCCGTTTCAATGCGGATCCCTGTCCGAGCGATGCCCGTTGAGCGAAGCTAACCGCGCGACGACACCTCGATTTCGGCCAAGGACCTCGGCTAAAGCACGAGTTCGATCCCGCGTGTGGCAGCGAGCGATATCTGACAGAGCGCTACGCAGATTCCCCGTCGGCCTCGCCCACCGCCTCGCGGTACTCGTCGATGAAACGGATGAGTGGGATTGAGGCCCATGCCCCTTCGAGGACGCTGTTCTCGAACAACGTCAGTTCCCAACCGGCCGAGCCGAAGACTCCGGGACCAGTTGGGTGATTAGGAGCGTCAGCGAACACGGCGTCCAGTTCCTGCTGGCCGCCGAGCGTGACGAGCTTGTCGCGCGGATGGCTGCTGTATCCGCACCGCGCCCGCTCTGGCGTTCGTTCTTCAGCTATGTTCTGGGACTCACGTTGGTAGCGGCGCCAATGACGCTCATCTTCCTGTTGGTGAGCACATTCGTCCTGACTCTTGTGCGGTCATCTCTCATCGGTGTATTGATCGGGGCGGCGTTCATCTTTGCTGTCGAAACCCAGCCCCTGTCGCGCGCCCACTGCTGTGGAAGCTTCGCCCCGGACAGCGTCATAGCAAGGCGCGCGACACATGATGGCTATTCAGGCGACGCTCGCTAGACGGACCAGTGCGAGGAGGAGGCGAACGCTGCTATGGATACTCCGAGTCCTCTCCTGTCGCTGCATCGCCTGTGCCGTGCGGAGGGAAACCGCGTCCAAAGTACCCATCGGGGGTTGAGTTGCTTCCGACTGCCTCGGTCCATGTCGCCAGCTTCTGCTCTTCGTGGGCGATGGGGGGAAATATGCCGGTTGCCCGGCGAGCTTCCGACTCGCTGGCGAATGAATTCGTCACCGATCGCCGCGCCTCGGCGGAGCCCGTGCAGTCGAAGTCGTACACGTCGATCTCGGCGGCGACAAAGACCGACATCAGATGCAATCGCTCCGAGAACCTAATTCGACTCCAGAAAGGTGACTCGCCCCACTCCGTGATCTCGGGATCAATGCCGACCCGAGGGTTGAAGGTAACCCCGTCGGCGGAACCGCGATCGGGGAACGTCACGCGTGCGAAGTCGCACCGCCCCCTAATGAACATGCGCCGACCCCATTCCAGACGCGGTTTCACCCTGCTGGGCACCGCCAGAACGGGTTCAGCCACTGCCACCCGCGCTGTCCAGCCGTTGAGCCTTCGATGACGATCAATCCGGGCTAGCCGATTGATCCAGCCCAGGTAGTTGGCATCAGGGTCAGAACTGAACGGCTGCATCGTGTGGAGCATCTCCTGTTGGTGCGCGGCGAGAGGTCGCAGGCGCCAGGCGTTCCGGTCCCATCCAGTCACTTCATCGTAAATGGGGTACTGGAGTCCCGCCTCGCCTGGCGGGGGCATCCGGCCGGAGGCGTGCACTGCGCTCGCCCATACGACGTGATCCAGCGCGGACCGCAGGTTAAACAGCCACTCACCGAACAGCGCCGGCAGCAACAGCGGCGTCGGCTCTGTCTGTTCGATGCGAAGCAAGTATGTCGTATCGGAGTCGCGCACAAGCTCGAACTCGAACGGGTGAGGTTCCAAGTAGGTGTTCCACGCTTCGGACATTTCATTGCCGTGCTGGCGTGCTCGCGCCACCCTCAGTCGCGCTGACTCAAAGAACTCCACGAAAGGACCATATCGTCGGCTTCCGACTGACTGCGCACCGGTGGCGGTGTCGGTGTCGGTGTCGGTGTCGGTGTCGGTGTCGGTGTCGGTGTCGGTGTCGGTGGCACTGCGTAGCATGATGTCAACGAGCCTGGGGATGGCTCACGTTGGGGGAATAATGGCGAACTTGAGTAGCTGTTTTGCTAACGCACTGACAATGGTAGAGCCCTCGTCAGTCGACAAGGAGAACGCGCCCCTGGCGCACGCTTCGGTGCGCGAGGTGCTGTCTAGTGCAAACGTGCTGAAGGACTGGGATCTTTCTCCTGTTCTGATCGGGTCCTACAAGCGAGACGTATCGATTCGACGGGTCAAGGATGTCGACATGTTCTGCCGGATGCTGTCGGCTGACTCCACTTTGTCGGGGCAAGACGTGCTGAACGCCTTCTTCCAGGTCCTTGAGGCAGAGTACGGGCGGGACGAATCTGGCGCACCTCGCGTTCGCCGTCAGGCGCGGTCATTGCAGGTCGCATTCCCGGAGTTTGATGGTCTGTACGTCGACGTGGTTCCAGCTCGAGAGCGTTTCGACGGCTATTGGGAGATCCCAGAGAAGAACACAGACGAATGGCAGAGCACGAATCCCGAGAAGCTCACCGCACTCAAGACGGATATGAATACGTCAATGGACGGGCTCTATGTGCCGACCGTCAAGCTCTTGCGCCAAGCTCGGCGCGCCATTCTCGACTCACGTCCCGGAGGGCTGTTCGTCGAGCTTGCCCTATATGACGCTTGTTCACGCGGAGCGGTGCAGTGGGACTCGCAAGCTCACGCGTTCGTTACAGGACTGGAGTCGATCGCGGAGTACCTTTGCGACAAAGTCAGCTGGGGTCGCGCGTTGCCCGACCCCAGTATGCCTGGCCAGTACGCCAAGTTTCGAGCGACAGACCTGCAGTGGAAGAGTGCAAGCGATCGGTTCGAGGCCGCCGCCGCGACCGCGAGGGAGGCCTACCGCACGGATGATCTTGGTGCCGCGGCCATCGGCTACCGATCCACTCTGGGGAACAACGGCGATGGTGAGATAGTTTTCCCCATGCCCGCTGGATACGACGAAGACGGAAAAAAGAAGGCGTTCGCCGGACCAATCACCGCAGGCGAGCGAATGGTGCCCGCCGGCGACAGACGCTTCGGATGACTCTCTGGGAGGAGCGAATCGCGGCTACGCGAGTGGTGTTTGGCGAGAGCCTCGAACACCTGGGTTGGCGACCCGCTGGGGATTCAGAGTTCGAAAGCGTGGTCCAGATGGGTGAGAGTGAACACCACATCCGTATCCAGCTTGGGCCGGACTTCCCATTTACTCCACCGAGAGTGTTCCCGCCGCTAGATACTCCGGCTTCTTGGCATCGTGAACTCGATGGGGCGATGTGCCTTTACCCAGAAGTCGGACGCGGGAGTCTCCCCTGGCTCGATGCCGCCGACCTCTGCGCAACTATCAACCTATGGCTGCAGGCCACCGATCATGGATGGCCTGCGGACGCCCCCGACATGGACCTAGAGCGATACTTCGAGCCGCTCGATGAGATGTCACTGGTCATCTACGACGAGCGGATGGACAAGCTTGTTGATCGACTCGTGCGTTTCAACGTGGAAGGCCCACGAATCGTGTTAGCAGGAGCTGGGGCCAGGCCGCGGAAGTCGAACCGCCGACGGAACCGGCTCTATGGCTACATCACCGATATTGGAGAGCCAGAGCGACCGCCGCGTGGTTGGGAAGACCTGATCTCGCTCCTCGACGATGAAGCCGCGTCCACCCTGGTCGGGCGAGCCGATCGTGGCGACATCGATCTCCTGATGCTTCGGTACTCGCGGAAGGGAGCAGTTGGCGCTGTTGCCCTCTTCCTCGTTCAGGATGGCCTTGGCTTCCAACTCAGGTCCGTACCGAGCGCGTCGATCGCGCACTCAACCCTCGCACTTCGCGGTGGGCATGACGTCCAGTCGCTCGGCGCAAAGCGGGTGCTGGTCGTCGGCGCCGGGTCCATTGGTTCGTTTATCTGCGATTACCTCGCGCGTAGCGGAGTCGGCTCCCTCACGATTCGCGATCCGGATGTGCTCCGCCCCGGCAATTCCGTGCGGCACCTCGTGGCTTCACAGTTCGCGGGGTTCCCGAAAGTAACAGCGATCAAGTACGTTCTAGATCAGCGACCAGGGAGCACCACAGAGGTTGAGGTGGATACTCGCAGTTTGCGGGACGCGTTTGAAGTCCCCGAGTTGTTAGCCGAGTACGACCTGGTCATTGACGCTTCCGCAGACGGTGCTGCGTCCGCAATGCTGGCTGACGCGGCGCGCACTCTCGGCGTCCACATCGTAAGCGCATCTCTCCAGAACGAGGGCAGGATTGTTCGCGCAGACGTGATCCCTCCCGTCCGCGGAGAGCCAATCCCCGCCGTCGAGCTCGACGCGACTGTAGCCAAACTGGTGTTCGAGGCGGGCTGCGGCGACCCAGTATCCATGACCCCGCCATATGCGGCGAACGAAGCGGCGTCCCTCGCCGCGAGACTCGCGATCGATCTTCTCCTCCGCCCAGCATCCGTGGCCGCGGGGACCGTCCATGCGTACATCTGAGCAAGTTTCAACTTTTCAGTCGTCTCGCGCTGCGTTCGATTTGGCCTGTCGGCACGCACGGGAGTCGCTCCCACGAGAAACCGGCGGCATCCTCACTGGTTGGCGGGCCGACGGCATGATTTTCCTTGACGCCTTCCTCGTAGTTCACGATCACCGCGCGACCGGACGCGGCTATTGGCGACGTGAGAGCCCCGCAAACAAGACGCTGGCTGATTACCTGCGGAACGCAGATCACCCCTGGATCGGCTACGTCGGCGAATGGCACTCGCACCCTTCGCCTGTGCCGGCGAGTGCGACAGATGTCGCCAGCATCAGAGCGGTGGCTAAGCAGGTCCTCCAACCCATTGCGCTCGTCGTTCTAATGGTCGATGCCCATGGCAACACGATCACCGCGGACGCGCACGTCGCCGTTCGCCAATCGCGCTTCAAATCCACGATTTACCCCGTCGCTCTCGACGTTACCTAGGAGTTGTTCTATGACACAGATGCCCAGCGCAACAGGAGTGCGGATCGCTGGAGACGACTACCAGTGGCTGGCGGTGTGGCGTGCCTGTTTGCAGCTTCTGCACGAGCACGAGGTTGATTACGGCGGAAACCGACTTATCTCGATCGGCGTCGAAGCACGCGGCGCCGGCAACGCCGACGATGTCGTCCTGAGACGCGAATCACCCCCGCATACCTTCACGCAGGTCAAGTACGCAGTCGATGCCAGTTCTCCGCTCAACATCGACTATCTGCAACGTGGGCGGATCCTCGCCAAGCTCGTCGAAACGCATCGGACGTTAACAGCTGACGGTTCACCTACCGAAATCCGCTTACTCACGAATCGACAGATCGATCCCGGCGACACTCTGCTCCGAGATCGTGACGGTCGCGACGGGCGGCTAATCCCCCGCGCGCTGCAGGGAAGTCCGAATACCGATCGTGGGCGTGCCCGTGCCGCCTGGGCGAGTGCTGCAGACGTGGGTCTGGACGTACTCGAGCGATTCCTTGAAGATTTCCACGTTGAATCGGGGCGCGACGTGGGCCAACTGCGGTCTGATGCGCAACTGCTCATGAGCGCGAATGGACTCGCGAACGATGATCGCGCGCTCCAACTCGGCCTCGATTGGGTAGCTGACCGCGTGATCGCCGGCGAGCGTGAACTGTCCTTGGGCGCTATCACGGCCGCGATCGACGAGATGGGGCTTGTGGCCACCGAGCCGTGGAAGACGCTATCGATAGCGACGGTCGACCACGACCCGCTTGCGGCCGAGTCAGCCGCATCGATAGATCGGGTCGATCGCATGGAAGGCGACTCGCCTTACAGCCGCATTCGACCCCTCGTCCCCTACACATGGGTCGAACTGTCGAAGGAGGTGTCAAGCGTTGCGCGATCCCTGGCTCCGGGACGCGTCCTCGTGACCGGTTACATGCGACAAGCCGTCGGATTTCTGGTCGGCGCCGAAATGAGGATGGTGCGCGGATACACGGTTGCCGTCAAACAGCGAGCTCAACTGTGGACGTCGGAGACGCCCGTGAGTTCCGTGGAACTGGTCTATGAGGAGATCGCGGTTGGCAACGGCACCGACTTGGGCGTGATCGTTCAGATCGCGTATGCGGGCGCGACGGACGCGGTCGACTGGATCCACGCCACCAAGCTTCCTGTTTCCTCGATACACGTCGTTAGCGCGCCCGTCGTCGGTGCGACAGCGATCGCAAACGCTTCGGTCGCACATTCGATTGCGACCGCCGTGCGCGATCACGTCCGGTCGCGACTCGGCGGATCTGAACGGATCCACTTGTTTCTGATTGGGCCTCTCGGGCTGTCGGTACTTCTGGGCCACCACTGGAGCCGAATGAGGCCGACTACGGTCTACGAACACCTCGGGGGATACGAGTACGAAGAGGCTTTTCGTATAGACGCGTGAGGATTGAGATGGTCGCGCAACGATCCCCGGACCTAGCCGCATATCAATGAGGCCCGCATCGCCCTCGCCCTACTCAGCACACGGTACAGCCCTCGTGCGACGCCCCGATACAGCACAATGAACAGCTGATAGGCCTTCGCAATCACCTGTGTGGCAGGAGCTATGCCCTCAAACCGGTCGGCCTGTGCGCTCACACTGCAGCTCATTTTCGCTCCGCGAACTATGCGAGATCGATGCTCGTATAGCCCGCACAACAGTAACCACAGTGAGGGTGCGTCATCCGTGCAGCGCGCGCGACGCCCAAACGTCGTGGACGCCAAGCAAATTTGGGTCAACTGCATCCACAGATCGCACGCATTAGATTCCAACCCCGCGGCCCGCACCCGACGCTCCCACCACCGGTCCGGTCGCCATCGCCGCATTTCGATCCCGCGCAGCCCTTCGCCACTCCGCCTCTGCCGCCCGCACCGCATCCTGCATCGTCAACTCCGGCGTCCCACGCATCATCGACTGCGCGACAGCATCCCGCGCCGCCTCATCCGTGCGCGCGACCGCGATCGCGACGTTATGCAGCCGGCCGCGGGTGAGCCCGACGTACAGCCCCGCAGCATCCACATCGGGTCCGACGATCGAGGCGTCCGTCGTCTCACCTTGGATCCCATGCACCGTCGACGCGTATGCAAGCTGCAGATGCTCGAATGCATAGCCGGCCGAGACCCGTCGCAGCTCGCCGCTGTCACTGACCGACGCGAGGTCGATGCCGTCGTCGCTGATCCTCCGCACAACCCACTGCGCGCGGTTCTCGACACCCGTGCGCGGATCATTGCGACGCGTCTGGACGGTGTCACCGACGAGAATCCGCTGTTCCCCCATCCCCCACGCCATGACCCGCGCATCGAGTTCGTCGTCATCAATGCGCCGCTGCTGGATGGCCTCGTTGATGGCATCCGCCTCGCCATTGGTGCCAGTGACCAACGCGACGCGAGCACCTCGCGCATGCCACTCGAAGTAGGCCTCGACCATGCGATCGCGCGCAGCATCGTGGTGGTCGACACGCTCGAGATGACCGCGCTCAGCGAGGTCCCGGGCGACCTCGGCAGCATCCCCGCGATCACCGGCATCCCGCAATCGCAACGTGAGCGCCGCATACTTTGGATCCCGGAACCGGTGCACGGTGTCAAGTTCAACCTTGACCGTAGCGTGGCGGATGGCCGTTCCCATTGCGCCCGCGTGGCCGACGGGCAACGCCTGGTGCGTGTCGCCCACCATCACGAGCCCGACACGCCGTTCGAGCGCAAGCTCGGTCAGGGCATTGGCGGCCCGCAGTTCGACCATGCCGGCTTCGTCGACGACGATGCGGTCGCCCGCTCGCAACGGGTAGCGCGTCGGTCCGTCGTAGACCACGCCCGTCTCGGTGTCGACGTCACCAACGGTCAGCCGTGTCCAGACGGTTGCACCCGCGTCATTCCTGCCCCACCGATAGCCGTAGTCAGCGAGCAGTGCGTGGAGACTGGATGCCCCAGCGCCGACCTCGCGCGCGGCAACCGAGGCGGCCTTGCGCGTGGGCGCGACGACGAGCATCCGACGTCGCTGCGCAGTAAGCGCTTCAAGGGCGACCCGCAACATCCTTGTCTTGCCCGTGCCAGCGGGACCAGTGACGGTGACGAGTCCATGCGAGCCCGCGATGGCGGATGCTGCGGCTCGCTGAGACTCGTCGAGTTCAACTTCTCCCGGCGCGGCACGTCGGAACTCACTTGTAAGCAGCGACCGTCCTGGCTGCGCCAGTGTCTCGAAACCCCATCCGAGCCGGATCTTCGCGCGCACCGTCTCACCCGCCATGAACGCCTTCACGTGCGCCGGCACGTCACGATCCACAAGTCGCGCTGTCAGCGCCCGGGCTCGAGCGGTGACTTCTGTGATGGTCTCGTCGAGCTCGCCACGGTCGGCGATGACCCCGCTACGAGAAAGCGCCCGGATCGCGCCGGCGCGAAGATCTATGATGCTGAACCGTCCGCCTGTCGACGTTGCTCGAGCATCAGAATCCACCACAGCCATCGCGGCGAGTTGATCGAGGTCGAGCTCCTCGACGTTCGCGGCGCTGACCGTGACGGCGGATCGCTCGACGATGAGGTTCGCGTCGACGGCGGCGACCTCGTCACGAACAGTCGCTACCCACAACTCCTCATCGAGGTGCGCTGGCTTGTTGGGGCGTGAAATCGCCCACGCACGTCGGTCGATCTGCTGCAGAACCTCGACGCTCGGTGCCGCTCCGCTATTCGTCGCTGACCAGTCCGCGATCAGCCGTGCGCGGTTGGTCTCGATCTGCGCAGATCGACGTGAGAGCGGACGTACAGCGCTCGCGAGCTCAGCGATTTCCCCCGCACCGTCGAGCGTGTATCCGTGGCGAGCGAGGGCGGCGATCCAAGCGGGGTCGGTGCGCGCGGCGAGTTCGCCTTCGGCGTTGATGACGGTGTGCAGCTTCATCGCGAAGCGGGAGTCGAGGTTGGTCCAGCGGCCGTCGGTGCCGAGCACTTTGATGTTCAGCCACAGGTGTCGGTGGATGTGCGGGTCGAGCGCACGTGAGCGGCGGTGCTGCAGTTCGACGACTTCGATGCGGGCGACGTCCTCGCGGATCAGTCCGTTGTGACCGCGACGCGCGTTGAGCTCGGTCTGCCAAGTGAGCAGGATGCGATCGCGGAGGCGATCCTGCAGCGCCTCGAACTCGGCGGCGAGTTCCGGATTGAGCAATGCGGCGACGCTGTAGGTCTTGGGGTGGTTGATCGTCCCGTCGAGGAGCAGATCAGCATCGGGGCTCAGCCGCGATCGCCCGCGCTCCTCCCCCGTGATTGGGTCGTGTCCGGTGATCCAGACACGCAGTCCCCCGGCTGTGAGTTGGTCGCTGCCGATCCTTCCGCTGGCGACGATGAACCTCGTGACGGTGGAGTCGGATGCCTCGGCGTAGTGTTCGAGCGCTTCGGTGCCGGTCTTTGCTGGGCGGTGTGCATCGCATGTTCCCTCGAGCGCGTAGGCGATGGCCTGCCGCACGCCGCGCGATTCGACGCCCCGCTTCCACCGCTCCAGCCCGCCCCTCATTTCGCCAGGCTAGGCTCTGATTTATGCCTTTATCCAGGTATTTATCTCGGATGCAGGAAAGCGTGGCCGATTGCGTTCAACGGTCGTCGCTCATCGCGGATGCCTGCGTGCACTGCTTCTCTCACGGTAATTTCGGAATACGTACGTCGGTGGCGCTGAGATGTCCGCTAGCAATAGCAGGGAAGAACGTTCGTCGGCGGCTGCCGCGTTTAGTTACGCCGTCAAGTCGATGGGCCACGGAGGAGCGCATCGAGCGCATCCAACGAGGCCCGCGCGTCGGGTCGAATCAAGTCCACACCATCGCTCTCGTGCACTGCCACCGATACCGCCACTTTGGCCATATCCACTGTCGCCTGAGTAACGACGATGCCGAGAACTGCGGCGGCGTCACTGAAGCTATCCGCCCACTTTTTGGACCGACTACTAAAGTGGGACGCAGTGAAAGTCCTGCCGAACTTGACGCTTAGCGCACTCAAATAGACAGAGGGCGAGATCAAGTCCTCCAATTCTGACTGCCTACGTTGCCCATCGTTCAAGACAAATATGTTTCGCGGAGGCAGGAGCCGCTCTTCGACTACGCGGGCGGCTTCCTCTTTTCCTGGAGCGTCGCCGTCCACAATGACGAAGATCTGGCACAGCGTCGACTTTTCCCTTTGGATATGTGAACGGAGCTTCCCCAAACCTTTCGTCGCCTTGAATACCACGCGACCGGACGACACGAGGTCTCGCCAACCAGGCGCTATGGCCTCGAGCATCGTGGGTAGCGACGAGCAATCTGTGAGCCCCTCGACAAGGACTATTTTTTCCGCAGAATTGAGATTGTCGTGAAGCTGTACACCAATCGCCTCACGAATCTGGTCGACGGACTGAGCAGGGCGCGCCTCGTTCTCCCGAACCAAAATATTGGAGTGCACCTCCTCCCGATTCACAAAGATTGGGTTATGAGTCGCGAGGATTACTTGTTGCGATGCTGACAGCTGCGAAAACAACGTCTGCAGCTCGTGAACAGATGCCGGATGAAGATGAGCCTCGGGCTCGTCCACGGCAAGAATGATGGTCTGAAGCTCCGATCGTTCACTAGCGATCTGATGAAGGAGAGCCATCGACACCAGGGACTTAATACCGTCACCTTTGCTATCGATGGACGTCGAGGTGCCGTCGTTGATAAGTAAATCGGCTACTGCGTCGGACGACGCGATATCGACCGTCTCAATATCGATGGTTTCAACTGAAGGTAGATATCGCTTAACCGACATCGTCAGCCCACTGGCAATTTCGTTTACGGCTGAGCGGCGTAGGTCGTTGATCTGCTTGGCGAGTACTTGATATTCGTCGGATCGTGCCACTCTCTGCAATCTGATTCGGGCAAGGTCGTTCACGAGGGACTGTGCTTGCCTGCTCGTTCTGATTGCGGGGATAGAAACGAATGCCACGCCTTCGGATACGAACTTCGCGATCTCGCGGGCCATTGCTCTATGCGCGGCGGCGCCCCGACCAGGCTTTACTATCCCGAGCGATACGGTATTTCTGCCGAGCTTCAATTCAATCGGCAGCGTGCCGTTGTTGCGAATGCCAGTCGCCTCGTAGTAGCGGGCGACTTCCGACTCGTCGAGTTCGAAGGAGAAACGAATCGTCGTCGGCTGCGTGCCTTTTGCGCTCTGCTTCTGCAACGGATAGTCACGGGTCCAACTGAACCCTTGAACCTCATCGTCGCTACGGGCCGACCGTGGTATGCGACCTCGGTTCAGAAAAGAAACAGCGTCGAGGCCAGTCAGCTCTTCCCTTCCTGCTAGCCGGTCAGGCAGCGTGCTCCATCTTTCAATCATGTGCATGCCGATCGCGAGAGCGCGCAAAAGATTCGACTTGCCTTCGTTGTTCGGCCCGATGAGGGTCGTCAGGTCGCCGACCGCGAACCTAGTTTGTTTCGCGATGGACCGGTAGTTGCTAACGGTCACCTCATTGAGCCTCATGGCATTCCCATCCCAATATTAAGATCGCACTCTCCGCGCACCCGGCGGATCAGACCTGGGTCCAGACCGACAGAGAGCGATGGAGCCCACTGCATAAGCGCCAAACTGACACCCCAAGCGTGCAGAGATCTGGTCTTCGCTCTGGCGGGGCCCGTCACAATTGCTCGAAGTAAGCGCGTATGGCAGCAGCCATCAGCTGCCGACGCGCCTGCAAGAATTCTGGATACTCCGCCGCAGTCACCGTTCTGATGTTCATGGGGATCGCATTCTCTACAAGGTTGACGGACAAATCACCAGCATCGACGATTTCGCCGAGCACGAGATGCCCCGAGTTGACTTGACCAGAGATGTCGCTCATGTAATCAATGGGCGGACGCTTGCCAATGCTGATGTTTATAGAAGTCTCGGTCAGCACGAAGTTGGCAACCTGGTTGTAGTCGCCGCGATCCGCGTACCCGTTCTCCTGCAGGTACGCCTTCGGAACGATGTGATGGATATCGCCTGATTGCTGATGCATTGCGGCGACAGTGATACTCCTTGACAGGAACCCGCGCGCATGGCTCGCGACTTGCGCAGCGAGGAAGCTTTGAAAGTAAGGACTTGCTGTGCTGGTGGTCTCAAGTGCGCTGGGGAGCGCCACGCTCCAGAATCCTTCTGTGAGTTCTGACTCTTCGATCTGTTGCAAGTACGCAGCGGCCCCAACAGAAGCAATGCGGCGCATGTCCTGTTCCCACGTCGATTCGAAGCTGCCTGAGTGACGGCTTGTCAGCATCGACATCACAAACCACCTGCGGACGATGCGTTTGCGTTCGCCTTCAGGCATATCGCCATCCGCTCGCAACCGCAAATATAGCGCGTACGCGAAGTTCAGAGCGTTCTTTGAACCGATCATGCCCGGCGTTATGAATCCAGCCGATTTGATGATCATGAGGAAGTTCTCGAAGTGATATTTCTTGACGATCTCGAGCAGAGCGGCCTCAAGCCGATCGTAAGCAACAGGAATGCGGCTTTCGTCAACCTTTCGGGTCTCTGGGTCACGTCCAGAAAGCGCGCTGACAATCGAGGAGGCCTTGCCGCGACTAAATCCCACGAGTCCCGCAACACGGATCACATCGTTGTAACCGGGGTCGTACAGATCTTCGGACTCATTCTGCAGCCAAGCAATTTTGTGGAGATAGGGACTGTTCGCGAACTCCGAGTCGTTCTGTTCGATGTCTGGGTATGCGTGGGGCGCAATCGCCAGGTGGCAGAAGTAGTCGATCAGCTTGCGCAGGTTGCGCCCTCGATCGCCGTAGGTGGCAATCTTGCTCATCGCAAAGTCAGCGCTGCTAAGGGGAACGCCCTTCGAGTTGATCCGAATGAAGATCTCGGACACAGTTTCGACATCGAGATCGTCGTTGAGAGAAATGATGCCGATCTGAGCGTTCTTGATCGCTTCGAGGCGCGCGATGTTACCTTCTACGGCCGAGGGATCCTCGACGGTGTTCAGATCGAAGTAGGACTTTACGAAGCCATAAGTGGATGCTGAGTTGAACAGATCGCTGATATCCGAAATCCACTCCGGATTTTTGGCGATAACGGGCGTTACGGTAGCGAATTCTTCGGTGACAGGGTTGAATGCGATCCTGATGCGGACCTGCTTGTAGCGCTTGTTGATCACCGGCATTCCAGCGACCGCCGCGCGAAGCGCGGTGATGCGCTGTTGACCGTCGATAAGGATCTGCTGATGTGCCGCGACGTGGCCGCCCTTGAGATGCGCGCCGACGGACTGCCAAGTGATCAGGTAGCCGACCGGGTAGCCCTTATAGAGCGAGTCCATGAGATCGCGGACTTTGACGCTGTCCCAGACGAATGGGCGCTGCAGCTCTGGGATCGCAATTTGCTCCCGGCGAACATCTTCGAGCAGCTGTGTGACTGCCGACTGCGTGACCTTGTACTTGGTCATTGTTTCTCTCTCCTACGTGTTCGCGAGCTACGTGACTTCGCTGGCGGCGATGAATTAGTTGGACGTGGCACGAAGGCGATCAGTGCTGCGACTTCCTTGCCAACCGTTATTTCCGATCTTGGAATTTTGTGGCTTGATATGACGTGTATGTGCAGGCCAGGTCATGTGCGCACTCTCAAAATGCCATCAGCGTCCGACAGCACCCCTTCGTCACGCAACTCGTCGATAACGGCGTTGACTCTGCCGCCCGCCTCTGAGGGAGTCCGGAGCCACCCGAATCCACGTGCGACCGCGAGTATCATGTCATCGCGTGTCGGACCTGCTTGCGTCTCAAGCATCCGCACGACTACCAGTCGAAACTCGGCGTCATGTACCTGCTGAATTGTTCGCCCGCCCGCTACCCGCGCCTCCACGATGCGGCGACGAGGCTTACGCACGAAGAGATCATCAACCGTGACATCCGCAAGATCAATGGCGCGATCGACTGTTCTGAGCGCATGTTTGTTGACTCGCTCAAGATCAGAGTGCTCTCTAAGTCGCGCCTTGATGGTCTCAATGTGGACGGGCCCTTCAGCGTCAACCACGGCCTCAATGAACGGGACGAGGTGCCGAGCGTTACTTGAGTCAGTCCAATCCAATGCGCGGAGCTTCTTTGCGCGATACGGAATATAGTCCTTCATCCAATCTGGCCGCGCCCGGACGTCGAACTCCTGGGACTCGACGGCGATGACCGGCGCAGCTGGTGCTGCGCGGCGTTGCCCCAATCGACCGGTTGGCTCCATCGACTGGAGGGTTTGTAGCAGCTCCTCGAGTCGGGCTTCCTCGCGCTCACGATTCCGATACCAGTCGGTTCCCCAAATGTGGTGAAGGTGCCATCCCAGCCCTTCGAGAATCTCGTGGCGCAACCGATCCCGGTCGCGCGCTGTCTTCGACGAGTGGTACATTGCGCCATCACATTCGACGCCCAGCATGAACACGCCAGGTGCTTGGGGGTGTTTGACGCCGATGTCGATGCGAAACCCTGAGACGCCGACCTGCGGTTGCACGTCATAGCCCCAAGACCGGATGGAGCTTATGACAGCATCCTCGAATGGGGAGTCAGTCCCGAGGCCTTCCGATCCGAGCTCCATCGCCAGCGCAACAGGTCCTCGCTCTGCGTAGTCGAGATAGCGACGGAGGTGCCGACCTCCTGCGCTCGGGATGTCTCCGATGTCACCCGCCGACATCGAGGACACGACCTCGATGAGCTCTTTGGCACGAGTCACCGCGACGTTGAGTCGTCGCTCGCCGCCCTTCTTATTGATGGGCCCGAAGTTCCGATAGACAGTGCCAGTTTCGTCAGGGCCGTACCCCACAGACATGATGATGACATCTCGTTCATCGCCCTGGACCTCCTCGAGGCTCTTGATGAAAATGCCATCGAGGCGGCTCTCGACGAATTGCTCATCGAGATCCGGTCGCTCAGCACGCTTCATCAACAGTGCGTTCGAGATCGCATCTCGTTGGGCGGCAGACATCGCGACGACTCCCAGGCTCTTGTCCTGGCGTGTGTCAAGGTGATGAATCATCCGACCTGCCACAAAAAGGGCTTCCTTCGGGTTGTCTTGCCCTTGCGAGCGCCTGTAGGTGCCGTCTACCTTGAGGAGTTTCACTCCAGCATCTGGGACCACGTCTAAGGCGCCAGGAAAGGTAACGAGTCGATCGCCGTAGAACGAGTTGTTGCTGTAGGCGATGAGGTGCTCATGCCGACTGCGGTAGTGCCATCGAAGGCTGATGCTTGTGAACGCGCCGCTCGACTTCATGAGATCAAGGAGCGACTCGTAGTCATTTGCGAGATCCTCCTCAGCATCGAGATCGTCGTCGGCCGACTGAGCCGACGCGAAGAATGCTGTGGGCGGCAACTGCTTCTGGTCGCCGGCCGCGATCACGGCACGCGCCCGATAGATGCAGTTGATCGCGTCGCCTGGCGGCACTTGGCTGGCCTCATCAAAGATAACCACGTCAAACTCGATGTCCGGCGGCAGATATTGCGATACAGCCAGTGGGCTCATCATGAAGCAAGGGTGGATTGCTTGGATCACGTCGCGTGAACGCGCGATGAGATCGCGGACGGGAATGTGTCGCTTTTTCTTTTCCGCCTCTCCCATGATTAGAGCAGTTTGCGCCGATGGAGTTGTGGGACGGCGGCGCACGGAGTTCGACAGCACTCGCGCCGCCGCCTGATCAACTAATGCCCTGTCGAGTTCACGGAACTGCGCCGAAATCGTATCGCGATCGAGCGGAAGCTTGGACCGTAGCCGGGAGTCAGAGGATTCGACCTCAATTAGCCACGCCGATAGCGTCGCTGCCCGAACGAGATTTGCGACATCGGCTGCCTCTACGGTGGACTGTGCCAGCGCGTCAATGACGTCACCAAGACCGAAGTCACGAAGGCCCGTCTGGAGAACCCGCGCTTCAGAAAGGGTGTGTGCTTCGTCGAGACGATCCGCCAACTCTTTCAAAACTGACGCAGCGTCATCGGGGTCATCAAGCTCCGTGCGATAGACCTCTCGTCCGAAGTGTTTCATCAACGTGCTGCGCGCAGAGTCCCATCGTCCCCCCGCCGCCGACAGTGAATCGCTCCACGCGATCGTGGCCAGGCTCGGGAGCATCGGCGACCGGTCAACGTCACCCAGGCTCTTCCGTAGAGCAAGGGTCCATTCGGCTCGTCGAGCTGTCTCTTGCTGCCACTCCACTGTGATCTGGGTCCCCAGGCCCGGAAGCTCTTTGTTTAGCTGGACGACTGCTGCCTCGGTCGAGCGCCACATCTCACCAGCTGTGTCTGCGTCGGCCTGCAGTTGCCGCGCCAGCTGGAGACTGCGCGCTCCCTGATCCGCGAATGGACGCGCCGCGGCCAGAGCGTGTTGCGCCTCCGCCAGCAATCGACCGACGAGGTCAGTTGTCTCCGCAATCGGACGACTGTCATCATCGACGACCGGTCCCACCGCGCGAGCGAGCGACTTGTGCTCGACGATGAGCTGAGCCAGTTCGTCGATAGAACGGCCGATCGCCTGCCAACCGAATGTGCTGGCTTGCGTCTCGCGCAGGGTTGCGGCGTTCGGTTCACCGTTGCGCGCTAGCACGTACTCGGCACGGGCAACGACGTGCCTCGCGGCCGCCCACGTCGAATCATCGGAAGGAACGAAACTCAGGATGTCGTTCACAGCTATCGCTGCTCTGTCACGTCGCTGCCGTGCCTCCTGCCACGCTAGCGCTGCGTTTACCAGACCTACCGCCGCGCGGGGTTTAACCCGAGCGTGCGGCGCAATCGATTTGCGGTCCTCGGCCGATGGCCCGACGATGGCGCGCCGCCAACCCGGGAGCGCGTCCCAACGATCGTTGATCGGAGTGACATCGATGTCACTAATCGACGGAAGGAAACTCACGTTCGACGCCTCGCTCGCAGCGCGCTCGGCGCGTTGCGAGTCCTCCAACTCGTCGAGCGATTTCACCAGGGATGCAACACCAAGACCCGTGAGCCAGGAGGGCACGAGCGGTGGTGAGTCGTAAATCTGTGCCGCTAACTCGTGGACGACACCGAGGTCTCCCATGTACCGTGGCAGCTGCAGTCCAAGCGCGCTCGCAAGCGTCGCGGCTCTTTCCGCTAGCTCGCGGGTCTTCTCCAGCCAAGTGAGGACCAGCTCTGCCCTCTCATCGGTCACAGAAATGGGCGACGTTTCAATTTCCTGAAACAGCACCTTGAGATTCGCGCTGGCTTCAGGGATTCGCTCCATGCCCGCCAGAAGCCGCCACGCTCCGAGGTGTTCCGAGGCAACTCGATCTGCCTGCAACGCGTGGTCGGCGTCTTCGAGTAGCTGGCGAAGGCTGTCGAGTTCCTCGCGCGACGCGGTCGCTACCCACGCCTTGTCTTGCCAATCAGGATCACCTTCGTGGAGGAGCACCGCCAGCGATTCCAATCGCTGCCAATCGTTCGTTCCAGCGAGCCCAAGCAATCCGCGCTGAGGCGACACAGTGTCCGAAGCGATCACAAGATCCTCGAGTGCGCGCCGCGCAGCGCCGACGTCGTACTCCAGGCCAGCCAATTCCTGAATTCCGTGCCACAGATGCCTCTCGCCGAGCTTTACGTGATTCCACGATTTACCGATTGCCTCACCCAGATCCGAGATACGATCCCAGGTACTCGGGGTAAGCGAGCTCACGCTGAGAACTGCACGCGGTAGCCAGTCAACTTTGGGCAACGTTGTGGCCTTGCCCAAGGCTTCATGAAGGCTCCATTCGATCGGCCCGCGCCGCTCGTTCATGGCGGATGCGTATGCGGTCAGCGCCTGCCGAAGTTCCATGACACGCTCGGTTCCGCCCGCAGCGCCAACCTCGACGATCGTTGGCTTCTCACTCAGCGCCTGGCCGAGAGATTTTGCGACCTCGGCTCGCGTTGCTTTGTGGCTGTGGAGCTCAAAAAGGAGAGGAGCCAAGCCACGAGCTGCGAGCCGATCGCGAACGACATCGAGCGCGACTGCCTTCTCAGACACGAAGAGAACGCGCTTTCCGTCCGAGACCAGGGTTGCGATGATGTTCGCGATCGTTTGACTTTTGCCCGTACCTGGAGGTCCGTCCAGAACGAAGCTTCGCCCGTTCGCAGCTGCCGCAATAGCTACGCGCTGGCTGGAGTCTGCATCGAGAATTAGCGGCACCTGCTCAGGAGGCGCAATCGTGTCGATGTCCTCCGAGTCCGCGGGCGCGAAAACGAGTCGCTCTCTTACTTCATCGCTACCGCCGGCGAGGGCCTGCACGAGCGAGCTCGCAAGAACCTTGTCCTCGTTCGCCTCGAGATCCCGGAACATCGCCTCCTTCGCGAACATGAAGGCAGAAAGTACGCAGAGGGGTTCGACATGCCACTCCTTCGGCAAGTCGAGCGACCCTACGATCGCCTCCACAGCGGCCACTCCGCCCTCAGCCATGAGCGACTCAATCGTTGCTTGGTCGGGCAGAAACACTCCATGCTCGCGAAGGCGGATGTCCAACGCTGGGTTTACGACCATATCTTCGTTGGACGGGAATACGCGTTGCGGCCTCTTCGGACCGTCTGACCTCAGCTCAACGGGAAGAAACACCAATGGGCTCACGCGTGCGTCCCCGTTGAGCTCTTGCCAGTGAAGCGACCCTAGTGCGAGGTAGAGCACAGATAATCCACGATCCAAGAATTCGCGACTTGCCGTCGATGCGAGGGTCTTTAGCCCGCGGTCGACGTCGCGCTGGGTCTTGTTCACGAAAAGGTGGTCGGGAAACGCGTCGTACTCGAAGTCTTCGATGACGTCGAGGGCTCTGCCTTCGAGATCGGCGGTGTCGGCCGGACCAGGAGCTGCGGACGACGTGGGGGGCAGTAGGCCTACGACCGGAACGCCTCGATTAAGCGACACTTTCGCGATGATGTCATCCGCGGTGGCCCGCGTAAATTCAAGAGTAGACGAGCGAGTCGGTCGATAGTTGAGCAACCGATTTCTGCCGGACAGCAAGATTAGCGACTCTCGCCACGACTTCACCGCGTTCTGCAATCGGGCTGTTTCGGCGCCTCCACTACTCATCGCTTGCTCCTTCGATCGTCATTGATCGCATCCACGCGTAGTCGTAGACATCAATCGTTCTCCGTACGCGTACGCGTACGCCCATGCTCAATCGCAAACTCCCCGTCATAGAAGTCGACGACTGTGCGGGCACCGTCGAGAATTGCCCGCTGTAGTGCCGGATTCTTGAGATCGAGCGAACGCAGCGCGGGTCCACTCGACCCGTTGGCAACAGACTCAATTCGGTGGAAAGAGTCGCCGTAGTCGCGAGCGAATTCTGCCAGCCCACGGAGCTTGACCATCGCATCGTCCAGGTGATGGCCGTGCGGGTCAACGATCGACGCCTTCATCTCGCCATCGATCTCATGGAAGAACAGGAAGTCGGGATGCATCGACCGCCAGTTTCCCGACACATCGCGGTATGTGATGCCCAGCGCATCGACCGACGCGCGGGCCGGGTTGCGGTACCAGCCATCGCAGGTAACGTCTGCGAGTTCGGCCAACACGACCTTGCGCTCCCACTCGTTCAAGGAGCCGATCGGGAACCATCCGTCTGCGTCCGACATAATGTGCTTCTCGACCAGCGGCGAGGCGACGATCTGATCATTCGCGTCGACCATCATCCAGTCCTCGAGTCGTGAGCGCGGTCGCCGCAGTTTACCTGCCAGCGGTACGGTCGCGAGGGTCCATATCTCCATGTAGTCATCGCGCGCATCCAGCGCGCTTCTGGGATACCGACGCCCTCGTCTTCGAAGCCGATATCGGCAGCAAGCTTGCGGCGCGGCCGGCCCGTGATCAACGAATCCGTCCCCCGAAAACGTGGGCATGCCGCATGCGCCGATGCGGCGACCGCACTCGAGCCCCCGCCCGTCGAAATTGTCGCCACAGCTGTACCTTCTCCCACTCGCGAGCCTAGTTTCGCGAGTTTCTTTCGCACGGTCACACCGCGTGTGTGCGCGAAAGATTCCCCAGTTTTAATCAGCTTGCCACAAACCATCGACACGGCGAATATCCCAGGTCCGGCTGGTTCCCGCTATCGTGACATTCATCGAAGGCGACGCTGCATCAGCAGTCACCCACCGGGGCGGTCACATCCAGATAATCGCGGCGGCAGGCTCGGGTAAGACTGAGGTGGTCTCGCAACGCGTGGCCGACCTGATCGCCACCGACGTTAAGCCGCGGTCCATCGTCGCGTTCACGTTCACTGAGAAGGCTGCCGCCGAACTCAAGGAACGCAGTGCGACGGGGTCGGCGCGCGTGTTGGGCTTCGGCGTTGCCACGTAGCTGTGCTTTCTCGTGCCCTTGGGTGCCGTCGCGACAATGCCGGCAGCTGTTGCCGGCTCGACACTCCTCGCGCGCTCACTCTTGGAAGGGGCGGTCGACGCACCTTGAGACATCACGCTCTCCGCCGCTGCGATCACTAGTGGCGTGGTGATTCCCGTTTCGGAAGCCACCACACCTCTTATAACCAGAACTGTTGCTCGCGTTAGTTCTGGTTGTGTCCTCTAAACAGAAATAGCGATGGTTTCGTTGTGGTCTATCGCGGAGGTCTTCGCCACCATTTCGCGCGCAACCAGCGTGCCACGCCACCGAAAAATTCGGCTAGCGCGTCCAGAAGATCTCCAATCACGTCTAGCGCCGCTCTTCGCTGTTATGAGCCGTTTTTGCGTCTCTGAACCTGGATGTCTTCACGTTTTCGAGCGTACTCAACACACCCGCTTCACGAGCGGCTGATGCGTTGGGTGTCGTGCAGTCAGGATGAAGCGAGGCGCGATTACAAACTCCGCATCGCGCCTACCCTGATGTCATGGCGACGATGAATGTGTCACTTCCTGACGCTCTGGAGCAGTTCGTGGCGAACAAATGAGCGAGCACGACGACGTCACGAGTAGCACGTTCGTCCGCCGCTTGAGCGGACGTGAGCAAGCTCGCACACATCTGCATGCACTCGTGGTAGAGGGCATAACGTTCGGCCGGGGATCCGAACTTGATGATGCGTACTTACACCAACTTCGCGAGCGCATCAACAACCAAGGCCCATTGAACTCTCCGACGTGACGCACACATAGGACGAGGACCGAGCGAACGACCGGACACTTCTCGCCGTCGCTCTGTCCATCAGCCGCCTTAGCGCTCGTGATCGGCGCAGTGCTCGACGGCGAACGGCTGTCCGCCGCTAGGTTTACTCTGGCCGCGAGGACGTCATGGGAAGCATCACGAGCTACGAGATCAGCGCTGGCCGCCGCTACCGCGCGCGCTGGCGCAACGATCGCCAACTGCAGGTCGAGAAGAAGGGCTTCCGCACGAAGCGCGAAGCTGAGCTCTACCTCGCGAACATTGGCGTCTCGATGTCGAAGGGTTCGTACACCGATCCCGGTGAAGCGCGCATTACCGTCGGCGCGCTCGGTGTGGATTGGTTGCGTAACAAGAAGCCCGCCATCAAGCCGTCGTCGTACCACTCCCTCGACGTGGCGTGGCGCGTGTATGTCTTCCCTCGCTGGGGCAACACGCGCATCGGCGACATCCGTCCGTCGATGGTGGAGCAGTGGATACGTGAGATCTCTGAAGGCAGTGCGATCACGAACCGCACGAAGAGCAAGGGCGTCGTCGGGCGCCCGCGGTCGGCGTCGATCGTCTACCGCAACCTTGGGGTACTCGCCGGCATTCTCGACACTGCCGTACGCGACGGTCGTCTCCCCCGCAACCCTGCCCGCGGTGCGCAGAACCTGCCGCCGAAGATTTCCGATAAGCCGCGCCGCTATCTCACTAACTCCGAGGTGATCCGGTTCGCTGGCGCGACGACGAACGACACTCACAAGATGATCGTGTTGATCCTCTCCTACTGTGGTCTTCGGTGGAGTGAGGCGATCGGGATGCACGTGCGCGACATCAACTTCCCGCGCCGCCGCATCCTTGTCAGTCGTGCGGCGGTCGAGGTGGATGGCAAGATCGTCGTCGGAGTGCCGAAGAACTGGGAGCGCCGGCTCGTGCCGTTTCCTGCGTTTCTTGAAGACCCGCTCAAGCGACTCATTCGTGGCAAGGGTCCCGAAGATCTTGTGATCTGCGACGCCGAAGGCAAACACCTGCGCCGGCCGAACACGATGGCTGGTCTCAACTCGTGGTTTGCGAAAGCGCTCGAGGCGGCCGACATCGATCGGCTCACCCCTCACGACCTGCGGCACACCGCGGCCAGCCTCGCGATCTCGTCGGGAGCGAACGTCAAGGCTGTGCAGCGGATGCTCGGTCACAAGTCCGCAGCGATGACCCTCGACACGTATGCGGACCTCTTCGATGACGACCTCGATGACGTCGCCGGTCGGATGAATCAGGGCGGACTCGACGCCAACGTCGGTCGTCTTTGGCCCGTCTAAGTGCCCGCTGGTCGGCGCACCTTGAGGATGGTGTCGACGAGGGTCAGATCTGTTCCGTCACGCCACGCGACGGGTCTGTCAACATGCTTCTTCGTCTCAATGGCCCAGCTGTCCGGTAGATCAAGCGCCGCGAGAACCTCGTCCGGTGTCGGCAGTGGCACAGCATCCTGGTCGTGATCACCGTGGACTGCGCCGGACGGAAACGCGCCGTGCCCGACGATGAGCAGGCGTCCGCCGGGCTCCACTGCAGACGCAACGCGACGCAGAATCACCTCGCGGGGTAGCGCGACGGGAGAGTGCAGAAAGGCGGCCGACACCAGGTCGTACGTCTCGGACGGATGCCACGAGGCCAGGTCGGCCTGCACCCATTCAATGCGATCCGACAGCCCCCGCTCGACTGCCGCCGCGGCTCCGACTGCCAGGGCTGTGGCGGATATATCAATGGCCGTCACGGTCCATCCTTTCGCGGCCATCCACAGGGCGTCCGCCCCTTCGCCGCACCCGAGATCGAGGGCTTTGCCCGGAGCCAGGCCTTCCACCTCACGCTCTACCGCCGCATTGACGCCGCCGCTCCAGACATGTCCGCTCTCGCCTCGCTGGGATAGGTACCGTGCCTCCCAGAACTCGGTGGGGTCTTTGATCGAGTCATCCATCGATTGATCCACGGTGGTCATTCTCCATTCCGGCGTGCGGCCTGCTGGGTTGCGGCGGCGACCTCTTCTGCCACGAACTCGCCATTGATCGCAAGGGCTGCGGTCGCACCGGATCCAGCTGCGATGGGCACGAGCGCGGCCGGGTTTGCGGCGTTTCCCACCGCCCATACTCCGTCAACGCTCGTCTTACCCGAGGTGTCAACGGTGGGCCACGATCCGAACGGGGTGTCAGTGAGCTCGACGCCGAGCTGCGTGAGCGGGTCGCCCAGGCTGACGAGTGCCGGCTCCGCGAACACCACATCGACTGTGGTCACCGTGCCGTCCGCGAGTGCGAGCCCGGTGACCTGGTTGTCCGTCGCGACGAGATGGGTGACTACTCGATCCTCCAGCCGCATCCCGCGTTCTTGCAGAACCTGCCTATCGGTATCGGGTATCGGTCCCGCGAGCGCTGTGAATACGATGAGGTCGGTCGAGTACGACCGCAGCATGTGCGCTTTGTGGAGACCCATCACAGATCCGAGGAGCACTCCGATCACACGTCCTGTGGCTTCGTAACCATCGCAGTATGGGCACGAGAAAACTCCTCGTCCCCACTGTTCGGCGAGCCCCGGAATGCCGGGCAGAACGTCGCGAGCTCCTGTCGCGACAATGAGGCGACGCCCAGTGGCGCGATCGCCGCTTTCGGTGACAACTTCGAAGCCCTCGGCGACGGCTCTTGCCTCCATCACACGGGTGTGCACGATTACTCCATCAACGGCCTGAACCTCGCGGTAGCCGTCAGCCACGAGGTCCAGCGGCGAGTAGCCGTCGCGGCTAAGCACACCGTGCATGTGCGGTGCGAATCTGTTGCGAGGTTCTTGCGCGTCGATCACCAGCACTCGGCGTCGTGCGCGAGCGAGGATGAGCGCCGCGCTGAGTCCGGCGGTATCTCCGCCGATAATGACCACGTCCCACCGCTCATCGGATATCGCGCGAAGCGAGGGGTCAACGGCAAGTTCAGGAACAGGTGTAGGGAGGTACTTCGTCATGGTCTCAGCCTGGTGTGCTGATATGTTGTCAGCAAATATTGATGCCAAATCAGCAAGAACGGACGACATGCTTGACGAATCGCTCGCTCTCATCGGACCCCGGCTGAGGAGTTGGCGGGAGAAACGCAGCATGACGCTCGCCGAGCTTTCCGAGACAACGGGGATCTCCTCGAGTACCCTGTCGCGACTGGAAGCGGGCAAGCGCGCACCCAACCTCGAACTCGTTGTTCCTATCGCTCGCGCGTTGAGGCTCGAGCTCGACGACATCGTGCCGCGCGCAGTGGCAGATCCGCGCGTCCAGCGCTCGACGAAGCGTGTCGGCGAGATCCGCTATGAATCACTCTCGCCTGAGTCCAGCCCTGTCCAGACCTACAAGGTCATTTACCCGGCAAACCCGAGCGGCACCGCCACGGTACCCGACCTGAAAGTGCACGACGGGCAGGAGTGGCTGTACGTGCTCTCCGGACACCTGCGGCTCGTCCTCGGCACGCAGGAAGTGAAACTTGGGGCTGGCGAAGCCGCCGAGTTCGACACCCGCATTCCGCACTGGCTCTCATCGGCCGGCTCAGAGCCCACGGAGATTTTGTCTATCTTCAGCAAAGAAGGCAAGCGCATCCATCTGCGAGCACGCTCGGCGCCGCGCTCAGAAGCCACCGTTGGCCATTAGTCCGTCGCCCGAGTGTGAAACGGTCGATGCTCCCGAAGTGTTTGCGCCGAAAATTTGACGGGGCGCCTGACGCGACGACTCGTCTACGATCCAGGAGCGGCGATGCCATGATGACTAAGATGAGCAGTCCAAATGCAGGCACCTCACGCCGTGGTCCGCGGCGGCGGTGGTTGATCATTTGGACAGCGGTCGCGGTGGTCATTTCTGTCGGCGCCGCTATGCTGCCCTATCTCGACATTCGGGGGATCTCCGCGATTCCGGTTGCTCAGGCACTTGTGCCCCTCGGAGCGGTTGTTCTGCTCCTACTCGGCATCACGTCGCTGGCTTTCCGTGCGTGGGTGGCGGCGTTGGTCTTACTCATCGGCGCAGTGATCAGCGGTGCACCCGCCCTCACGCCGCTTCACTCAGCCCAGGCGTCTTGTGAGACTGGCGCACCGCTGACTGTGTTGTCATTCAACGCCAAGCTCGCCGGAGCCAGTCCAACCGCACTGGCAGAACTCGTTCGAAAGACTGAGCCCAACGCCGTTGTCCTCCTCGAGACGGATGAGACGCTCATTGAGGCCGTCCTCGGCGAACACGAGCTCGCCAAGGTTTTACCTCACCGCACCCGCGAGGTCAGCCCGGGAGCGGCAAACGGGAGCGTGATCCTTTCCGCTTACCCGTTGTCGCTGAAGGAGAACATCCCCGGAAGCGAGTTCGACCAAGTCAGCGCCGTCACGACCCTTCCGGGAGGAAGCAAAGTCAGACTGGCTGCCGTCCATCCACCCCCACCGGTATGGCAGCCGAACGGCTGGTATTCCGGGATCGAAGACATTGCAATGTGGGCTAATCAGACCCCCGAAGCCCGCGTCGTCATCGCAGGCGACTTCAACGCATCATTCGCCCACCCCGTGCTTCGCCGGATGGCGTCTGGGTTGCGCTCCGCCGCCGAAGCGGCAGGACCTATCCCCTGGGCCACATGGCCAGAAGAGAAGCCCGTCCCCGCTTTCACAGCGATCGATCACGTCTTCGCAAGAGGTGCTACCCCCGCCGGCTGGGACAGTTTCTACGTCGAGGGCAGCGATCACCGAGCCGTTCTCGCTCAGTGGAATATTTGCGCGTAAACCCCCAGCGGCGGGTTCAACGCGACCGAGCAATGGCGGGGACTCGCTACCCGCTACGACAAGTTGGCGCTCACCTACCGCGGTGGTGTCGTTCTCCGAGCGATCACCCACTGGCTGAGGGCGACCACCGCATCACCTTGTGTTCACAGCGCGTCGGCCACGACATCAATCGATCTCGTTTACCGAACCTGGTTCCATACGGAACGCAACGCGAGCGATCAGCGCGGCTCCGCCGAGCAAACACAACCACGCAATCCCCCACGCAACGAGGCCAAGCAATGGGTTCGGATCAATCCATGCTTGAACCGCGCTGGTTCCCTTTAGGAGCATCCAGGCAAGGAAGAGCGCAATCAGAGCGCTGCCGCCGAGAACGAGTCCGAGTTGCTTTCCCATCCTTGGAATATACCGACACGACCACAGTTCCTTTTGGGAGCTACGACCTATTCGTAGACGAGAACTTTGGCTGTGCTCGCGTTGGAAAGCCGGTGGCGGCGCTCGATCGCTTGGCCAGCGTAGCTCGCACCGATAATGATCAGCGCACCGAAGGCTCCGAGTGGTCCGATCATCTCCCCTGCCAGCACGACTCCGACCAGCAGCGCCCACACCGGTTCGGATCCCAGCAAGATGCTTGCCCGCGCGGCCGAGGTGCGACGCACAGCCCAAAGCTGCACGACGAACGCAAAAACGGAGCACAGCAGGCCGAGAAATAGGACGTTACCCCACCCTCGCGGGCTGAGCCCCGAGACAACGGCGGGCAGGTTGGGCCCCGCGGCAAGGGAGAAGACCGGGGCGCACACCAGCATTTGAACGACCACGATTCCGAGAGAGCTGTCGGCGCGCCCGCGGGTGAGATGTCCACTAGCCGTGACGTGCACCGCTCTCACTGCGGCGGCGAGTATGACGAGCGCGTCGCCAACCGTAGGTAGCCGAAAACCACCATCCGAAACCAGGAGTGCGACACCGACGACGGCAGCCACCGCGGCCACAAAGTACGAGCGTGGCAGCCAAGACCGCGACGCCAATCCCTCAAGTGCAGGAGTCATGACGAGTGCGAGGCTGATGAGCAGGCCGGCGTTCGTGGCTGACGTGAGATGAACACCCCATGTTTCGAGGCCGATCACAGCGGCCTGTGTGCATCCAAGCACGCCCGCGATCAGCAAGCCCCGGCCTCTAGGAAATTTCTCTCGGCGTGCCACGAAGATCAGCGCGACGGCGACTGCGGCAACGTCGAAGCGAAGCGCAAGCGTTGGCAGCACACCGACTTCGGTTGCGAGGTCTTTGGCCGATAAGAAGCTCGCACCCCACACAGCGGCGACGCCCACAAGAAGGAGGTCAATCAGAGAGACTCGACGGATGCGGGTGGACACAGCTCTACTATCTGGGCACGCAACCCATAAGAACAACGGCCACTGTCTAAGTCGACCATTTAGTATCTACTTATGGATCCCGTACGACTTCGGCTACTGCGCGAACTGGGCGACCGCGGTAGCGTGGCGGCCGTCGCCGAGGCCGAGCACGTGAGCGCTTCAGCAGTGTCGCAACAGCTTGCAGCACTCCAGGCAGGTATTCCGGTGCCACTGACGCGCAAGAGTGGCCGCAATCTTGTTCTCACAGAGGCAGGCCAGGCACTCGCCAACGCGGGAATGCAAGTGGAAGTAGCGTTGGCCCTAGCTCGCGATGCGGTCGATTCGTTCCTTGATCAACAAGATCGGCCAGTAAGCATTTCGGCCTTTCACAGCGCGGGGTTCGCACTCTTCGGCCCGCTCCTCGGCGAACTCGCGGACGGCCCAGCCCTGTCGCTGCGCGATGCAGACGTGGCGCACAGCAAGTTTGGTGCGCTGACCGCCGACCACGACCTCGTGATTGCGCACCGTCTCGCCCACGATCCCGCATGGTCGTCGCGACTCAAGGTCACGCCGTTGTTCGTCGAACCACTCGACATCGCCATTCACGAGAACCACCCGCTCGCGTCTCAGAGCAGCATCAGCCCCGAACAGTTGCGCGATGAACACTGGATTTCTGTGCACGACGGATTTCCCCTGGCAGGAGTACTTGACCACCTCAGTGCGGCAATCGGACAGCCGATGCGCATCGATCACTACATAAACGAGTTTTTCGTCGCTGCGCAGATCGTGCGCAGCGGCACCGGTATCGCGATCATGCCGCGCATCACCGCAGCATCCCTCGCGACCGAAGGAATGGTTTTGCGCCCCATCACGGGCATCCAACTCGTCCGCCACGTCGATGTGCTCGCCCGCCCAGACTCCCTCGCGCTCTCACCCGTTCGCACCGTACTGACCGCACTGCGCAAAGTCGCCGCAACCGCGTCAGGCTACGACCAGTAGCAGCAACGCGGCCGCTGCCCCCGACCGATTCACCTCGGATCAGCGGCGCCGCATCTCGTCGGAATCATGTCCGAAACCCGCTACTCGCACGCCGCAAAACGCTCAAATGCTTCTTCGGGAATCAAAAACCGACTACCAAAAGCATTTGAAATGTGGGCGATTTGTGGGCGATTTCAATTTTGAGCGTCAAAAAAGCCCAACTCAAAGGGCCCAAATTCCGCGTGGTTACGCGGGAGTTGGGCCCTTTGGCGGTGACAACGGTTTGTGGAGATGGGGGGAATCGAACCCCCGTCCACTGCTGCAAGACTGCGTCTTCTCCGGGCGCATTCTGTGAGAACGTTCTGCTCGGCTCCTACTTTTGTCACAGACACCTAAGTAGACGAGCCCAGCCTGGGAAGAGTCCCGCGTGATGTCCAGACGCCATCACGCAGCAAGTTCCCTAGATGACGCTGGAATCCGTAGCGGGAACGCCTACGGTCCAACGGAGTTCAGGCTCGCTTATGCAGCGAGGGCGAACTCAGTGCGCTTTGCATCGGCACTTATAGTTTTGCAGAGATCGTTTACGAGATAACCCTGCATCCTCGGCCCGCTTCCCGCAGATTCACAGGCAATGTCGAAACCGATCATCCCCGTGGCCTCAAATGAGGTGTCCTTCTTTCGAAGGGGCCGTTGTCACTCTGTTGAATTACCAAGGTTGAACTACTCTGCATGGTTGCTGAAGCATCCAAGCATTTCAGGATACACCCCCTCAGAGACCACGTCGAGTTCGTGGCACAAGCTCGCGAGCGCCGACACCCTCATCGGGTAGCCTCAGCGAGTGAGCAAGCGAGCAATCTGGATCGTCGGGGCCATCATCGCAGTGGTTGCAGGCCTTGTCATCGGTCTCTTCGTTTTCGCAGGCGATGCTGACGAAGCTGCCACCGCCTCGCCGACAGCGACTGCAACGGCGACTCCGGCCCCAACGCAGTCGCCCAGCCCGACGGCCAGCGAGACGCCCACGCCGACAGCGATTTCCGTGACGTGCGCCACGATCTCTACCGATGAGTTCCACAGCATCATGGCCGAGAACGGCTTCGTCTCGTGGGAGACCACCGATGAACAGATCGGTGCACAGCCGTTTGATGCATTCCCCGGTGGCCCACCGGAGGACCAAATCGTTTGCAGGTGGGGAGAAGGGCAAGATATTCCCACCGACAACGTCATAGATCTCGCATGGGCACCCCTCGCCGCTGGAGATCAAAGCGGCGCACAGGACTATTTGGTTGCCCAGGGGTACACCCGCTCAAACCGCGACGAGGGGGCGCTTTTCAGCATCGACGGGGGCGACGGGTATCTCTTCACCGACTCCGATGTTCGTTGGGCTCCGCAAGCGGACTATCTGCAGTACATTCAGTCGCCCGACGCTGCTCAATAGCAATCCGAAAAGCTAGGGTCGAAGCATGAGTGATGTGGTCATCAGCGTCAGGGGCGAACACGAGGCCCGCATTCCCCCCGAGCTAGCAACCGCGCGGATTTCTGTTCGCGCCGAGGGCCCCGAGCGCGGTCCCCTCGTTGAGAAGATCACCTCACTGACAAAGCCAGTGCGTAACGACCTCGAGGCACGCGATGCTAACGACACCATCATCGAGTGGTCGAGCCAGCGAGTGTCGATGTGGTCAGATCGCCCCTGGTCGGGGGACGGACAACGGCTCGCGCCCGTGCACTATGCCTCCGTCGATTTTTCCGTTGTCTTCTCCGACTTCGCAGCCCTATCGTGGTGGGCGACCGGGGTTATCGAACGCGAGGGCGTCGAGCTGCGCACCATCGACTGGCGCCTCACCCCGCAAATGCACGCCGCTACCGAAAAAGTCGTCGCTTCTGCGGCTGTGCGACATGCTGTTGATCGCGCAACCGCATATGCCGAGGCTGTCGGGCTCACCACAGTAAGGCCCGTTGAAATTGCCGACGTGGGCCTGCTCACCCGCAACGTGGACGCCGACCCGGCACAGGGTGATCGGCGTTTGATGGCAACCTCATTCGATGGCGCGCCGATGGCGGACGGACAGGGTCTCAGCCTGCAACCCGTTGACATCGTAGTGTCGGCGACGGTCGAGGCACGCTTCAGCGCGAGCTGACTAAGACGCAGTCAGTCGCCCATGCGGTTGCGGCTGCGCATGGCTCGTTCGGCTTCGCGCTTGTCTTCACGCTCGCGAATCGTCTGACGCTTCTCAAACTCGCGCTTACCCTTCGCGACGGCGATCTCCACCTTCGCGCGGCCATCCGAGAAATAGAGCTTCAGCGGAACCAGCGTGTATCCACCCGCAGAGACCGCATGTGAGATCTTGACAATCTCTTCCTTGTGCAGCAGGAGTTTGCGAACTCGCTTGGAGGAGTGATTCGTCCAGTGCCCCTGCGAATACTCCGGAATATGCACGGCATCAAGAAAGACCTCTCCGCCGTCGATGTAGGCGTAGCCATCTGAGAGGTTTGCTCGTCCCTGCCGAAGCGACTTCACTTCAGTGCCGGTGAGCACCATGCCTGCTTCGTACGTCTTCTCAATGGCATAGTCATGGCGGGCACGACGATTGGTCGCAATGACCTTTTCACCGCGTTCCCTTGGCATGCCGACTCCTTGAGATAGTTGAGCTGTGCGTCGCACCTCGATGCGACAGCCCTCCAGCATAGCAAGAGCGCGGACCCGTGGCGCAGCGCGGCCTATGCGCGAAGCCAGCGCCTGATCGCGAAACCTGCCGACAACCCTGCCAACACCACCCCGAGCACGATCAGCACAGGAATGACCAGCCAGGCCTCGTCCATGCCGACCCAAGTCGTGACGAAGTCAATGCGGTTGCGCAAGTAGTCATTGACGCCGAAGTGGACGCCCGCCAACACTGCCCCACTCGCCAGCATCGAACCGATCAATGCTGCGAAAACACCTTCGAGAACGAACGGAAGTTGAATGAAGCGATTTGATGCGCCCACGAGCCGCATGATCCCCAACTCCCGCCGTCGCGCATACGCCGAGAGTCGAATCGTGGTAGCGATGAGCAAGACAGCAGCCACCAGCATGAGAACTGCGATGCCCACGGCGATGTAGGTAGCGACCGTGAGCGCAGAGAATAGTGGCTCTAGGTATTGCAGCTGATCAAGCACTTCTTCAACGCCGGCAGTGCCCGTGAACGCTTCCAGAATGATGTCGGAGTCCCGTTGATCAATAAGGTTGATCCAGAACGTCTCGTTCATCTGCTCTGGGGTGATCACGCTCGCGTAGTCGTCCCCGAGAAGCTCAATGACGTTGTCATACGCTTCTTCGCGCGTTTCAAAGCGCACGTCTCCGATCAGGCTTGACAGCGCTGCACTGTCAAGTGTGCTTTGCACCTCATCAATCTGGTCTTGATTGGCAACCCCGTCAGCACATGTGGACGCTTGCGAGATGTCAGTGCACATGTAGATGGCGACTTGGGCGCGATCTACCCAGAAGTCTCGCATTGTGCCGATCTGCATCTGCATCAGCATTGCAACACCGACAAACGTCAAAGACACGAAGGTCACCAAAACGACCGAGATGACCATCGACACGTTGCGGCGTAAGCCCGAGAGCGCCTCGGACAATACCAACCCGAACCTCACGAGGTGGGCCCCACTTCACTCTGGTCATCGTCATCGCCGAGACCGAGCTTGTCGGCCAGGCCCAACTCTGCGACATCGTACGCACCCGTGTCATTTTCAGCGGCAAGGTCCGCGAGCGACACCGGGCCGGTCGAGGCCTGCGCGGAAGGAGCCCCCTCGGCGACCGACTGGGTCGTGCTCGGTTCATCTACTGACGTCTCGGGCTGAGCCTGCGGAGTCGTTGACGCCATGGGTTCGGCCTCGCCGTGAGCGAGTTCAGCCTCGGCGGTCTCGGGTGCTGCCTGAAGCAACGCAGCCTCAGCGACCTCACGCTGCACTTCGAGCACGGCTGTGAGCGCAGCAACTGCCGCCGCTCCCCTTTCGGGTAGCGGGGCCAGCGAAGGCAGGCCCGATCTATCGCCGTACCCACCGTGGCGCTCATCTCGCATGATCACACCGTGACGTAGCTCGATGACCCGGCGCTGCATTTGGTCAACGAAGCCTGCCTCGTGAGTGGCCATGACCACGGTTGTACCGCCCGCGTTGATTCGTGCAAGCAACTGCATGATGTCGACTGACGTGGCGGGGTCGAGGTTTCCGGTCGGCTCATCAGCGAGCAGCACCGGGGGCCGATTCGCCAGTGCACGGGCAATTGCCACGCGCTGTTGCTCGCCGCCGGAGAGTTCGTGCGGGAAGCGCTTCTCTTTGCCCGCCAAGCCGACCAGAGCGAGCACCTCGGGCACCGCTTGTTGAATGAAACCTCGCGATGAGCCGATCACTTGCAACGTGAAGGCAACGTTCTGAAACACCGTCTTGTTTGGCAGGAGTCGAAAATCCTGAAACACCGCGCCGATATGGCGCCGAAAGTAGGGTACTTTGCGGTTCGACAGCGTCTTGAGGTCGCGCCCAAGCACGACAACGCGTCCTTCAGAGGGCGTGTCTTCACGCAGGATGAGCCGCAGGCAGCTCGACTTTCCCGAACCGGACGCGCCGACGAGAAACACGAACTCGCCGCGGAGCACTTCGAAGTCGACGTTGTGCAAAGCCGGCTTCGCCGTGCCGCGATATTTCTTGGTGACGTTCTCGAACCGGATCATGGCCTAACGAGCCTAAGCCGCTGTTCGGCTGAGCGCCTGCGCGACACGGGGCTAGCGAATCAATCCTCGATCTTGCGCTTGCGCCAGCGGATTCCCGCGGCGATGAAACCGTCGAGGTCGCCGTCAAACACTGCCGACGGGTTATTGACTTCATGATCGGTGCGCAAATCTTTGACCATCTGGTACGGCGCGAGCACGTAAGAGCGCATCTGATCGCCCCAGCTCGCGGTGATGTTGCCTGCCAGCTCTTTCTTCGTCGCCGCTTCTTGCTCTTTTTGAAGAAGCAACAAGCGGGACTGCAAAACGCGCATGGCTGCGGCGCGGTTTTGGATCTGCGACTTTTCGTTTTGCATCGATACAACCGTGCCGGTTGGAAGGTGCGTCAGTCGCACCGCGGAGTCCGTCGTGTTCACCGACTGCCCACCCGGGCCCGACGAGCGGAAAACGTCTACCCGAAGGTCGGCTTCGGGAATGTCAACCTCGACGGCTTCTTCCATGAGCGGAATCACTTCGACGGCCGCAAAGCTTGTTTGGCGTTTGCCGGCCGAGTTGAAAGGGCTCATGCGAACGAGTCGATGGGTACCAGCTTCAACGCTCAGCGTGCCGAAGGCATAGGGTGCGTCGACCTCGAACGTTGCCGATTTGATGCCGGCCTCTTCTGCATATGACGAGTCCATCACAGTGACTTTGTAGTTGTGCTGCTCTGACCAACGCAGGTACATGCGCAAAAGCATCTCGGCGAAGTCCGAAGCGTCGACGCCACCGGCGCCCGCACGGATTGTGACGACGGCGGGCCGCGCGTCATACTCGCCGTCGAGCAGGGTCTGCACCTCGAGGTGCCCCATCACCGCGGTCAAATCGGCGAGCTCTTTGCGCGCTTCATCGGCCGACTCTTCGTCGTCCATCTCGTTTGCGAGTTCGACGAGCACCTCAAGGTCGTCGAGGCGTTGCTGGATCTCGTTGATGCGCTTGAGCTCGCTCTGGCGATGGCTCAGTGCGCTCGTGACCTTCTGCGCAGCATCCGGATCGTCCCAAAGATCGGGCACGCCCGCAGCCTCGCTGAGGCGTGCGATTTCAGCGGTGAGTGCGTCGACGTCAACCACGGCGCGGATATCACCGAAGGTCGAGCGCAGCGCCTGGATTTCAGCGGAAAGATCGAAGTCAAGCATGACAGTCCAGACTAACGTGGAAAGCGTGCCAGACCATCGCCAACCCGTGACAGCACGCGAAGTGCTGTGGGGATTCGGTCCGATGATCTACGGACCAACGTTGCTCTTTGCGCTCGGCGAAGGGGCGATCATCCCACTGATCCCGGTAATTGCCGCAGAGCTGGGGGCCGATGTCGCTACCGCCGCGCTCGTAGCTTCAGCCCTTGTGATTGGGCAACTGGCGGGAAATCTTCCCGCTGGATGGGCTGTCGCGCGCCTCGGCGAACGAATCACGATGGCGATCGCTGGCACAATCGCGATCGTGGGTGCGGTCACAATGGCGCTCGCGCCGTCGCTGGGCGCGTTCGCGCTGTCGGTGTTGCTGATTGGCTTCTGCGCCGCTGCGTTCGGTCTGGCACGGCATTCGTTCATGACGACGAGAGTGCCGCTCGCCTACCGCGCTCGTGCGCTGTCATTGCTCGGCGGCACTTTTCGTTTGGGCATGTTCGTCGGTCCGTTCGTGGCAGCAACACTGCTTGCAATCTTCGGAGACGAGCGCGCCGCGATCTGGTTCTTTGCCGCATGTCTTGTCGCCACGATCTTGCTCGTACTGCTCGGCCCCGACCCAGAGGCAGAGTTCGCGGTGCGTCAGCGATTCACTATCCCCGTGAGCGACGTCGAGGATACCGGCGAAGTCGTGACGGGCTCTATCCCGATCACCGAGCGCGTCGGCGTCTTTCGCACGATGTGGCGCTACCGCCAACTGCTTTCACGACTAGGGCTCGCTGCAGCCTCGCTTTCCGCCGTTCGCTCTGCGCGACAGGTTGTGCTCCCGCTCTGGGGCGTCTCGATCGGCTTGGATGCGCAGACGATTGCACTCGTCGTCGGCATCTCGGGTGCTATCGACTTCGCACTGTTTTATGCCAGCGGTCAGGTAATGGACCGCTTTGGCCGGCTGTGGGCTGCACTGCCCGCCATGCTGCTTATGAGTGGGGGGTTCATCGCCCTCGCATTCACGCACGATCTTGACCAATCAGCAATGTGGTTTTCGATGTTTGCCGCAGTACTCGGAGTCGGCAACGGGCTGTCGAGCGGAATTCTGCTGACACTGGGCGCCGACGTCGCGCCCAGGGCGAACCCGGCACCTTTTCTCGGCTCCTGGCGCACTCTCACAGACGCGGGCGGAGCGTTCGCGCCACTGCTTGTCTCGGCGATCGCGGCGGTGTCGACGCTCGCTGTCGCAACCGGCGCAATGGGAGCAATCGGTGTCCTCGGCGCAATCGCGTTCGCCCGCTGGGTGCCTCGCTTCGTGCCACGAGCGCAGTCCGGCGGTGCAGGCACATGAGTGAGGTCATGAAATTCTGCCAAAGCCGCAATGCATCCCGTCGGTGCACTCGCGCGCTCGGGCACCCCGGTCTGCACAAGCATCGAATGATCATGTGGGTGGATGCTGCCGCCGACCCGCCGCGCTGCGCAGGCTCAGCCGCGCCCAGCGTCCCCGCATCGACCATGGCGGACGGATATCCCGACGGGCGGGGGCGGTGCGTTCTCTGCCACCGTTTCGTCGAGATCACCGGTAACGTGCTCGCCGAGCACAACACCTTCGACCCCGCCGAGACAACCGACGCGTACAACCGACGCCGCGAATGGTTCAACACAAATGGCTTCTGAGCATGGCCGAAATCACCACCGCTGAGGCATGATGGAAGCTGGCGCGAAAGGAATCACAATGACAACCAAGAAGGTTCGCACTCCTGCTGGACGGGTGGGATTCGGCGTTCTCACGATCGCCCAGCTTGCATTCGCGTTTCTCGCCCTTTGGGACCTTCGCATGCGCCGCGACCGCGACGTAAAGGGCCCCAAGTGGGTGTGGGTTCCCGCGATCATGGTGAACTGGATCGGACCAGCGAGCTACTTTCTCTTCGGCATCAAGCGCTAGTGCACTAGTTCCCACTCACCGCAACGCGGTGCGACTGGTAGCGGTGGATTCCAATCCCACACCGTCAGGCACGAACAGCGTCATCACCGGCGGTCGCCAGGTCTGAGCCACGGTGACCTGCGCAGAGATCCCGTCGGGCGATGACGCCGCAACAACGCTCGCACCTCGCCCGACGGCATCCACCAGTACACGAGCCTCTGCAAGAACGGCGTCCGAACTCAGCTCCGCAATCGCAGTGCCGTCTCGCACGGTCAGCGTGAAGCTATCAGCCGCCGCGATCGCGGCTGCGTCGGCCACCGCGTCCAAACGCTTCTGCGCAATGTAAAGACTCGTCGCATCGACGCACACCAGAGTCACAATGATGGCAAGCACCGCGTATCCCAGAGTCAGGATCAGGATGCTGCCCTCATCGTCATGCTGAGCTGAGGGTGTTCTCGCCGCCGAGCGCCCAGTCATCTCGTCGTTCCCCAGAAGCGTGACATTTTCTGCGCCGCCGTAGCTGCTACGGGCACGGTTGCTATCCCATCAATGCCGAGGACGGAGGGCATCAGCGGCAGCGTGACCGTGGTGGTCAGGGTCACGATCACTGTTGCGCCAGCGGACGGGCAGGCTGCTTCGACGGGGCGACACTCCATTGCGAATTCGACTCTGTCCGGCTCCATTCCATACGATTCTGCGACCGAGGCGAGGACGCGATTCGCGCCCGAGCGCGCGTCCTCTATGTTCGAACTCGTCGCAATCGTTCTCGCGATGTGGCGAGCACCTGCCTCTGCACCTAGCGTTTGGCCTTGAATCTGACCGAGCGCGAGAATCAAGTACACCAATGGCACCAGCAGAACTATGCCGACGAGAATGAACTCCAGCGCCGCTGAGCCTCGCTCGCTGTCAGTTGCACCTTCGCAGATGGGGTCAGTCGAAAGATTCTGCGGGTGCACTCGCGACCACCTCCAGCGCATGCGGGGCGCCGAAGAGACCTACCAGCGGAAGGCTCGCCGTGACCCGCATCTCGACGGCAGTATGGCCGAGCGCAGTGGTGGTTCGCACGGTGACATCCGTCGCGTAGTCCGGCCCCACCGTGCGCGCGACTATCGCTCGTGTGCGGGTTGCGCCTTCACTCAGCGTGGTGTCGGCGAGCGCCGCGTGATAGGCGCCTTCCACAGCTGCGTCGTGCACAACATTGCGCACATAGGTCGCAAGGCCAAGCTGCAGTACCCCGAGAGTCAGGAATGTGAGTAAGGCGCCCACGAGTACAAACTCGACGGGGCTCGACCCTCGATCATCGCCCGAATCTCCAGCTAAGCCGTCACCAATGATCAGCACCGATCAGAAGCCTGAAACACTGGAGATGGCCTGTTCGAACAGACCGGCAAGTGCCGGGCCGGCAAGCGCCCAGATCACGACGACTAAGCCGGCAGTCATGAGGGTGATCAGCACCCATCCAGGCACATCGCCGCGCTCATCATCGGCGAATTCAGCTGACGCCTTGCGCGCTCGCCCCGCTAATATTTGTAGGTAGTGACGAATCATCTCTCTCCTTTGATTTGCGCAGAAACCTGCACTAGCCGATTCCGAGTCGAAGCATGAAAATGCCGGGGAACACAGCGAACAACACGCTGAGGGGCAGGATCAAAAACACCAGTGGGACCAGCATCTGAATTTCCTTTTTCCCCGCGCGCTCGATGAGTGAACGTTTCGCCTGTTCGCGTGAATCAAGCGCCTGAGCGTGCAGAACCTGGGCGAGTGGCGCCCCGCGATCAATTGCGGAAATCAGCTGATCGATGGCGCGCGAAGTAGCGGGAATCTCCAACGATCGCGATAGGCGCGCCAGCGACTCACTCAGCGAAGACCCTGTGCCTACCGACACAACTACAGTGCGAATCTCCGCACTGAAATCACCAGCGCCAGCGTTGCCGACACGACGAAGCGAGTCGAGGATGCCCTCCCCTGCCGCAAGGCAAAGCGCAAGAAACTCAAGCACGGTCGGCACTTCTTCTTCAATGCGCGCCACGCGCGCGTTCGCGGCGCGGGTCAGCATGAAGTCACAAGCAAAAAAGCCCGCGAATGCGGCCAAGATCGGCACAGCTCCAAGCGAAACCGAACCTCGTCCGCTCAGAACCAGCAACACCACCAACGCGGCCCCAAAGAACAGCCCGCCAACCGACCAAACCAGCTGACGGCCCCGGAACGCAGTGGTATCGACCGGCTTGCCCGCCTGACGCAAGCGCCGCACGAGCGATAGGTCCCCGCCGGCGAGGCGGGCAAAGCGGGACTTGAAAGCGTTCCATAGCTCACCGATCTGCCCCGCGCTCGGCGACGACGGCGTGATTCCTTGCGGATCAGTGATGTCACGAAGGTAGGGACCGATTCGCTGCGAGAGCGATACTGCGCCCCATCTCGGCGCCAGCGAAACCAGAAGGCAAACTCCCAAGCCGAGCGCAGAGCCAAACAGCACCGCAAACGCTGCGTCGTTCAGGGCCAAGGCGCTCACCCGAACCACCGCCGCGGCTCAGGCAGGCGCCCGATTGCCAGCATTACGCGATACGCGACGACAGAGACGGCCGCGCCCGCCACGATGAGCACCACACCTTCCGCGCTCGCATAGGCACCTCTTGCTTCGGGGCGTGACGCTAGCAAGACCAAGATCACCCACGGCGCGGCTACGCCCAGACTCGCAGCGCCCCGCACCCACGATTGTTTGGCCGCCACTTCGGCGCGCAGAGCCGCATCAGCGCGCACAGACTCTGCGAGCGCGCGCAACACGCTTATGAGCTCAGTGCCACCGACCTGCCGCGCCATGCGGAGGGTCTCGATGATCCGATCCGCTACCGGGTCAGCGAGCCTTTCTTCCAACGCGATGGCACTCGAATCAAAGTGGCCAGATGCTGCGATATCGCTAGCAAATGCGGCAAAAGCCGGTCGAAGCGTCAGCGGCGCAGAGTGCGCCAACGACGACACCGAGTCACTCAGCGACATTCCCGCGCGCACCGAGGCAATAAGCAAGCTACACACGTCTGACCACAACGCACGACGGGTGCGGAGCAGACTGAGGCGTCGCGCCCGCAGCCACCAGAACGGCGCCGCGATCCCAACAGCCGCACCGACTGCAGTGAGCGCGAATACTTGGGTACTCAGCCACGCAGTGGCCGCCGCAATTGCGCCCAGCAGCATCGAGAGCGCCACAATCGATAGCGGCCTTACTCGGTCTAGGCCAGCCTCTTCGAGCATGCGAATAAGCTGCCGTGAACCACGCGACGCTTCGCGATGTGCGCGTGCTGGCCACATCCAAGGCGACGCAGTCAGCAAGATTCCTGCGGCAAGTACGGCTCCCCAAAACAGTGTCATTGGCTCTCCGCTCTATAGAGCGTGCGGGCACCGATGCCACCATCAACGACTCCCGTGGGCTGTACGATCTCCACGACCCGCCGTCTTCCGGCGGCATCGCGATGACAGTGCGCCACGAGATCAACGGATGCTGCCACCGCAGGCAACACGAAAGCGGCATCGATATTACGTCCGGCCAACAGCGGCAACGACGCAAGCTTCGTAAGTGCTTCTCCAGCGGAGTTTGCGTGAATTGTTGCGGCGCCTGGCACGCCAGTGTTCAACGCCAGTACCAGGTCAAGTGCTTCGGCATCGCGCACTTCACCCACAACCAACCGATCTGGTCGCATGCGCAAGGCCTCTTTCACAAGCCGCCGCAACGTCACCTCGCCGGTGCCTTCTAAACTTGGCTGCCGGCCCTGCAGAGAAACCAAGTCTGGCGATCCGACGGCGAGTTCGAACGTCTCTTCTACGGTGACGATTCGCATATGAGGAGGGCACTCCGCAATGAGAGCACCGAGGAGAGTGGTCTTGCCTGCGTGAGTCGCACCTGACACCAGCACCGATTTGCCATCGACCATTGCCTCGCGCAACAGTGTGGCCGCGATCGGTTCCACCGCGCCGCTCGCCACAAGCTTGGTGAGATCACGAAACTGCGGCAAGAACTTTCTCACATTCACCGCCCAATGTCTCCGGGTGATATCTGGGATCACGACATGGAGGCGGCTCCCGTCCATCAGCGACGCATCCACAAACGGCTGACTCAAATCAACGCGTCGTCCGCTTGATTGCAGCATCCGCTCGACAAGGTCGCGCACCGCCGTGTCGGTGAGGGTCAAGGGCACGCGCTCCGTCACGCCGCCTCTTGCCACGAATATGCGATCTGGTGCATTGATCCACAGTTCCTCCACTGTGGGATCGTCGAGATAGGGCTGAAGCGCACCATATCCCGCCACCGTCGCGAGCACTTCACGCACGCACGCAGATTCGTCGTCGACAGGACGAAGCCCTCGGGCGAGAGCGAAGTCGTTGTGCCGACGCACCTCCGCCCGAGCAACTCGCGCTGCAAACTCCGGGTCGCGAGCGGGGTCGGCTTGTTCTTCGCGCAACCGTGCCCGAACGCGGTCTGCCACGAGAGCAGCGGGTGCAGGAGTAACGGTGGTCACCGGAGAATCTTCGCAATTTCGTAGCGCGCGCCGCTGAACTTATCCACAGGCTGGCCGGCGACACCGCGAACGAGACAGCGCAGACGCGCACGAAACGACTTCCATATGCTCGCCGAAATCGGTTCATAGAAATCACATAGCAGCGCTGTTGAGACTCAGATCAATAGCCGAGATAGCCGCTACCCGAGGAGTGAGAGTGATGAGCGAACGCGCACGAGGACGCCGTAGGGCTGCGATGACCACCCTGATGCTTGGCGTTGCCAGCATTGCTGCAGCCAGTACGGCCGCGCTCGTCGTCAGCGACGCCCTCTCAGATGAAACCGTGGCCGAAGGTACGACAACGAGCGAGACGAGCACCGTCGATACAACCACCGTCGATGTCACCAGTACCGATGAGGCAGCCACGACAGACGAAACGGCGACCGACGACTCCGAGGTGGCTGCAACGAACACCGACGTGGTCGCGGATGAGACGGAGAGCACGGAGACCGCTGAGCCCGAAGCAACCGAAACCGAAGACTCCGGCTCGGTGAGTTCGAACACAAGCTCAGAGTCGAACGCGACCTCGAGCGGATCATGACAGCTTCAGGTGACATTGCCACGCGCGACTGGACCATCTGGAGCACCGACGCGCGCCTCGTGCTCAGCGGGCACGATGCTCACGACCCCGTGCGAATGACCCGGGCCAGTCAGCTCGTCGACGATCTGCTCGCCGAAGTGGATGCGGCCTGCAGCCGATTCCGCAGCGACTCCGAGCTCGCTCGCCTGCACGAAGCGCTCCCCACCGGTGCGTCGGTCACCCCCATGCTGGCGGCCCTCGTTCAGGCTGCGCTCGATGCGGCACTACTTACTGACGACCGTGTAGACCCAACCCTGCGTTACGCTCTCGACGCGATTGGATACGACCGAGACATCGAGCTCATCGAAGACAACGGCGGGCTGATTCGGGCCGTCGTATCTGTGCGTGCGGGGTGGCGAAGTGTCTCGTTGCACAACGGCGTTCTTCGGGTGCCGTCACATCTCGCACTCGACATGGGCGCCACCGCAAAAGCTGTCGCCGCTGATTGGGCAGCCGCACGTGTGCATGAAGAACTGGGTGGCGGCGTCTTGCTCAGCCTGGGCGGAGACATCGCCACCGCAGGTGTGCCCCCTACAGAGGGCTGGAGCATTACGGTGCGCGATCTCGCCGACGATCCGGCCGCGCGAATCACTGTCACGCCGGGGCGCGCGCTCGCGTCGTCCAGCACACAGAAGCGACGGTGGAATCGCGCAGGCTTAAGCCAGCACCATATCCTTGCGCCCACCACAGGATTGCCCGCCGAGCCCGTGTGGAAGACGGCCACCGTTGCGGCTCGAACCTGCGTGCGCGCAAACAGCTTCAGCACCGGTGCCATTGTCGCTGGCCACGAAGCCGCGTCGTGGCTTAACGGCTTGGGCGTCGCTGCGCGACTGGTCGGGCGCGACGGCTCAATCGTGTACACCGGCGACTGGCCCGTTGACTGCGAAATTTCCCCCGGAGACTTGGCTCGGAGCGCAGCTTGATGGATGAAGCACTCTGGGCAGTTGGCCGCGCCACCGGCATTATCGGCCTCGCGTTATTCACCGTGTCGGTGCTTCTCGGAATTCTTGCGCGCTCGGGACGACCCGCCTTTGGCCTGCCCCGCTTCGCCGTCACCCTTGTGCACCGCAATGCTTCAATACTCGCGACAGCTTTTATCGTCGTGCACATCGGAACGTTACTGTTCGACCCCTACGCACAACTCGAGCTCATCGACTTCGTCGTGCCATTTCTCGGTGAGTACCGGCCGTTCTGGCTGGGAATGGGCACCGTCGCATTCGACCTGCTCTTGGCGGTGATCGCCACCGGACTCTTGCGCAACCGCATCGGACGCCGCACGTTCAAGGTGGTTCACTGGGGAACTTACGCGATGTGGCCCATCGCGCTGGCACACGCCCTCGGCACCGGGACAGATGCCGCTTCCCCAGCGTTCATCGGTTTTGCCGTGTTGTGCACCCTGGCGGTTGTCGCCGCCGTGGTGTGGCGCCTCACGTCTCGATTCTCGCGACCAGACATCGCCGTGCCGACTGTACGAGGCTCGTCATCTTTCACCGCGCACACCCCCGCGGCAACTCACACAATCGGCATTCGCTCATGACAGTTTCCACCGCTCCCGATGCTCAGCTCGAAGCCGTCGCGCCCGCGGGCGTGTCGCGTCTGCTTGCAGCCCCGCACCCTTCGTATTCAAGCCACGTCGGCACCCATGGCGTTCTTCCCCAGCCAAACCGCGCGACGCTCTTGTGTGAGCTTGAAGCTTCGGGGCTCGGCGGACGCGGCGGAGCCGCCTTTCCGACCTCGCGAAAGCTCGCGGCAATCGATCCCGATGCCGCCCCGCCAATCGTGATCGGCAATGGCGCCGAGGGGGAACCACTCAGCGTGAAAGACGCCACGCTACTGACGCGCGCTCCACACCTGGTGATCGATGGACTGTTGCTCGTAGCTGAAGCGCTAAACGCAAGCGAGACCTATCTTGCGGCGAGCGCTCGTCAACTTGCGTCGGTACGCACTGCCATCGCTGAACGCGCGGACGCCGGCAAAATCATCGTGCACGAAAGCGCTGACTCCTTCATCTCAGGTGAAGCGTCTGCCATCGTCAACTCCGTCGGCGGGGGCCGCGCAATTCCCACAGACCGTTCGTTGCGGCTGACAGAGAGAGGGCTGAAGGGGCGCCCGACCCTGGTACAGAACGTCGAAACACTCGCACACATCGCTTTGGTGGCGCGTTGGGGTGGCGCCTGGTACCGCACAGTCGGCGCGGCGGATGAGCCTGGCAGTCGCCTGCTCTCGATCACCGCACGAGGTCGCACCCGTGTCGTGGAAGCAACGGGCGGCATTGAGATCGCACGGGCCCTGGAAGTCGCGGGGGTAGACGCTGCAGATACCGATGCCGTGCTGGTCGGCGGTTACCACGGCGCGTGGGTGCCTCGCGCGCAATTGGGCACCGCCCTCAGCCGTGCTGCGCTGGCTCCCTTCGCGGCAGCTCCAGGCGCGGGCATTCTTTTCGCACTATCGCGCGAACAGTGCCCGCTCGCCACTGCCGCGGAAATCGCCAACTATCTGGCATCGCAATCCGCTCGGCAGTGCGGACCGTGCGCGAACGGTCTACCGCGAATGGCCGAAACTCTCTCGACTCTCGCTGCTGGGCGCGCCGATGCCTCAACCGAGATTGAAGTGCGGCGCATGGCGGCTCTGGTGGCTGGCCGCGGATCATGTCATCACCCCGACGGCACCGCGAGGTTCGTGCTGAGCACCCTAGAAACTTTCTCCTCCGAAGTCGCACGCCACCTCAACGGTCAGTGCCGATTGTCGGTGTCGCGATGACTCATTCTCTGCACATCGATTGGACCGCTTGCGCTGGTCGCGGCCTTTGTACCGAGTTGCTCGAACAACTCGAACGTGACGAGTGGGGCTATCCTCTCGCCACCGAAGGCGCCGGGTCGAATGTGCCAATCGGGCGACGTGATTTGCCGGCAGCGCGTGACGCCGTGGCGCTGTGCCCACTGCAGGCGCTGTCTCTGCAACGGGTGTCTCCCTGAGACATTAGACTGTTCTCACTCGCGGGAGTGGTGAAATTGGCAGACACGCAGGATTTAGGTTCCTGTGCCTCCGGGCGTGTGGGTTCAAGTCCCACCTTCCGCACGAGCACGATGACGCAACCTGCCACAGTAAATGGCATCCACCGCCGAAGAAGACGACGGGACGCACCCAGTGCACCACATCGCACTAATCCCCTGGCTAGACCCCGAGACGATCATCGCGGCCGCAGGCCCGTGGGCGCTGGTGGTGGTCTGCTTCATCGTCTTCGCCGAGACCGGGCTGTTGGTGGGATTTCTCCTCCCCGGTGACACCCTCCTGATCATCGCGGGGCTTCTCACCCACACCAGCATGGTGTTCGGTCTCAACATCTGGTGGGTTTCGTTGCTGATCGGCCTGGCCGCTTTCCTTGGCGGCGAGGTCGGCTATTTCATCGGCCATAAGGCCGGACCGGCGATCTTTGAGCGCAAGGAGTCCGGTCTCTTCAGCGTCAAGAACGTGCAGCGCACCAATGCCTTCTTCGAGCGTTTCGGTGGCCTCACGATCATTCTCGCCCGGTTCGTGCCGGTGGTGCGCACCTTCGCCCCCGTAGCGGCGGGCGTCGGGCACATGCACAGGGGCACCTACACGCTCTATAACTTCATCGGCGCGGTTCTCTGGGGATTCGGCCTCACCATGGCGGGCTTTCTGCTTGGGTACATTCCCCCGGTGGCACGCTTTGTGCAGGAATACATCGACCTCATCCTTCTCGTTGCCGTCGGCGGTACTGCGGTGGTGACGCTTTGGCATTACTTCAATGAACGTCGCAAGGCTCAGCAAGAAGAAGCAGCGGGCGAAGATGTCGCTACCGACGAAGACGAGGCTGAGGCGCTGGTGCTCGACGCCGATATCTTCGATCGTTCCGCCGAGCCGGCACGTCGTCCCGCTTCACCCGAAGACGAGAAGCGGCCCGACAAGTAGCTCGCTACGCGCTGGCGCTCTTCTTGCCGTCGCGGGCGGCGCGTGACTTTTCGACGCTTGCACGCAACGCATCCATGAGGTCAATGACTTCTGCCCCGGCTGCGGATTCTTCGTGCTCGCCGAAGGTCTCGCTGGTGTCCAGGCTGTCACCTTTGTCGAGTTTCGCGTCGATCAGAGTGCGCAGTTCCTGCTGATACTCGTCGGTGAACTCCGAGGGGTCGAAGTCACTCGAGAAACTCTCTACGAGGGATGCAGACAGCTCGAGTTCCTTCGCCGAGATGCGCACAGACTCGTCGAGGGCGGGAAAAGCGGCTTCGCGCACTTCATCAGCCCACAGCAACGTTTGCAGCACCAACACGTCACCACGCACACGCAAGGCAGCAAGGCGAGTTTTCTGTCGGAGCGAGAACCGCACGATCGCGGTGCGGTCCGTCTGCTCGAGCGTCTTTCGCAACAGCACATACGCCTTGGGCGACGTAGAGTCAGGCTCAAGGTAGTAGGCCTTGTCGAGGGTGAGCAGATCGACCTGCTCGCTGGGCACGAACTCGACCACATCAATCTCTCTGGTGCGCTCTGCGGGAAGCGACGCAAAGTCATCTTTCGTCAAGATCACGGTGCGTTCCCCATCATCGAAGGCTTTGTCGATGTCGGCGTACGGAACGACTTCGCCGTCAATCTCGCACACCCGCTGGTAGCGAATGCGGCCCCCATCAGTCGCGTGCACCTGGTGCAGTGACACGTCGTGGTCTTCTGTCGCCGAATACACCTTGACCGGTACGTTGACCAACCCGAAGGTCAACGCGCCTTTCCAGATAGCCCTCATCACACCAGTACACACCTGTCACGCCCACTCTGCATAGTAACTAGCGCCAGTATTCCCCTCCGGCGCTAATCTGGGCCCATGTCGATGTCAGACCGCGCGACCGAGCACCTGGTGCGAATCGACGGTCACCGTATGCGTCTGACGAACTTGGAGAAGGTGCTGTATCCCGAAACGGGAACGACCAAGGGCGAGGTGATCGACTACTACACGCGAGTCGCGAAGGTTCTCTTGCCCCACATCGCTGGCCGGCCCGTGACGCGCAAGCGGTGGCCAGACGGAGTCGGCGCCGAGACAGAGCCTGCGATGTCTTTCTTCGCGAAGAATCTTGAGCCGGGAGCACCCGGGTGGTTGAAGCGCGTCGGCATCTCACATTCGACCGGCAGCAAAGACTATCCGCTTGTCGATGAAGCTGCCGCGCTGGTCTATCTCGCCCAAGTAGCAAGTCTTGAGCTGCACGTGCCGCAGTGGCGGTTCTCGCGTGACGGCAACAGAAACAACCCCGATCGTCTGGTGCTCGATCTCGATCCGGGCCCTGGAGCGGGCCTAGCCGAGTGCGCCGAAGTCGCCCGATTGGCTAGAGAGATTCTGGTCGACATGGGCCTGGAGCCAGTGCCTGTCACCAGCGGCAGCAAGGGAGTTCACCTGTACGCAGCGTTGTCTGGCGCGCAGACCACCGACCAGATCTCGACGATCGCAAAGGAACTGGCGCGCGCGATTGAAGCCGACCATCCTGATCTGGCCGTGAGTCAGATGGCGAAAGCTCAACGCGATGGCCGCGTCTTCATCGATTGGAGTCAGAACAACGGTTCCAAGACGACGATTGCTCCCTACTCGCTGCGAGGGCGCTCGCACCCCACCGTCGCGGCGCCGCGCACCTGGGACGAACTCGCCGACCCTGCCCTCGACCACCTCACTTTCGAGCAAGTACTGCGACGGGTGGAAAGCAGCGACGACCCACTCGCCGCGCTCGGATTCCACGCCAATGCGAGACACGATGCTCACGGCCCGCTCAGTGCCTACATCGCCAAGCGCACCTCCGGCAAGACACCAGAGCCCGTTCCCACAAACGCTCTCGGGCACAGCGCCTCGTCGCACCAGCTGCCGCGATTTGTCGTTCAGGAGCATCACGCATCGCGCTTGCATTGGGACCTTCGACTTGAGCGCGACGGTGTGCTCGTGAGCTGGGCAGTGCCGCGTGGCATCCCTCATTCCACTTCCCGCAACTCGCTGGCTGTGATGACCGAGGATCACCCATTGGAGTACCTCGACTTCTCAGGCACCATTCCCAGGGGCGAATATGGGGCGGGCGAGATGACGATCTGGGACGCCGGCCGCTATGAGCTTGAGAAGTGGCGAGATGACGAGATTATCTTCACCGTCGAAGGAGGATCGGGCGGGCCACTGGGACGTGCGCGTCTCGCGCTCATTCGTACCCAGGGCGAAGGGGAGAAGTCATCGTGGTTGCTGCATCGAATGAAAACGGATGCTGCTGGAGCGCCCCAGCACGATGTCGCCCCCGTTGCCGCTCAAACGACGCACAGCCCCCCGCCCAGTGCGACCACCACGGATCTGCGACCAATGCTCTCGACAATGGCCACCCCAGGGCTAGCGCATGCTGCCGCACAGCGGTGGGCAAAACAGGCGTGGGCGGAAATCAAATGGGACGGAGTTCGCGCACTGGGCATCTGGGATGGCGAACGTCTGCGACTTCGGGCGCGCAGCGGAAACGACATCACAGCGAAATATCCAGAGCTCACCGGGCACGAGCTGGGCTTCGGGCCTGAGCCCGCGATAGTCGACGGCGAGATCGTCGCGCTCGATGATGAAGGCCGACCAAGCTTTTCGCGACTTCAAGCCCGCATGAACCTGTCACATCCTCGCGACGTCGAGCGCGAACTACCGCGAACGCCGGTGCAGTACTACCTATTCGATCTACTGTCTGTCGGTGGCAACGATGCGACAGCATTGCCACTGGCATCGCGACGAGAACTGCTCGAGTTGCTCACAGACGGCACCGCGACGAGCATCACCGTTCCTCCTGTGTTCGATGATGTGGATGCTGCGCTGAGCGCCGCCCGCGAATTCGCTCTTGAAGGCGTCGTGGTGAAGAACCCCAGCGCGCCTTATCAACACGGCGTGCGCAGCGAGGATTGGCTCAAGGTCAAATTGACGCGCACGCAGGAGGTCGTCGTCGGCGGTATCAGGCCTGGAAAGGCACACGCCATCGGGTCATTGCTCGTGGGAATACCCGATGGCGACGAGCTTCAATACGCGGGTCGCGTGGGCTCGGGGTTCTCCGATGCCACGCTGAGACTCTTGGAAAGCAGACTCAACCCCCTTCGCACGGAGGTGAATCCGTTCCAAGGCGTTCCCAAATGGGACGCCGCTGACGCGCACTGGGTATCACCCGAAGTCGTCGCCGAAGTGGAGTTCGCCGAGTTCACCCCGGGCGGCATACTTCGTCACGCTCGTTGGCGTGGGTTTCGCGCAGACAAGGCACCGGCCGAGGTGCGACGCGAAGATTAAAGCGCCTCACGCATGAGCGTCGTGTTCGACATGCCCTGCAGGCTCCAACTGAAACGTCGAATGCTCGACGTCGAAGTGTTCTGCCAGGCAGACCTGCAGCCGACTGAGAATGCTCGCCGACGCTCCCCCGCTCATCGCAACATTTTCAACCACGACGTGAGCGCTGAACACTGGCGCGCCGCGAGTGAGCTGCCATACGTGTACATCGTGACAATCGACAACGCCCGGGGTAGCGAGAATGTGCTCACGAATCTCTTGCACGTGGGTACCCATGGGTGCAGATTCCGTGAGGACCGACACCACCTCACGAAGCAATCCAATCGCACGCGGCACGATCATGGCTGCGATCGCCAGCGACGCAAGCGCGTCTGCCTGCACCCAACCAGTCGTCACGATCAGGATGGCAGCAACGATGACGGCTGCCGAGCCAATCAGATCGCCAAGCACTTCGAGATAGGCACCGCGGACGTTGATGCTGCGGCGTTGCGCCGCACTCAACAGCCACATGGCGATGGCATTTGCAAGCAGTCCCACGACCGCGACGATCAACATGAATCCACCGGCGACTTCGGCGTCGTCGGGGTCGAGCAGTCGCGTCACCCCTTCGACGGCTATCCACAGAGAAAGGGCGATCAGGATAATCGCGTTGATCAGCGCTCCGAGCACTTCGGCTCGTTGAAATCCAAACGTGTTTCGATCGGTTGCGGGTTTCGCCGCCACCACGCTCGCCACTAACGCGATCACGAGCGCCGCAGCATCGGTAAACATATGCACGGCGTCAGCCAGCAGTGCGAGCGACCCCGAAAGCGCCGCTCCAACGATCTGAATCACCATCACAGTGGTAGTGATGGCCAACGAAACCGCCAGCAGTCGGCGATTGCTCGCCCCTCTGATCCCGGCGGTGCCTTGCGCGTGGTCGTGCATTCATCCAGGCTAGGCCTGGGCCGCCGCTTTCACGCGCGGAACCACCTAGTCGGGAATGAGTGTGATTCTCAGTGTCGCCTGACCCAGAGGCCGCTCAGAGCGTTGCGAGCAGCGGAGCGAGCGCGAGAAACGCGCGAGCCCGGTGCGAGGTCTCATTCTTCTCCGCTGCGCTGAACTCACCCACCGAGCGCTCAGCGCCAGTTGGCTGACCGTCTGGCACAAACACCGGGTCGTAGCCGAAACCACCCTCGCCCCTTGCCGCGGTGGCCAACCTTCCCGGCCATATTCCTTCCACGACGTGCTCGTCGCCGTCAGGCGTGACGAGCGCGATCGTCGACACGAACTGAGCAGTACGGCGTGGGTCAGCGATATCGCTCAGCTGATCGAGCAGCAAGTTCAGATTCGCAGTGCCATCTTTCGCGTGCCCCGCCCAGTAGGCCGAGAACACGCCCGGTGACCCGCCGAGCACATCGACGCAGATGCCTGAGTCGTCCGCCAACGCAGACAACCCGGTGTGAGCGGCGGCCGCACGCGCCTTGATCAGCGCGTTGGCGGCAAACGTCACACCATCTTCGAGCGGCTCAGGCCCGTCATAAGACACCACCGTGAGATCCGGCCGGCTCGCCGCCACGATCGCTTGAAACTCTTCGACCTTGTGGGCGTTGTGCGTTGCTAAGACGATCTGCGCCACCCGTCACTCCCCCGCAGGCTGAAGCGACGCGAGCTGATGCGCCCGCAGGTCGGCGCATCCCGCTACACCAAGCTCGAGCAACGCATCGAGTTCGCGCTTGTCGAAAGGAGCACCTTCAGCCGTGCCCTGCACCTCGACGAACAGCCCACGACCGGTCACAACGACGTTCATGTCTGTCTCAGCCCGCACGTCTTCAACGTAGGCGAGGTCAAGCATGGGCTCACCGTCGATGATCCCCACTGATACAGCCGCGACAGTGTCGATGAGCGGCGTGGACTTCTGACCGATGAACTTCTTCTTGCGTCCCCACTCGATCGCGTCAGCGAGGGCCACGTAAGCGCCGGTAATCGCTGCCGTGCGAGTGCCACCATCGGCCTGCAACACATCGCAATCGATCACGATCGTGTTCTCGCCGAGAGCCTTCATATCGACAACGGCACGCAGCGAGCGACCGATGAGTCGTGAGATCTCGTGCGTGCGCCCGCCGATCTTGCCTTTGACGCTCTCGCGGTCGTTGCGCGAATTTGTCGCACGGGGCAACATCGCGTACTCCGCAGTGACCCATCCTTTGCCCTTGCCGGTGAGCCAGCGCGGCACGCCGTTGGTGAATGACGCGGTGCACAGCACCTTCGTGCCTCCGAACGAGATCAGAGCTGAGCCTTCGGCGTGAGCACTCCAGCCTCGCTCAATGGTGATGGTGCGCAGGTCGTCGACGGCGCGGCCATCCGCGCGAACGATGTCAGTCATAGCTCTCCTTCTAAAGACCCCACGAGATGTAGGCCTCAGGGTCTGGTCGGTGGTAGTTCGATGGCGCCGGTCTGCACCAACTGCACATTGCGGATCTCACGGCCCATCAGGCGATGTGCGAGGGTCACAAATTCATCAGCAGACGTACCGGTCGCTTCATACACGTGTTGGGGCGCAGCATCCACGCCTGCGAGCAGATCGCGCGAAACGAGCTGACGATACACGTCTTTCGCTGTCTCATTGTCGCTTGACACCAAGCTCACGTCGGGGCCCATAACGTAGCTGATCACACCTTCAAGAAACGGGTAGTGGGTGCAACCAAGCACCAAAGTGTCGACCCCCGCGTGGCGCAGCGGCGAAAGATACTCTTCCGCGACCGCGAGCACTTCCGGCGAACCGGTAACGCCTGCCTCGACAAACTCGACGAACCGTGGGCACGCTTGGGCAAACACGGTCAGCCGCTCGTTGACCTCGAGCATGTCTTGGTACGCGCGGGAACCAATGGTGCCGGTAGTGCCGATGACGCCTACTCGCCCATTTCGCGTCGTCGACATCGCGGTGCGCACCGCGGGGCCGATCACCTCGATGACAGGCACGTCATAGCGTTCACGCGCATCTCGAAGCATCGCGGCAGAAGCAGTGTTGCAGGCGATCACGAGCATCTTGACGCCCTGATCCACCAATGTGTCGAGGATTTCGAGCGAATAACGGCGCACGTCAGCGATCGGCTTGGGACCATAGGGCGAGTGCGCAGTATCGCCGATGTAGACGAGCGATTCACGCGGCAACTGCGCAGAAATCGCCCGGGCGACGGTGAGCCCGCCGACCCCGGAGTCGAAGATTCCGATCGGCGCCTCATTCACGATCATTCAGCCTACGCCAGCACGTCAGTAGGCTGGCGTCATGAGCGCCTCGACTGCCGTCAGCACCGCCCTGCACACCGATCGCTACGAGCTCACCATGCTCGGAGCGGCACTACGCGATGGCACAGCCACTCGCCGCTGCGTGTTCGAGCTGTTTGGCCGCCGTCTTCCAGGCGGACGCCGCTTCGGTGTGGTGGCAGGAACCGGTCGATTGCTCAGCCTGCTACGCGAATTTCGTTTCGGCGATGACGAACTGCGGTTCTTGAAAGATCAGAAGGTGGTGGATGCTGACACGCTCACCTACCTCGAGAATTACCGGTTCACGGGCTCAATCGTCGGCTACCGCGAGGGCGAGATCTACTTTCCCGGCTCGCCGATCATGACAGTGGAAGGCACATTCGCAGAAGCCGTCGTGCTCGAGACGCTGGCGCTCAGTGTTCTCAACCACGATTCCGCGATCGCCACGGCCGCTGCGCGCATGAGCATTGCTGCGGGCGATCGCCCTCTTGCAGAGATGGGTTCGCGCCGCGCTGGCGAGGAATCCGCCGTTGCGGCAGCCCGTGCAGCCTACATCGCCGGCTTCACCGCCACATCGAATCTCGAGGCAGGTCGCCGCTGGGGCGTCCCCACCATGGGAACCGCCGCTCACGCGTGGACGCTGCTGCACGACAGTGAAGAAGATGCTTTCCGCTCGCAAATCGACGCTCTTGGATCCGGCACCACGCTGCTCGTCGACACCTATGACATTCGCGAAGGAGTCGAAACCGCCGTGCGTGTTGCTGGCACCTCGCTGGGCGGCGTCCGCATCGATTCGGGCGACCTGCCGACAGTTGCCGCGTCCGTGCGCGCGCACCTCGACGAGCTCGGCGCTACACAGACCAATATCACGGTGACCAGCGACCTTGACGAATTCGCAATCGCCGCGCTGGCTGCCTCGCCTGTCGACTCCTATGGCGTGGGCACGTCACTTGTCACGGGATCTGGAACGCCCACCGCAGGAATGGTCTACAAACTGGTCGCCCGACAGGATTCGACCGGCGCGTGGGTCTCGGTAGCCAAGGCGTCAACAGAAAAGAGCTCCAAAGGCGGGCGCAAGGCCGCATTCCGCACGCTGAAGGACGGCACCGCCACTCAAGAGCTCGTCAGCGTGTCCGACGGATTCGAACAGCTCAGCACTGCCGCGCAGCATCCTGGAGCCCGAGCGCTGCAAGTGACCCTCGTAGCGAAGGGAGACTTCGACAACGCAGCTGAGGGAAGCGCAGGAGTCGAATCCGCTCGATCACACCACGCGCGCGTTCGCGACGAGCTGCCAGTGCGTTCGCTGGCATTGAGCAGGTCTGACCCTGCTATTCCTACCGTCTACGTTGATGCCGCGCGCTAAGGCGCTATTTGACGAGCGACTCGTAGATCTCTTTGCACGTCGGGCAGACCGGGAACTTCTCGGGATCACGCCCCGGAGTCCACTTCTTTCCGCACAGCGCTCGTACCGGTTTTCCCGTCATCGCCGACTCAAGAATCTTGTCTTTCTTCACGTAGTGCGAGAAGCGTTCGTGATCACCGGGTTCGATGCTTTCTTCGCGGATGAGCTCTTCGAGCTCTCGGTCGAGGATAGCCGTACCACCCTGATCCGGGTTGTCGAGAGGAGTGCTCATGGTCAGTCAGTGTACCGGGATGCACATGCGGCCGGGGTCAAATTCGGCACTCACGTCGACTCAGCGAACTCCATCAATCGACTCGTACGACGCTCAAACACGGCGGCTCCGGTTGCCAGGCCGATGATCAATACGCCCACGCCGATTCCGAGTCCGCCCCACATCGCGGTCGCGATTGCGTCGTCATCGCCTGACAGACCCTGCCAGGCCCACCAGAGCGTTGGAGCGCTGAGAATCAGCACCCCGGCCAACACCACCCCTTGCGAGATCGAGCTCTCGGCTCCGGTGCGCGAGGGCTGACGAAATGGGCTGTCACCGGGTCGTGACACCGCGTACGGGGCAACTACAGACGCAATACTCGAGAGGCCGAGGCCACAGAGAAACAGCGACGAGCACACACCAATCATCGCCGGCAGTATCGACCATCGCCCGTGCAGAGACACGGCGATCGGAATCGCCACAGCGAGAAAAGGAATGCCGACAGCCAACACGGGAACAAGTCGGCCCATCCGATCGGATATGCCACGCACACCAGCGGCGAAGTGCATCCACACTGCCGTCGAATCGTAGGCAAGGTCGTTGTGCACCAACCAACCTAAGAAGAGAGCCGCGAACGGCACGGGAACTAACGCCACCATCTCGGGCGAAACACCGGCGACCAAAAGCGGCACGGTCGTCGCGGCCGCGGCTACCGGGATCACCATCATGTTGACGAGGTAGCGACGATCATTGAGCCAATAGAGCAGGCTCCGCCCCGCGATGGCACCAGCCGGCGTGCCCGGCGCGACAGCAAGCCAGCCGAGCCCGCCGCGTTCTCGAGCCGCCACTGGACGTTCGGTCGCGGTCAATAGCCGATTCACGAGCCATAGCCACACGACTCCCAGAAGCAAGACTGTTCCGACAGCCACGGTCACGGCCAGTGCAGCCTGAGGGTCGCCAGCCTCGACGAGTGCGGGAAAGGCCCACGCGGCGCCGATTGGTGTCAGCGCAAGCACTCCAATGACCTCTGAAAGCTGAGTTGGCACGACGCCATCCCACTCCAGCGATGCGAAAAACACAGCGGTGGGCACGACAACCACGATCATGGCCAAAAGAAACACACCGGTCAGCTCACGCGACTGCCGATCTTTGAGAAAGAGCGACGCGAGAGCCATGCACACGCGCGCCAACAATGCGCAGGTAACAATGCCGAGAACGACGCCTGACCCGACCAGAAGCGCAGACACCCCGAAACCGGTCCACAGCACAGCCAGGCAGAAAGCGATCGTTGTCAGCGCAAAGATCGGCACGCTGATGAGGCCTGCAAGCGCAAGAACCGCAGCCAGCGGTCGCGGGGACAATCCGAGAATGGCGAACCGGCGCGGATCAAGCGGGTCACTAGTTGCGCCGATGAGTGGCGACAATGCGAACGCCAGAGTGATGGCGGATCCGCCCAACACGGTCACCGCTATTACAACTTCGATGTCGGCACTCGCAAGCGAAAGCAATGCCCAGCACGCCGCAGCGGTCGCGGCAACGACCGCGAGAAATTGCACAACCGCGCGAGAGATTTCAGTGATGTCTCCTCGAAACGAACCGAAAAGTAGCGCGATCCTCAGTCGGAGAACGTGTGCAGCCATTCAAGACCCTCCACGTCGCTGAGTCCGCCGGCCAACTCAACGAAGCGCTGTTCGAGTGTCAGCTCGCCACGTACCTCTTCAACCGTGCCCTCAGCCAGCACTTGACCCGCCACGATGACAGCGACGCGAGTACACATGCGCTCGACCAATTCCATACCGTGGCTCGAAAGCACCACGGTTCCACCGTGAGCCACGTATGTGGTCAGAATGTCGATGATTACCGCGCTCGACACCGGATCGACCGCTTCGAAAGGTTCATCAAGAACCAGTAGGCGCGGTGAGTGGATCAGTGCACCGGCGAGCATGACCTTCTTCAGCATGCCGGCTGAGTAATCAGACACCACTCGGCCGAGTGCATCGGTGAGATCGAACGCGCGTGCAAGGTCGGTGGTGCGACTCTCGGCCACCGCGGGCTTCAGCCCGCGTAACACGCCGTAGTAGTACAGCAGTTGCCGCCCGGTCAGACGGTCGAACGTGCGCAGGCGATCGGGCAACACACCCATAAGGCGCTTTGCGCCTCTCGGGTCGGATGCAGCGTCAATGCCGCCCACATGAACCGTGCCCTTATCGGGAGTGAGCAGGCCCGCGATCATCGATAGCGTTGTGGTCTTTCCGGCACCGTTCGGCCCGACCAAGCCGTAGAACGTTCCGGCGGGAATCGTCAGATCGATGCCGTCGACCGCGGCGACCTGGCCGAATCGTTTCGTCACACCGCGCATGACAAGTACATCGCTCGTTGCTTCGGCGCCGGCGTCATTCGCGACGAGGAACTCATCGTCAACGATGCTCGAGCCGACCAGCTCCGCGAGCGGCGCGGCTGTGTCGTCGACCTCGAACTCGGAACTCTCTGGTGCGTTCTCGTCTACGCGAGTCTCGTCGTCGAGGAATGCCGCGGCGTCGGTAAGGTGCTCCTCCTCCGAGTCAGCGTCAGCTGCAGCAGCATCAAGCTCTTCAGCATCTTCAGCGTCCTCAGCGTCCTCAGCGTCTTCAGCGTCCTCAACGTCCTCAGCGTCCTCAACGTCAGCGGGCTCTTCAGTCAGCGCGCCATCGGACTGAGTCTCAGCCGGGCCCTCAGCCATGGACTCGTCCGCAGCTTCCTGCGCGGGCGAAGGTAGAGGGGGTTTGGGCGGAATCTCAATGTCATCTAGCGCGACGGCCTTGCTCACTGAGTTGGCCGGAAGAGGCGGGGGCGGACCCGGCCACGCTGGATCATCGGCGCGCGCGGTAAGTGGAGAAGATTCCGTGGTGGCCTCTGGCTGAACAGTCGGTTTGCTGTTTCGCGCGGGTTTCTTGCGCGGCTTCGCCTTTGCTGACCCGGTCCGAGCGCTAGCATTCTTTGTTCGCGGGGTGACCGACTTCAGCTTAAAAACGGGCACACTGCTTCCGTTATCCGCGTCGTCTGGACCAAAGTCGTTCGGTGCCGGCAGTGAGGCTGTCACCAATCAAACCTACCAAGCGAAACACCAACCCCGGTACGCATGACCTGGTAAAACGCCCAACCACTAAAGTCACGAATTCGCAACAGCCAGCCAAAACTCTGCACACTCACAGACGCCATCGCTAGCATGAAATTGGCACGAAGGGGTGTCCTGTCGGTTAACCGACAATGAATCGCCACTTTCAGGAGCAGACTTTGACCCTTCAGACCGTAATCCTCGCCGCTGGCATGGGTTCGCGACTTGGCCGTTCGTTGCCCAAGCCCCTTACCCAACTCAGCGATGGACGCAGCATTATGCGCCAGCAGCATGACAACATCCGTGCTGCTTTCGGCAAGACCGCGAAGATCACCACTGTTGTCGGCTATCGCGCAGAGACGATCGTTGAAGCCTTCCCCAATGCTGATTACGTCTACAACGACCGCTACGACCAGACCAACACTTCTAAGAGCCTGTTGCGTGCACTTTCGAAAACCGGACGCAGTGGCGTGCTGTGGATGAACGGTGACGTCGTGTTCGACCCGCGAGTTCTCGGACGCGCAATCGACCTGATCGAACGTGATCAGTCGTTCGTGACGGTGAACACCTCCAAGGTGAGCGACGAAGAAGTCAAGTACACCGTCACCGCCGAGGGGCACATCAACGAACTGTCAAAGACCGTCAAGGGCGGCATTGGCGAAGCAGTCGGCATCAACTACATCTCCAGCCGTGACAAGCGGGCATTCATGCACCATCTGACACGCGTCGATGACCAGGATTACTTCGAGCGAGGCCTCGAACTGGCAATCGCCGAAGACGGTATTTTGATTGAACCGCTCGACATCTCAGACTTGTACGCCGTTGAGGTCGACTTCGCCGAAGACCTCGAGCGAGCAAACCTCTTCGTCTGATCCACGCCGCACACTTAAGGCAATCTTCAGGGTAGACATGGTTTGATCGCCTCGATGGCTGAGCAGGTGCACCGCATTCACTCGTTGCCTGGCGACGCGCCTTGGCAGGGAGGGCTCCCGCCTGTCGGTTCTCCCGAGCATCCCCGCACGATACGGATGCTCGACACTGTGCTGTCGTTGCAGCGACCGCTCGTGCTCGCCCATCTTCGCAGCATCAGGTTGCGCCACCCCGACGCAACGCCAGCCGAGATCGTGCGTGTGCTTGAGCGCCGCTACCTCTCCGCTGTCACGAGCGGCGGTGCTGCTGTCGGAGCAACAGCAGTGGTGCCCGGCATCGGCACCGGCGTAACCCTTGCGCTCAGCGGCGTCGAAACGGTCGCTTTTCTCGAGGCCACCACACTCTTTGCACAGTCGGTCACGGAGGTGCATGGCATTCCGGTCGCAGACCCAGATCGTGCCCGCGCGCTTGTGCTCACCCTGATGCTCGGCAAAGAAGGCATCGACTTGGTCGGCCAACTCGCGAGACAGGCAAGCGGCCGAGGCCCTGGCCGTGACAAGTACTGGGGCGAAGTCGTCACGAAAAGTCTGCCGCGAGCGGCCGTGGGACCACTCGTCGACAAGCTGAAGACGACATTCATTCGGCAGTTCGCCGCACGCGCAGGTGCGTCGTGGATCGGCAAGGCGTTGCCGTTCGGGGTCGGCGCCGTGATCGGCGGCGCGGGCAACAACATTCTCGGCCGCCGTGTGCTGGTGAACTCCCGACGCGCGTTCGGCGTTACGCCCGAAGTGCTTCCCGAGGAGCTTGAGCCGCGGCCCGGCAGTCTCAGAGTGGAACGAATCGCCACTGGTGGCATTCGTCGCGCCGGTGGGGCCGTGGTCGGCGGCGTCGCGAAGAGCGCCGCAGCGATTGGCAACTCCGCGCGACGTCTTCCAAAGGTCCGACGTGCGCGCATCGACGATGGCGCGCACCACACGAGCTCCGGACAGCCCCAGACAGACTGAACAACGCAGACGGCCGGAGGTTCAGGAGCCGAGGAAAACTTCGTCGTCGCCAGCACCTTCGTCTTCGACGTCGATCAGATTCTCGTCTTCGTCAGCGTCCCCGGAGTGCCATCGCCCCCATTGATCCATCAGCTGCCCCACGGCACTCCCGAATCGCCGCGTAGCGGCTCCTGGCGCCGTGTCACCGAAATAGTGAGCTACCCATTGGTGTAGCTTTGCTCTGGCTTCATCATCGGCCATGACCCTTGACGACTGAGACACGATGTCTGCGGCGTCGTCAGCATCCAGCCACTCGCACGCCGACAGATAGCCATGAGTGTCGATTGCCGCCGCGGGGTCGGTGGGTCTCGCGATCAATAACGGTTTGTCTGCCGCCAGCCTGTCGTAGACCATCGCTGAAATATCAACAACCGCAACGTCGGCCGCCGCAAGTTGCCAGCCAAGCTCGGGGCCCTCGTCGAATACGTGCTGGGCCGCGGGATCTGCGGCATTGGCTGCCGCGATCGCCGCGATGATTCGCGCGTTCGCCGATCCGTACGCGGCATTTACCACTCCGGATCGCGGATGAGGACGATAGATCACACGGTGGTTCGGGCTTGCGAGCAACGCGCCAACAAGAGCCTCACCGTGAGTAGCGATAGACCCATAGTGCGCAGAGGGGCGATCCCCCTCCCAGGTCGGTGCATACAGCACGACCGTGCGAGCATCTGGCGTGTACGGCAAAGCGCCTGAATAGTGATCAGCCTGGGGCCGGCCGATCGCGATCGCACGCTTGTCGAAGTCGTAGTCCCAAAGCACCCGGCTAAGCCGCTCGCGCGCGGCATCGCCCGCGATGAAGGAATAGTCGTAGGCCTTGTACTGATTTGTGGTCATGTACATCTTGTCTGATTCGCCATGGTTGATGAAGACATGCCAACGTCGTCCATACCGGAACATCTGAAAGTTGCGAGTGTTCTGGTTGACATACAACACCACGCGAATGTCTTGCTCAGAGATGAACTTTTCAAGGTCGCGCACAGTCGGCACGAATGCCACGGGTGGCGCACCGGCGTCTGCAAGCATTGCCTGCGCACCAGTAGCCGAACGGCTGAGCACAACCACCGGCCAGTTCGCCTCCAAATCCGCGAGTGGCTTGTACCACTGGCGAATCTGATACATGTTCACAGCACCATCGGCAAAGTACACCGCCACCCGATAGTGCGACCGCGGATGAGCTGGTCGTGACGCGAGCGTGCGACGGACATCAATTACCGCTGCTCGAGATGACACTGCCTTCCCGACCAGTGAAAGTGCTTTCTTGCCATCCGAGACGATACCCACGCCTTCAGCCTACCTAGCCCTGCTCATGACATGATCGACGCGTGCATGTCGAGCAGCCCGGTCGCAAAGACCCCCCGAGACCGCCGTCCGGCGCGGGGGTGACTTTTGTGATGCCGGTGCTCAATGAGCGCGACTACCTTGAGCGCGCTGTTGCCACCGTGCTCGCTCAGCGCATCGATGAGCCCTTGGAGCTGATCCTCGCCCTTGGCCCCTCCACCGATGGCACGACTGAATTGGCATATGACATCGCGAGAAGCGACGACCGTGTGCGCGTCGTCGACAACCCAGCAGCTGACATACCCGTCGGGTTGAACCTCGCGATCAAAGCAGGACGCTATCCAACGATCATTCGTGTAGACGCGCACTCCGAGCTTCAAGAAGGCTACGCAATGCGTGCGCTGGCGACACTCGAGCGCGTTCGTGCCGCCAATGTCGGTGGCGTGATGCGCGCCGACGGTCGCACACCGTTTCAACGAGCGGTCGCGCGCGCGTACAACTCCCCCATCGGTTTGGGCGGCGGGGCTTATCACGGAGGCACCCAAGAGGGCGAAGCAGAATCTGCCTATCTCGGCGTGATGCGCCGATCCGTACTCGAAGAAGTTGGCCTGTTCGACGAGACGATCCGCCGCGGCGAAGATTGGGAACTCAACCTTCGCATTCGTCGAGCTGGCTACCGTGTCTGGTTTGATCCGAGCCTCTCGGTCACCTACTGGCCGCGTGAAAGCTGGGTACAGCTCGCACGCCAGTTCACAGCAACCGGACGGTGGCGCGGGGAACTCGTCCGCCGTTTCGGACGCGGCAATTCGCTGCGCTTTTTTGCACCGCCGCTCCTCGTCATCTCACTTCTGCTGGCGATCATCGTCGCGGCGCTGCAGTTGACCAGTGTGCTCGCGGGATGGTGGTCACTCGCAGCATCCCTCATCTATCTGCCGGCCCTCGTATATGCCCTCGTCATCATCGTCGTGTCGATCGGTCCAGGCGGCGGCAAAGGCTGGCGTGACAAGGTGTGGACGGCCGCGGTACTTCCCACAATGCACCTGTCGTGGGGCTATGGGTTCTTGGTCGGAATGCTACGCGGCGCCCATGACACGGTCGACACGTCCCGCCTCGGCACACGCAATACTCCCCTGCCGTAGACGCGTCGACTCAGTCGGACACCGGTCTGATCAAGTTCTGGTCAAGCATTCGAGACACAACACGCTCGGCGGCATGTCCGTCATCCCGCGAGTTGAATTTGGTCCGCCAGCGCTCGTACTTAGAAGCGAACGCCGCCGTATTCTTCTCGCGGATTGCCGCAATCAGCGCGGCTTCTGTGCTCACCACAGGGCCTGGGGCATGATCGGCGAGATCGAAGTAGAAGCCTCGCAACTCCCCTCGATAATGCTCCATGTCTGGCACAAAGAAGTACAGCGGCTTTCCGGTCGCCGAATAATCGAACATGACCGAGGAGTAGTCGGTGATGAGAGCGTCGGCTGCCAGCAGAAGCTGAGCAGTGTCAGGGAACGTCGTGACGTCGATGACACGCGACCCCTCAGCGTCTCGCCCTGGCCTCAGAGTGCGCGAATGCCCACGCACGAGCACAACCGAGTCCGTCGCTGCAGCTAGTACTGCGGGATCGATGTAATCGACAATCTCGTCACGGTCATCACGCCACGTGGGTGCGTAGAGCAGCACATTTTCGGTTGGTTCGATCCCGAGCAGAGCACGAGTGTGCGCTCCGTCTCCCGTAATAAGGACGTCGTTGCGCGGATGCCCTTCGACCCAGATAGGTCGACGTAGGAACGCGTACGCCTTACCCATGATGCGTTCGGCATAGGTGTTCTGGGCAAGCAAGACGTTCCAACGCCACGACTCACGTAGGACGGCGATTGCGCGGCGAGGATCAAAGCCTGGGCGGTGAAGCGCCAGCCGCTTAAGCGGGGTGCCATGCCAGGTTTGCAAAACTGCTTGCCCGGCACGGCGAACAAACCGGCGCCGCAGCCAATCGTTCACCACGAGCAGTCGAGCAGATCCACGCGCCCGCCACCAGTCAGGACTGCTCTCCACCACGGGGATCGCGCCTTCGGGAACAGCAACGGACAGATCCACGACGCTCCAATAGCGCGTCAGCCCGGGGGCACGGCGAACAAGCTCTCGGTCGATCGCGAGTGGGTTGCAGCTCGCGTTTCGCCCGTAGAAGCTCTCGAAGAACACCGCGTTCTCAAAGTGCGCAGGGCGTGTCGCGTAGCGCCTTTCCAGCGCATCCTGGCCCTCGCCGGAGTCATAGGCGGGATCAATTGGCGGACCCACATGGAGCACCCCCGCTGAGAATTCGGCACGCAAGCTACCTAGCTGAGTGAGCGGCAACGCGAGAGGTGTTTCAATCTTCGGAGAGGCGTGAAGGCGATACTCACCCGCTGGCAAAGGCAGCACCGGTCCACCCCACCGGGATGCGACGAGCGGCACCACCGCTGACCACGCGTCGTCACTCGCGACAATCGTCGCGTTCACCCGTGCTCGCGCGCCGATGAGCTCGATTGACTCAGGAGCCAGACCGACCCCGGCGAGCACCAGCGCAACATCATCGTCGCCGGAGGTGAAACTGGCCTGCGTCATCGGGAACCTTTCGGACTCTCGTCTTTAGTGGACGGCGCCAACCGCGCGGCCGCCAGGATCGCACGGTACACCCGGTCGGTGTTGCGACCGTCATCGTACAAGTGAACTCTGTCGCTGAGTCTCTGTGCCAGCTCGAGTCGACGATCATGCTCACCAGCGTCGCTGAGGAGCAAATCAAGCTGCGCGATGACTGCCGTCCACGTCGTTGCCCAGTTGTCGCCCGCCACGTCACGATACCGGCCGTAGAACCCACGTCGATCTTCGTACTCTTCAAGATCGGGGGCGAAGAACAGCGTGGGCATCGGAACGAGCGATGCATCATAGGCAAGCGACGAATAGTCAGTAATTAACGCGTCGAGGCCCGGGAGCAAGGGCGTGACATCCACGACGCTGTCTGCTCCAAGGCTTCGCACCCTGCCCGTCGAGAAGCCGGGCGCGTAGTCGCCTGCGCCCAACGGATGGGAACGCACCAGCAGGATCGCATCTCGCTGTTTGAGCACGGTATCAATCCGTTGCCAGTCGTCGGAGCTGGGGAGGGCCGGGTCGACCGCACCGTCGCGCCACGTCGGCGCGTAGAGCACCAGGCTGGCGCCGTCCACTGCGCCGACGACTGACTCGATCTGATCGATCGCCCGCTTCCGCCGCTGCGCTCGCGTGCCTCGTGAAAGCACATCAACCCTCGGCTCTCCCGTCACGGGCACAGCTGAGTCTCGCAATGAGAATGCAGACTCCAATCGCCCTCGCACCAGATGCGAGGCCGCAGGAATCAAGTCGATACGGGCCGTCGCGCGCCGGTACATGAACGAGATCAACACCCCAGCCAATGCGGCCCCCGGCAATTTGCTCACCGTGCTGGGAAGCCGCGTGGTCTCAGCGGAGTCGATGCCGATTCTTTTCAGCGGAATGCCGTGCCAAAGCTGCACGACAAATGCTCCAGAAACCCCATAGCGATTGACGTCACCAAAGCCGTGGGTCACCACGACAACTCTCGCGCGAGCAGTGCGCCAAAAGCCCTTCGCTGAGTGCTTGGTAACGGCGGGAATGCCACGCGCGCGGGCATCTGCGGCATGGGCGTCGGAGCCTACGAGCCAAACGGCCTTCTGATGGTCAGCAGCGGCGACGTCCCAGACTTCAAGGGCGCCGTCGGCGATTCCCACTCCACACCCAAAAACCCATTCATCGCGCGAACGCGGAATCAGTGCGGTGGCAACTCGACCCACGGCGTACAGCGGAATGGTGAGAAGCTTTCGGGCATTTCCCGCACCGAACGAGAAGGACGCCACTCCGCGAGCCTATCGCGGAGTGGCGTCCTTCTGCAGATCAGACCGGCAACTCTCCCAGAGTCACGGTGGCCTGCCCTGTCTGGCCATCCCGCACATAGGTGACCGTTGCTTCGCTGCCAGCGGCAGCCGCACGCACCTGCGCCGTGAGGTCGACCGAATCGGTGATGGGAACCCCATTGAATCCGGTGACGATGTCTCCTGACTGCAAGCCGCCCGCGGCAGCCGCACCGCCTTCAACAACCTCATCGATGTATGCCCCGGTTATCGTGGCGCCTTCCACCAAAGAAGCTGACAGTACATTTGCACCCAGCAGTCCGTGGGTTGCTGAACCGTTGGCAATGATCTCGCTTGATACCCGCTCGACGACATCCGAAGGAATCGAGAAGCCCACGCCGATCGATCCGGCAGTGCTAGACGAGCTTCCGGCCGAGGCGATAGCCACGTTGATGCCGATCAGGTTGCCCTCTGAGTCCACGAGCGCGCCGCCGGAGTTTCCAGGGTTGATAGCTGCGTCTGTCTGGATGACGGCAATCTTGATGGTCTCGCTCGTCTGCTGCTGGGTCTCGCCCTCGCCGAAATCGAAGAAGAACGGGCTGTCTTGTTCGCCCTGTTGCTCATCTTCGGAGTCACCTTGGGTGCCGCCTCGGCCGCTGCCGTCCGTCTCGTCCGATCCCGAGGTGTCGGGCGCAGCTGACGATGCGATCTCGATTGATCGATTCAGTGCGCTGACGATTCCTTCGGTAACCGTGTTCGATAGGCCGAGAGGCGCACCTACAGCAACAGTTACGTCGCCGACATTGAGGTCAGATGATGAGCCGAACTCGATGGGAGTGAGATCGCTGGCACCCACGAGCTTGATCACCGCGAGGTCGTATGTCGGGTCGGTTCCGACGATCTCAGCATCGAAGACCCGGCCGTCTGAGGTCGTGACACTGATCGTCGCATCCGCGGTCGCACCGTCGAGCGTGACCACATGGGTGTTCGTCACGACGTAGCCGTCTTCGCTCAGCACGACGCCCGAACCGGTTCCGCCACCGCTCGAACTCGAAGCAGAAATGGTGACAACGCTAGGAACGACTTTCGCGGCAATCGCGGTGGTCGCTGTTACCGAGTCTGTGTCATTGACGGTGACCGTCGAGGGACCTGCTGCCGGGATGCTGCTGCTGGGCTCGAAGAGTTGGGTTCCCGCGTATGCGGTTCCCAAGCCGGCGGCTCCGCCGACAATGGCGGCCGCGACCAAAAGGCCCACGAGCTTTCCCGCGCCGGAGGATTTCTTGGGCGCGGCTGCGGCGGGCGGCAGGCCCAGGTTGGGCGGCTGCGACGAGCCATCGATAGGCAACGTCGGGTAGGTGTCTTGCGCTGCTGTTCCGAATGCAGCTCCCGCCTGACCTGCGTATGCCGGCGGCACGGAGTGACCCTGCGGGGGTGCATAACTGCGCTGCGGAGTGACCGGCGCCTGCTGGCTGGCAGCATGGGAAGCGGCGATCGGGGGCAAGGGGGGCGTCGGAGCCGCCGGTTGCGAAGCCTGTGCAGCAGTCGCTGTGGGCTGGACAGGAACAGCTGGCACGTCAGCAACCGGCGCAGGCGTCGTCGCCTCCGTTGACATGGTCATGTCGCTCTTGGTTGCATCAGCGGCAGGGTTCTGCTCGTCAGGGGTGTTGCCCGTGTTGTCGCTCATTGCTACTCCTTCTAGGTGTAAATCCACCATGCCCAGCGATTCTGTGTGTTTTCTATGTCGTGAGTGGCAGTCCGCTATGCGTAGGGGATGAGCCTGTCGAGTAGCGTGAACACGATGAACGAGATATCTGGAGCTTGGCGCCGCACCGCAGCCGGCGCTGGGCTGATTGACGCTGATGGCGTGGCCCGTGAAACCATCTTCGCCGAGATGTCGGCACTTGCGGCCGAAACGGGCGCAATCAATCTCGGTCAAGGATTTCCTGACGAGGATCCTCCCCTCGAGGTACTGGCGGCCGCCCACACGGCGATGGCGTCGGGCGCGAACCAATACCCCCCGGGTCGGGGCATACCGCAACTGCGTGAGGCCATCGCTTCACACCAGCGACGTTTCTATGGTCTCAAGGTCGATCCTGGCTCGGAAGTTCTTGTGACCGCAGGGGCTACCGAGGCGCTCGCAGCCAGTTTGCTAGCTCTCATCCAAGGCGAAGATGACGAAGTCGTCGTCTTCGAGCCGTACTACGACTCGTATGCGGCAGTGGTCGCTCTTGCCGGGGCGCGACTGGTCACCGTGCCCCTGCGGTGGCCCTCCTTCCAACCCGATCTCGATGAGTTACGCAACGCAGTCACGGATAGAACGCGTGTGATCTTGGTCAATGATCCGCACAACCCAACCGGATCAGTCTTTGACGCTGACGTCCGTGCCGAAATCGTCCGCCTCGCCGAACTGCACGACGCTTTGATCATCACCGATGAGGTTTACGAACACCTGATCTTCGACGCCGCACATGTGCCGATTGCCACCGAGCACGGCGCTCGCGAGCGGACACTCAGCATTTCTTCCGCCGGTAAGACGTTCTCTGCCACGGGTTGGAAAGTCGGGTGGATCTGCGGCCCGGCCGCGTTGATTGATGCGGTGATGGCGGTCAAGCAGTACCTCACCTACTCGAACGGTGCACCATTTCAGCCCGCGATCGCGGTGGGGCTGAATCTTCCTGACGCGTACTTCGCCGGGATTCGACAATCACTGCGCCAAAAGCGTGACCTTCTCGGAGCTGGTCTAGCCAAGGCCGGATTTGAAGTCTCGGCTCCTGCTGGCTCTTACTTTACGGTGGCGGATGTTGCTGCCCTGGGAGTCACCGACGGAGCAGCGTTCTGTCGAGAGTTGCCAGACCGCGCTGGCGTCGTTGCCATTCCGCTGACCGCGTTCGCCACCTCGGCACGCAACCACGAGTACCGCACGCTCATTCGTTTTGCCGCGTGTAAACGGCTTGACGTGATTGAGACTGCCACCCAACGTCTCGCTGAGGCGTTCTGACAATCAGGTCAGTGGATGCACCGTGTAGCGCCGCAAGGCGAGAGCGGGGTTCACGCGGCGCACCCGTTCGATCGCACCACGATCGAGATGAGCCACGGCTACGCCGGTAGAGATGCCTGCCGCGGCTATCTCGACACCCTGCGGATCCACGATCATTGAGTGGCCGACACCTAGCGGCGGCGGATGATCGGAAGCCGCGACAAAGATCGTGTTCTCGATTGCGCGCGCGTGCAACAAGGTGCGCCAGTGTTGTTCTTTCAGAGGACCTCGCACCCACTCGGCAGGCACCAACACGAGCTCGGCTCCAGCATCAACGAGAGTACGGGCGACTTCGGGAAATCTCAGGTCGTAGCAAGTCATCAGAGCACAAGGAAATCCCGAGACGTCGAACACCTGAGGCGTCTCGATATCACCACGTTCGATCCAGTCCGATTCTCGCTGACCGAACGCGTCGTAAAGGTGAAGTTTTCGGTAGCGCGCCAAGATGCCACGCTCGTTCACCGCTACAACGGTGTTATGCACGTGCCCGTCGTCTGAGGCACGTTCTACCAGCCCCGCCGCAATAGTGATCCCGTATCGCTCAGCCATGCCGATCAACGCGCTGGTGAAGGGACCATCGATCGCTTCTGCATTGGCAGCGAGCGACTCGTCGAATGGGTCGATGAAATAGCTGGAGTACTCGGGGAAGAGCACCAACTCGGCGCCGCGTGAGACGGCGTCCTCCACGAGGACGGCGATGGCAGAAAGGTTTTCACCTCGATCTGCGGTGGGCGAAAACTGTGCCACGGCAACGGCGAGCGACGGCGTCAAGGGGCTGTGGGACATATCGCCATCCTCCCGGCTGCGCTGAGGATCAGCAAGTGACCGACAGCTACCTGCCTCGTTTAGACGCGTCTCGAATTCCGTGATAGAGTCACTTCTTGTGCCGCGGGGTGGAGCAGTTCGGTAGCTCGCTGGGCTCATAACCCAGAGGTCGCAGGTTCAAATCCTGTCCCCGCAACAAAAAGAAGAAGGCGTCCCGTCACGGGGCGCCTTTTTCGTTGCCCTCAGGCTGGATCGATCGCCTCGCTCAGCTCGAGCATAAAACGGCTTACGACCTCGAGTTCTTCGTCGGAGTACGGATGAGAAACCTGTCGCATTGCCCGAAGATAGTCACCGAAATGTGTGAAGAACTCCTGGCGGGAGAGATCGGTCAGTTCGACCACACGCGAGCGCCGATCGCTCGGATGCGGCTGGCGCGTAACGTACCCAGATGCCACGAGGCGATCCAGCAGCTTGGTCGTTGACGCCGTCGAAATTCGCAAATGTTCCGCAATGTCGTGAGGACTGACGGTCTGCTTTCGCTGCTCGCGCATAATCAGCATTCGAAGGGTTGCGAGGTCGGTGATGTTCATATCCATGTCGCCCTTCATGCCGCCATGCATGCGGTCCATGGCATCACTGAGTGCCCTGATCGCGTGCAATGTGCGCATCACGACGACGTCGCGATCAGACGCAGGTATCCAGCGTTCGGACATGTGGACAGGTCACCTAGTTCCCTTGTACGATCAAGTTCACTAGATAAACTAGCAAATTACCGTGGAGGACGGAATGACCGATGTTGATCACGTAGTACTCCTCGACGCCCAAGGGCGACAAATCGGCACCGCGCTGAAAAGCAGCGTTCACGGCACAGACACCGCCCTGCATCTGGCCTTCTCTTGTCACGTCCTGAACGCAAATGGACAGCTGCTGGTCACCCGGCGAGCACTGGGAAAGAAAGCTTGGCCTGGAGTGTGGACAAACTCGTTCTGCGGGCACCCCCGGCCCGCAGAGCCCGTGCTCTCGGGCGTTCACCGGCATGCGGAAAATGAACTCGGGCTTGAACTGGCCGACGTACAGCTCGCGCTGCCACTGTTTCAGTACCGTGCAACGGATGCGAACGGGATCGTTGAAAACGAATTGTGCCCCGTCTATACCGCTCGTGCCCTGAATGATCCGACACCCAACCCCAACGAAGTGCTCGAAATGCGCTGGGTTGATCCTGAAGATCTCGCATCATCGCTCGCGGCGACCCCGTGGGCATTCAGCCCATGGCTCGTGCTGCAGGCACAGCAACTGCATCTGTTCGGGAACGACCCCACCTCCACGTCGGATATCGCGCGCGCATCATGAGCATTCTCCCGCGTGATGCCAGCGTCGATGCGGCGATCGATGAATCGATATCGCGGATACTGATTCGAACCTCGTCCCTCGGATCCGGATTCGCGCTACTGGGCGGCGCGCTGTCTCGTGCGGCGTCCGGTGGCAAGCGTCTTCGGCCTGCTCTGGTCGCTGCTACGTACCGAGCGATCAGCTCACAGTCTGATCTGTCGCCAGCGGTGTGCTCGACGGCCGCCGCTTTCGAATTGCTTCATACGGCATTCGTGGTGCACGACGATGTCATCGACAACGACATCGAGCGACGCGGAGTGCCCAACGTGAGTGGCGAGTTCCGTGCTCACGCTGAAGCTCTGGGTGCGGACAGCGCCGGAGCAGCCACGCTCGGAGACGCGGCCGCCATCCTCGCTGGTGACCTGCTTCTACACGAGGCCACTCGGCTGATTGCCTTCAGCGACACCAGCGCAGAAAACCGCGAAGCTCTGTTTTCCTTACTCGACGATGCCATCTATGTGTCAGCCGCCGGCGAACTCGCCGACGTCGAAAACAGTGTGAGTACTCGCATAGACGATCCCGACGCCGTACTCACGGCCACGTTCAACAAGACCGCGGTCTATACCTTCAGCGCTCCGCTGCGTGCCGGTGCAGTGCTGGCGAAAGCGTCACCCGAAGCTTTGGAAGTGCTCGACGCCGCTGGCGGGCGATTAGGCCTCGCATTCCAACTGGTCGATGACCTCATCGGGGCGTTCGGCACCGCGGCCCAAGCGGGCCGAGAGGCAGGCGGCGACCTCAGAGAAGCCAAGCGCACTCCGCTGGTAGCACTTGCGCGTGAAAGCACCTCATGGCCACACGTGGACGAAGCGCTGAACCTCGCCTACACGGGGCCTGTTGCGGTGAGGGCCGCGCAGGTTGCGTTGGAAGCAAGCGGGGCACGAGAAGACGTGAGCGTCATGCTCAATGACGCGCTGAGCGCGGCGCGGGAACTCTCGCAGCATCCTGCGTTGAATAATGAGACAGGCGCACTTATTCGCCAGCTCGCAGACGACATCGCAAGGCGCACCCCGTGAATGAACCGATCACCACCGCTTCGGACGGTCTTGAACTCTATAACCATGTCGCCGAATCAGCTTCAGCAACTGTTATCTCTCAGTACTCCACATCGTTTGCTCTCGCGTGTCGCTTGCTGGGTCCGAGAGCACGTCACCACGTGAGAAATATCTATGCACTTGTGCGAGTCGCAGACGAAGTTGTCGACGGCCCCTGTGTTGCTGCCGGGGTGCCAGGTGAGATGACTCGGCAAATCTTGGACGAGCTCGAGGCAGATACTCTGCGAGCGGTCGAGCACGGTTTCAGCGTGAACCTCGTTGTGCATGCCTTCGCCGCCACCGCGCGCGAGTGTGGGATCAACGCGAACCTGATCACTCCGTTCTTCGCTTCGATGCGCACGGACCTTGACGTCTCGACTCACGATGCCGCGTCCCACGACGACTATGTCTACGGATCCGCAGAGGTCGTTGGGTTGATGTGCCTGCAGGTTTTCACCAACGCGGGCAAGTCTCATCCCTCTCCCCCCGCACCGCACCTTGTCGACGGCGCGCGGCGCCTGGGCGCGGCCTTTCAAGACGTCAACTTCCTCCGCGATCTTGAACACGACTCATCCGACCTCGGGCGCGACTATCTCGGCGTAGATGGGCATACCGTCAGCCGCGCAGCAGTTCTTGACCGCATTGACGGCGATCTCAGCGCCGCCGCTGCAACGATTCCGCAGCTTCCCAAAGACTGCCGACGGGCCGTAACCGCTGCCCACGATTTGTTCGCCGAGCTTTCCGCTCGCTTGCGCGCCAGCGACGGCGGGGACGAGCGCGTGAGAGTGCCCAATACCGTCAAAGCGGCGCTGGCCGGTCGCGCGTGGCTCGGCATGCCCCCAAAGGAGGTTCGCTCATGAGCGACGATCAAAACCCCGCACCACGTACGGCCGTAGTCATCGGTGGCGGCATCTCCGGCCTTGCAACAGCCGCCCTGCTTGCCGCAGAGGGTCTGTCGGTACGACTTGTCGAAGCTCTCGATGATGTCGGTGGACGAGCAGGTTCATGGGACAGCGAGGGGTTTCGATTTGATACCGGTCCCAGCTGGTATCTGATGCCTGAGGTATTCGAGCATTTTTTCACCCTTCTCGGCACCACCGCAGCTGCTGAACTTGATCTGGTCCCGCTTGATCCCGCCTACCGCGTGTACTCCGACCCTGCGACTGCGCTCAAGCCCCTCGATGTGCGTTCAGGCAGAGAGGCTGCTACTGCACTGTTTGAGAGCGTCGAGCCGGGCGCAGGCGCCCTCCTGGACGCATACCTCGATTCCTCGCAAGACGCGTACCAACTTTCTGTCTCGCAATTCCTGTATGACACGTACGAAAGCACCGCGGGTCTGCGGGACCCGGTGATTCTGCGCCGACTGCCACAGCTGACCGGGTTGCTGACCCGTTCACTGGCATCACGTGTCGAGCGCGACTTTCACGACCCACGCTTGCGGCAAATCCTTGAGTATCCGGCAGTTTTCCTTGGCGGCTCACCATATGATCTGCCGAGTCTCTATCACCTGATGAGCCACCTCGACCTCAACGAAGGTGTGCTGTATCCGCGTGGCGGGTTCATTGAGGTGATCCGCGCAATCGAGCGCCTGGCCTATGCACAGGGGGTCGACGTCCAGACGAATTCCCGCGTTTCACGCATCGCGACCGCTGGAGGCCGCGCAACTGGAGTCGTGCTTGAGAATGGCACCACAATCACGGCCGATCTGGTGGTCTCAACCGCCGACCTGCACCACTCCGAAACCGAGCTGCTGCCGCCACATCAGCAGACCTACCCTGAAAAGTGGTGGGCGAAGAAGACCCCGAGTCCAGGAGCCCTATTGCTCATGCTCGGGGTCAATGGGGAGCTCCCCGAGCTGGCCCACCACACGCTTCTTTTCGCCGACGCTTGGCGCAACAATTTCGATGACATCTTTGGTGCGAATGCCAAGATTCCTGACCCTGCCTCGCTCTACATCTGCAAGCCGAGTGCCACCGACGAAGGTGTAGCTCCTGCAGGTCACGAGAACCTCTTCGTTCTGGTTCCCATCCCCGCCGATCCTGAAATCGGTCACGGCGGCATTGACGGAGAGGGAGACGCACGTGTAGAAGCGGCAGCTGATGCGGTAATCAACCAAATCAGTGAGTGGTGCGACATTCCGGATCTGAAGGACCGCATTGTTGTTCGCCGCACAGTTGCCCCTGGAGACTTTGCCTCAAACCTCAATGCGTGGCGGGGCAACTCGCTGGGACTGGCTCACACCCTCGGACAGAGCGCGATCTTCCGCCCTCGCAATGCTTCACGCAAACTGCAAGGGCTGAGCTACGCGGGCGGATCAGCTCTTCCCGGTATCGGACTGCCGATGTGTCTAATCTCAGCCGAACTCGTCCTCAAGCGACTGCGAGGTGACCGCACCGCCGGTCCCGTCGCCGAACCCACTCGGGTCTAGCAATGCCTGGAGTGTATCTGGCGGCCATCCTGCTATCAGCGACGGGCATCGGCATCCTGGACGCGAGATTCCGCCTGGCACTATGGCGTGACGCGATCGCAACGCTGGCCGCTGTGGCAGTGGGCGTGGTTTTCTTTCTGAGCTGGGACGCCGTTGGAATTGTGACGGGCGTTTTCATCAAGGGCGAGAGCCCCTTGTTCATCGGTCTCGATCTCGCCCCGCACCTTCCACTCGAAGAGCTCTTCTTTCTCGCGTTCCTGAGTTACCTCAGCCTCGTGGTCTGGTCTGCGGCGATGCGCTGGCTCGAGCGCCCCAAAGCCAGCATCTCGGGCGAAGAACAGGGTGCAGGGGCAGAGCAATGACCTACCCGCTGATAATCGTGCCTTTTGCGGTGATCACAATTCTCGTCACGCTTCTGAGCGCCATCCGGCCGAACTTTGGCAGGCGAATGCTCGCCTCTACTCTGGCGGCTGCTTTCGTATGCGTGCTCACCGCAATCTTCGACAACCTGATGATTGCCGCCGACCTGGTGGTCTATCCCGCCGAGCACTTGAGCGGAATCTTCATCGGCCTGGCTCCCATCGAAGACTTCTCTTACTCCGTCTGCGCCGCGTTTCTTGTGCCGGCCGTGTTCGTGCTGCTGCGGCGAACCCCTGGTGAAAGGATGCCGGAATGACAGCGCCCGCTCGAATGAGCACTGCAACGGTCATCACCCAACTCTTCGTGTCATCTCGACCGGTGAGTTGGATCAACACCGCGTACCCCTTCGCCGCCGCATACCTGCTCACGACGCGCGAAATCGATCTCACATTCGTCGTGGGAACCCTGTTCTTTCTCGTGCCCTACAACCTCGCGATGTACGGGATCAACGATGTCTTCGACTACGAATCCGACCTGCGCAACCCCCGCAAGGGCGGAGCGCACGGCGCGGTGCTTGACACCCGCATGCACAGCGTCACGCTGTGGACAGCTGGATTGCTGTGTGCGCCGTTTTTGATCTACTTGGTATGGGCTGGCTCCCCCGCGTCTTGGCTCGTGCTAGCCGCCAGCATGTTCTTCGTCGTCTTCTACAGCGCACCACCGCTGCGTTTGAAAGAGCGCCCGTTCGCTGATTCCGTGACCAGCAGCATCCACTTTTTCTCACCCGCTGTATACGCCCTCGTACTGACGGGCGTGACATGGACCTGGCAACTAACAGTGGTCATCGCCGCGTTCGGACTGTGGGGCGTTGCCTCGCACGCGTTCGGCGCTGTGCAAGACGTCGTCGCCGACCGTGAAGCCGATATCTCGTCAATCGCCACAGCAAGAGGCGCACGCTGGACAGTGCGGTTCGCACTCGCATGCTACGCCGGCGCAGGTGTCTTGATGCTTGCCACCACCTGGCCTGGCCCGCTCGCAGCGCTGGCCGCCTTGCCCTACCTGGCCGCCGTGTGGCCGTATCGAAACATCACCGACGCCAACGCGCACACCGCCACTCGAGGGTGGGACCGGTTCTTGTGGATCAACCAACTTGCCGGGTTCGCCGTCACGCTGCTGCTGATTTGGTATTGGATGCTGACCGCTTAGGCAGAGATAAGAATGGCCCGGTTCTCTCGAACCGGGCCATTCTTGAATCAGCTACTGCTGCACTCCCAGACGGATAAGATCTTCGACCGCTGCCGAGAGGCGTTCGTCTGCCTCCGCGAAGGCGGTGAGATCGCCGGCTGACAGTGCAGCGTCTCGATCGAGCATCGCCTGTTGAGCGTCATCAAGCGCAGCCTGATACTCGTCGGTCAGGACGACCTCACCTGACGAATCGTCAGGCTCAGCAGTGTCAGGCTCAGGATCGACTTCGCTGCCATCGACGTCAGGCTCGGGTTGCACATCGCCGTCACCCGCGTCGGCACCCGAATCGCCTCCGAAGAGTGCGTCGAGACCCTCACTGAGGGTGTTCTCAAACGCGATGTCAGTGCCGAACGACACCAGCACCTTCTGGAGAGTCGGAAGCTTGGTCGCGCCCGAAGACTGAACGAATACCGGCTGCACATAGAGCAGTCCGCCACCTACTGGAAGCGTGAGCAGGTTGCCGTTGAGCACGTCGGACTGCCCCTGCTTCAGCAGGTTGATCTGTGACGAGACGAACGGGTCAGCGTCAAACGTGTTCTGCACTTGACCGGGACCGGGAACCGTGGTGTCGGCATCGATGACGAGCATGCGCAGCTTGCCATAGTCGTCGCCCTTTTCACCTGCCACCGCGCCAGCGTTGGAATCAACCGCGAGGTAGCCCATGAGCACGTTTCGCGCATCGCCGCTGGTCGTCGCGGGAATGAACGACGTGAACATCGAGTACGTGGGCTCCTCCTGACCGGGCATCTGCATTGTCAGGTAGTACGGCGGCTGCAGCTGAGTGTCAACCTGCGGGTCGTTCGGCGTTTCCCAACGGTTGTCGCTCTGATAGAACGAGAGAGCGTCGTCAACGTGGTAGGTGCCAAGCACACTGCGTTGCACCTTGAACAGATCCGTCGGGTAACGAACGTGGCTGATCAGATCAGCGGACATCTCGCTGATGGGCTCGATTGTTGTCGGGTAGACGTTTTGCCACGTCTGCAGAACAGGGTCTTCGTCATCCCACGCATAGAGCGTCACCGATCCGTCATACGCATCAACGGTAGCTTTCACCGAGTTGCGGATGTAATTGATGTCGTCCAATGCGAAGCTCGGCGACGGGTTCGATGAATCTGAAATCGCTGCAGCCAAGCTGACCGTTGACGAGTACGGGTAGTTCGCACTGAGGGTGTAACCGTCGACGATCCAGACGATACGACCATCGACCACACTGGGGTAAGGGTCGTTATCGAGCGTCAAGTACGGCGCAACCTTCTGCACCCGCAGGCTCGGGTCTCGGTCGTAAAGAATTTGTGAATCTTCGTTGACCGAATCCGAGAACAGAATCTGCTCTGCTTGGAATTTGAGCGCGTAGATGAGCCGGTTGAAGACTCCTCCAAGGCTCGGGCCGCCATCACCCTCAAAGGTGGTCTTGGTCTCGCCTGCACCATCTTCACCCGAAGGATAGTCAAGCTCAGCGGGCGGAGATCCCTCCGGCGCACCGACGATCGAGTACTCAGGCGAGTACTCGCCGAAGTAGACACGCGGCTGGAAGTTTTCAGAATCCGATAGGAAGCCCTGTGCGGGAATGCCGCGTTCCAGGAACACCGGGTCGCCCTCGGTCGTGCGGTCGTTGCCTTTCGCCGCGACCAGACCGTAGCCGTGGGTGTATACCGTGGCCGAGTTGAGCCAGTCAGCGGCGGTTCCGAGTTGCTCGAGGTTCAATTCACGTACCGATACGACGGTGTCCTGAGACTCTCCATCGATCTCGTAGCGGTCCACATCGAGCGGATCCTGGAACTGGTAGTAGGAACGGTACTGCTCGAGCTGGCGCACGGTCGGCGAGATGATCGACGGGTCCATGATGCGGATCTGCGCTGTCGTGGCGGCGTCTTCACGCAGTTGTCCCGCGGCAGCATCCGTCTCAGCTTTGAAGTCGGCCTTCTCTAGACCATCGACGCCGTACGCTTCCTGCGTCATGTCAACGTTGCGCTGGTAATACTCCTGCTCAAGCGTGAATCGGTTCGGCTGCACCTGGAAGGTGTTGACCACCCAGGGGTAGCCGAGTCCGATGACGAGCGAAGCGACAACGAGAAGCGCCGTTGCCACGAGCGGATAACGCCAGCGTCCGATCACGGCTGTCACGAAGAACAGAATGGCAACGATGATCGCGATGACCGCAAGAATCTCTTGGCCAGGAATGATCGCGTTGACACCTGTGTAGCCCGGCCCGGTGATGCGATCGCCAGGTTCGGTGAGCGTCTTGTAGCGGTCTAGCCACAGGCTGACAGCCTGGACAAGCAAATAAAGTCCCGCGATGATCGCTAGCTGGATGCGCGCGGCCTTCGAGATGCGCAGTTCCCGCTGACCGACTCGCACCGAGCCATAGAGATAGGCCACGAGCACCGTGACGAGCAACGAGATCATCAACACAGCCGAGATGAACGCCACAAGCGCCGAGTAGAACGGCAGGGCGAACAGATAGAAACCAGTGTCGAGGTTGAACTGCGGATCGGTTGTCGTCGTGGCGACACCGTTGAGCCAGAGCCAGGTGGTTTCCCACTGGGCGGAGGCTGCGAAGCCAGCGAAGAAGCCGAAGAACACGGGAATTCCCCACATGCCCAGGCGTCGTAGCGGTTCAACAACCTCTTGATAGCGGTCGAGTTGCGAGCTCAGCCGGGCGTAAACGGGTCGCAATCGGTAGGCGAGCTGAACAGCCAGCCATACCGGCACTGCCATGCCGACGAAGCCGATGACGAACATCAGCGCTCGCGCGATCCACTGGGTGATGAGGACGGAGTCGAAACCGAGTTGGTCGTACCACAGCCACTCGGCATAGAAGTTGGCGAACGTGAAGAACGCCACTACCAATCCGGAGAGGATCGCAAGGGAGATACCGACTACACGTCGAGAGCGGGAAGGTGTGGCCGGTGCCGGCGCTGAGGTCGTGGTCACTATGCCATCCTAAGCATTCATTGGTAACGGGAAGGTCGCGGTCGCCTGGACAACGCCCGTGACTCTCGTCACTTGCAGGTGGGGAGCGCTGCGACGTCACCGTCGCTGGTCACCGTATCGAGCGCCGTCAGTGCATCCTCCAGCGTCTCCACCGAGAACACCTGAAGTCCGTCAGGCACGTGATCAACCACTTCATCACAGTTGTCGATTGGTGCCAAGAAGTAAGACGCTCCTGCGTCGAGCGCGCCCCAGAGCTTCTGACGAATGCCCCCGATTGGCCCGACCTCACCCGCCGCAGTGATGGTGCCAGTTCCCGCCACAATCTCGCCGCCGTTGATCTCTTCGGGCGTCAGCACATCGATGATCCCCAACGCGAACATCATTCCCGCACTCGGTCCGCCGACGTTGTTGAGCTGAATGGCCACGTCGATCGGAAAGTCGTAGGTCGTGGTCAGCCTGACGCCGATCAGCCAGGTCGATTCGCCGTCGATCTCAGCCTCTGTCGGCGTGATCTCGACGCTCTGCTGCTCGCCGTCGCGCTCGATCAGAAGGGTCACCGGCCCCCCTTCCGCTGCGTTGATGACCGCGCGCAGCGATGTGGCATCGGTGACCACGGTGCCGTCACCCTCGAGAATGACGTCGCCCTCCTCAAGCACACCTTCGGCGGCCGATCCTTCAACGAACGAGTGAACCGTCAGTGCGGCTCCGACGTCGAAGCCGAGTTCGCTGAGCGCCGCCGCCGTCGCGTCTTGTTGCGAATCGACCATCATCGCTGCGCTCTCTTCGTTGCGCTCCTCCGTGGTGGTGCCCTCGGGGAAAACACTATCGATGGGCAATACCGCTTTGGTCTCGTCCGCCCATGCGAAAGCCAGCTCCACCCACGACGGTGTGCGCTCCCTGTTTCCGACCACTTGCACGGTGAGCAGGTCGAGCGCTCCGTCGGTCGGATACGTGTCTGCCCCCTCAACAGAGATCAAAGGGACTTCCTCGCCGTCGGCGGAAGTCGCCGTTCCCAGGGTGTTGTACACCGGGCCGGGGCGTTGGATCACATATGAGGTGGGTAGAAAAGTGATGACCAACAGGACCACCAGCGCAATCGCCAATGCCCAGATGCCGGCAAGGGTTGCCCGCGACATTCGTCGCCGCGGCAAGGCCAATGGCGTATCGTCCTCGTGGAACAGGGTCACTGCTGACCTCTCTCGTGCTGGTAGTTCGCGATCGGCGTAAGGAGATCGCGCTCTCAGCCGGGTAGTGCGATGGGTGCTGCGACTAGCGTAGGACCTGACGAGATCGACCAGCTGAAAGGCGACTGAAGTGGCACAGGACGGTCAGAACCCAGAAGACGATTTTCAAGAGCTCATGCGGCAGCTTCTGGGAGGTGAGGGCGGCGGTCTGAGCGCTGAGCAACTTGCACAGCTTTCGCAGATCACAGGTCAAAACGTTGACCCTGCCATGATGCAGAACATCATGGGGCACCTCCAGAGTGCTTTCGCGAGCAGTGGCGAGATCGACTGGGAGCAGACACGCCGCGGTGCGCTTCATATCGCCAACCAAGACGGACTGGCAATCACTTCGGGTCAGCGCGGCAATCTCGATCAGGCCTATGCGCTCGCCACTCTCTGGTTGAGCGAGGCGACGGCCATCTCGCAACTCGCGGCGCCACCACGAGCCATCACCCGCGGCGAGTGGGTTGAAGCCACGCTTCCGGTGTGGCAAGAACTCGCCGAACCCATGGCAACGAGCATTGCCGATGCGCTGACCACTGCTCTCAGCGATCAAGCGCCCGACGACATGCAGAACCTCGTCCAGGGCGCGGGCAAGCTCATGCGTGGAGTGGGGGGCGCGCTGTTCGCGGGCCAGCTGGGCCAAGTTGTCGGCAACCTCTCAAAAGAAGTTCTCAGTGGTGGAGATGTCGGAATTCCGCTGATGCCCGACGGGGATTCCGCCGTGCTCCCCCAGAATTTCTCCGACCTTGGCGCCTCGCTGGAGATTCCCGACGATCAAGTGGCGCTGTACATCGCGACACGCGAACTTGCACATGCCCGACTGTTCCGGCATGCACGGTGGTTGCGTCTGCACGTTATTTCGCAAGTCACTGAGTACGCCCACGGCGTGCGAGTAGATACCGACGCCCTAGAAGATCTCGCGAGCCGATTCGATCCCTCTGAGCCTGAAGAACTGCGCAGTGCGCTTGAGAGTGGGGCGCTGCTCCCCCCTCGTTCCGAGGCGCAGGACGCGGCGTTGGCGCGTTTGGAGAACCTGCTGGCCACCATCGAGGGGTGGGTCGATGTCGTGACGGCAGATGCCACGGCCCGACTGCCCGCAGCCGACAAGATCGCCGAAGCTGTGCGCCGACGTCGCGCAGTCGGTGGTCCCGCCGAACGCGCGCTGAACTCTCTGGTTGGTCTCGAACTACGCCCACGTCGCATGCGCGAAGCAGCAGCCATGTGGCGCACCGTCACCTCCGCCGTCGGCGCCGCGGGGCGCGATTCGTTGTGGGACTACCCCGATTTGATGCCTACGTCTGCAGATATCGACGATCCTGCTGCACTGGTCGCTCGGCTCGAGGCGACTGCACGTGGCGATGCGCCCGCGACAGACGACATCGATGATGCCTTCGCCCGCCTGCTTGCCGGTGACATGCCAGCTGCAGCGACTGGCGGCGAAACGACCGACGGTGGGATCGATCCTGACGATGAGCCAGGTACTCCAGACGACCATCGTCCGGTGTAACGCCCTCCTCCCCAGGTTTCTTCTCAGCGTGGATTCGTCCCCAGCACCCAAGATCTGCCGTACGCGCTAACGCTGACGGCCACAATCGGCACATGCTGATGATCGACCCCGCGTATCCGCCGCTGTGGCGCGATGAAACCACGTTGCAGTTCGGGTTGCCCGCGGTGGCGACCATTCGCGATCCGGCACCGTGGCAACAACGACTCGTCAGGGCTCTCGAACGCGGTATCGCTGAAGATGCGCTCGACCCGATGGCGAGCGTGCTCGGCGCACCGGCACACAGCGCTCGCGAGTTTGTGGCAATGATTCGTGCGGCGCTCGCGCCGTCGACCGTGCGACCTCCTGCTCGCGTTGCGCTGCTGTCGAGTGCCAGTCTCGCCCCAGACGAACTCTCGATCATGGCGTCGAATCTGCACACTTCACGCACTTACATTCACTCGGCGATGCCGGATGCGCTCCGACAAACACCCGCCGCAGACATCGTTGTCGTGATCGCTGCTCACATCGTCGACCCACGGCTGACCGCCGAACTCATGGCGTGTGATGTCGCCCATTTGCCGATCGTCCTCAGCGGTTCCGGTGCCCACGTGGGGCCGCTGATCGTTCCTGGCAAGAGTGCGTGCATGACGTGCATCGGGTTGCACCACACCGATGTCGACCCTGGTTGGCCTGTGCTCGCCGCTCAGCTCACCGCTCGTTCACTCAGGATCACGGAACTTTCTTTGCTCGCTGAAGCTGCGATGACAGCGGCACGAATGCTCAGCGATCTCCGTGCCGAAGCGGAGCCGCCGACCCAGTCCGTCGCGATTCGGGCCGACTCTGCCCAGCGACGCGTCTACTCACACCACCCTCACGCAATGTGCCAGTGCCGATCTCTTTCAGAAAGCGCGATGGCTGGCGATCCCGTGAACCTCGCGCCCATGTCAGAGCGAGAGTACGCGCGGCCCGCGTAATCCCGACGTATGCGAGCCGACGCTCTTCATCAACGTCCTCAAACGTGGTCGCATATGAAATCGGCAGCAGCCCCTCGGCGAAGCCGATCAAGTGCACGTGATCCCATTCCAAGCCTTTGGCGGCGTGGAGCGTCGCGAGCGTCACAGTGCGAAGCGAAGGCTCGTCGTTCGTTTTCGCGCGCGCGACAAGTTCGTCGGTGAACGTACGCAGGGTTGTGCCCGGGGGTGCTTCCTCAGCAAGTCGCAACAGCGATGCACGGGCCTCCCAGGTGTCCCGCAAAGCTCCCCCGGCTTCGGGCGGATCGTTTGTGAGCCCGAGGGAACGCAAGACATCACGGACGGCATCGACGAATCCATGTTGCATCGGTGCGACCGAAGCCCCGCGCAAAGCCAGCACCGCCTGTCGCACCTCGGGAAGATCGAAGAACTTCCTGCCCCCGAGAATGCTTGACGCCGTGCCGTTCTTCGCAAGCGCCGCCGCGATCTCAACCGACTGAGCGTGAGAGCGATAGAGAACCGCAATCGCTCGCGGGTCAATCCCGCTGGCGATCTGCGCGCGAATTCTGCTCGCCAGCTCGCGCGCCTCGCTCGCTTCATCGTCAAAGGACGTCACCGTGGGCATCGTCTTGGTTGACGCCACATCGCTAGATTCGTCGCCGGCGGCCGTGAGATGCAGCGCTCCGGGGCGACCCTTCATCAATTCATTCGCGACGGCCAGCACGGCAGCATCCGACCGATAGTTCGTCTCAAGACGAACGACTTTTGCGTCCTCGTGAGTCTTGTCAAAGTCGAGCAAGTAGCGCGCGTCCGCGCCGGCGAACGAGTAGATCGTCTGACTTGCATCGCCGACAACACAGATGTCTCGGCGCTCCCCCAGCCATAGCTCGAGCAATCGATTCTGCAGCGGTGACACATCCTGAAACTCGTCGACTGTGAAGTGTCGATACTGCTCCCGCACCGATCGGGCAACGTGAGGTTCAGCCTCCAGCATTCCCGCGCACGCGAGCAGCACGTCTTCGAAATCCAACTGGCGACGTTCATCTTTGAGCTTCTCGTAAGCGCGTTGCAGGTCGACCACTCGCTCGACGGACAGTCGTCCAATCCCATTGGGGTGACCAGCGGCGTACTGCTCGATGCTTCGCATTTTGACCTTGCGCCATTCGATGCCGCTGGCGACGTCGCGCAAAGTCGGGGTATCGAGATTGATGCCAATGCTGTCAGACGCGTGGGCGAGCATACGCACCTTGTTGTCAACGATGCTCGGCGCCGTGTCGCCCGCGAGAGTGGGCCAGAAGAAGTTCAATTGGGCGAGCGCGGTCGCGTGAAAGGTTCGTGCGGATACGCCTGAGACGCCCAAAGCGCGAAGTCTGCCCCTCATCTCACCGGCTGCCTTCGCCGTGAAGGTCAATGCCATCACCCGGCCCGGTGAATAGGCACCCGTATCAACACCATGGGCGATGCGATGTGTGATCACCCGCGTCTTGCCGGTGCCCGCGCCCGCCAGCACCGCCACCGGACCTCGCAGCGTCGCCGCTGCCTCCCGCTGTCGCTCATCGAGTCCGCTGAGCGCCGCCGCGGTCATGGCCCGCCCTCGCACCAGTCCCGAATCAGCGCGTGCGCGATGGATGCCCCTCCAGGCAGCAACAGCTCGCTCGTGCCGTCGAGACCCGCGCGAATCTCGTCGCGGGTGAACCACCGCACCGAGAGGATTTCCTCACCGTCAGCGAGAGCATCACTATCGTCAGCGGCTACCGCGAAGTAGCCGAGCATGAGCGAACGCGGATAGGGCCAGGGCTGTGAACCGCGGTAGGTCAACGATGCGACGCGGATACCTGATTCCTCGACGACCTCTCGATGCACAGCGGCCTCAGCGGACTCCCCTGCTTCAACGAAACCAGCGAAGCACGAGAAACGGTTGGGCTCCCACAATGCGTTGTTTCCCAGCAGGAGTCGATCCGGATCGACGGAGCTGGTCACGGCGACGATGACGGCCGGGTCCGTTCGCGGAAAGTGCTGTCGTCCGCACGATGGGCACCGACGCGACCAGCCGCCGTCGCGTACTTCGGTCTCGCCACCACAACCAGCGCAGAAAGGCGCGTCCCAAAGCCAGCGCCCCACGCTCAGCGCGGTCACGAAGGCGTCGACGTCATCGGCGTCGAGTACTCCCGCGATGCGACGCAGGCTTGCCCAGCCGCCTGGCGCGGTGAAGGGCGGTTCGCTTCCCTCCGCAAGCACTGCGGCCAGCAGCGCATCCCCGTCGGACGTGCGACCAAGAAAAGCCCACTTTGCGTCTTCGAGAGAGTCATCGCCGGCACGCCAGATGAGACGTCGGTCGCTGTCGAGCGGAGCGGTGTCTCCGAGGAGAACCAGAACACGCGTCGTAGGTGCTGCGCGCACGTCGGTGAAGTCTCCGACATGCGCACGGTCGCCCTCCGCACGAGAAAGCGTCGACATGTGCACGGGCCGAAGCCACGACGTCTCGGATGTTGTCATCGCAATAGCTCTCTCCTGCAAGGCTCACCCGTGCACCCATGAATTCACGCAAACAGGGTGTGACTACATACGCCAGGGCGTGGCGTATGGGTTGTCACCGGCACCCGACCTACCCTTGGCACATGGCACGATCACCACTCACTCTAGCCGCGTCCGTGACATCAGCACTTCCCCTCGCAGGCGTAGTACGAGTCGGTGCATTGACCGAAGGCGAAGGTGCCCGTTTCGACTCAGCAATCGCGGAACTCGATGATGGGCGCAGCGTTGTCATCAGGGTGCCCAACGACGATTCTGCTGCTGTCCAGCTGAGCGCCGAGGTGGCGGCGTTGCGCGCGCTGACGGCCGGCGTCCGCAGTTTGCTGCCGTTCCGCGCACCCGAAGTACTTGGTGAGACGACGCTTGGTGGCGCACGTGCTGTGGTCGTCGACTATCTGCCCGGGTATCGGGTTGACGCCGCAGAGTTGCCGCCTGGCCGCGGCATATCGACCTCTCTTGGTGAGGCACTCGCTGCCCTTCACGCGTTACCTGTGTCGATCGTGCGTGCTGAGGGGCTCCCGGTGCGGCTGCCGCAACAGGTGCGCACCGACGTGTCACGCCTCCTCGACCGCGCAGAGACCACTGGTCGGGTTCCGGACGGCTTGGTTGCTCGTTGGCGCCGAGCGGCCGTCTCAGAGTCCGTGTGGCGCTTTGAATCAGCCGTTGTCATTGGGAGCGGCGGTGCGGCATCGTTCATCTTCGATGATGTCGATGACGTTCCCCAGGTGACGGGATTGCTGGATTGGCACGGTCTTGCCGTCGGCGACCCCGCCGCTGACCTGCACTGGCTTGCTTCTGCACCTGATGCAGCAGAAGACATCTTTGCCGCGTATGTTGCGGGCAGCGATCGAGCACCTGACGCACTGTTTCGCGCCCGCACCCGGCTTTACGCCGAACTCGAGTTCGCCAAGTGGTTGGTGCATGGGTACGACACTGGAAGCGACGAAATCATGAGCGATGCTCAGTCGTTGCTCGAAGCGCTCGACGCCAGCACGACGGGCGATGAGATTGTGCCGAACATCTCCGCGAACGTCGACGGCACGCTCGCTTTTCTCGACGATATTCCCTCGTCGCAGGCCGGGGTCGACACCTCAATGCAGACTGACGCATACGACGCCGAGGAGCTTGCCCAGTGGGTAGCACGCGAAGCTGGGCCGCCGTCGCCCGCAGACGACTCCGATGACAGTCTGGGCGTGCGGGACGACTCTGAACTCTCCGATCACTCAGCGACGGCGCCCATCGATGTCGACGAAATGCTCCGCGAGCATCGTGCCTCATTGGAAGCCACCGACGATCCCGCCGTGAGCCCCGAGCGACAGGCAACAGACACGGCTCCCGCTGAGGCGAGTGCCGTTGAGCCAGAGAATGACGACGCCCACGCGGCAGAAGCTGAGCGCGCCTCCGACGCGGCTCTGCGTCGCTGGCTTTCGGAGTAGGCACGCCTCGTCAGTTGCGCACGATGACTCCATCCGCAACGTAGTAGAGCGCGACGTCTATCTGCTCGATGGGTACGCCGTGCTTTGCGTGGTACGCACGTCGATACAGCTCGAGTTGCAGCATCCGCTCCTCACGTTCTTGCTTTGACTTCGGCGAGCGACCTGTCTTCCAATCCACGATCTCAATGCGACTATCGCGGTCGGTGCGGCGATACACCGCGTCAAGTTTGCAAATCACGACGTGTGGCGTGCCATCCAAGTCGGTTTCGGTGAAGTTGATTTCGGTCTCTACCTCAATCGGCGTCAATTCTGCCCACTCTGACTGCAAAAAGTTCTCGCGCAGGGCGTCAAGGGCAGCAGCATCGTCATCGGATGTTTCGCTGTCAAACGTGTCTTCGTCGCTTTCCCAAAGGGCATCGTCAATGGAACCGCCGAGGCCTGTCTGACCCGAGCGGTGTTCCACCCAGGCGTGAAAGAGCGTGCCCAATCGTGTCTGCCGAAAGGGCCGCTCGGGCAAAGGCCTTGCCAGTCGGGACAGAGTTCCGTCGTAGTCCGCGACGAAATCCTTGTACCGTGAAGCGGCAATTCGAGCCGGTGCGATTCGACGAACCGCCGCTCTGCGAGACTCGCGCTCGGCAAGCAACAGCGCAACGTCTTCGTCTGGGGCGGGTCTTTCGCCCTGCATCGCATCAGAGACCTTTTGTGCGGCAGCCAACACTCGCTCTCTGCGCTCCCCCAACGGGTCGATTGGCCACTGGAGCAAGCGTCGCTCGCCAGAATAGGGATTCTCGGCAGGCGCCTGATCAACTACGTCGATGTCGAGCGAGGCAGCTACTTCAGTGAAGAACATGCTCGGCACCCGAGGTGCTTTGGTGCCCGACCAGAACGATCCGCTCAGCATCAGGTGGTCGCGCGCACGAGTAATCGCTACGTATGCGAGGCGGCGGTCCTCCTGCAACTGGCGTGAGCGATTCTGCGTGACGAAGTCTTCGATAGCAGTCTTCAGCTCCTGTTGGGTCGGTGAATCAGCGGCGCTCCACTTCAGCCGCGGAAGCCATTGGGCATCGCCGCGGAATTCGTAAGGCAGCACGCCGAAACTCAGCCATGCCTTGGTATCGCGCGCCGCACTCGGCAGTTCGTCTTTGACCAGTCGCACGACGGCTACGGCGTCCCACTCCAAGCCCTTTGAGCCATGGATTGTCAGCAGTTGGACGACGTCGTCTTCGGGCGGCTCTGTGCGCGGAGCAAACTCATCGAGTTGCTCGGCATGATCGAGCCAAGCGAGCAGGCTCGTCAGCGATCCTGACTCATCTGCTGCAAGAAAACCATGAAGCTCATCAACGAAAGCGCGCAACTGTGCCGAAGCAATTCTCGCGGGGCCCCGTGCGGAGTTTGCTGCGAGCTCAATATCGAGGCGCAGCTCGCTCTCAATAATGCGCACGAGTTCCGGAATCGGGGCGCCGACCGCCTGACGCAGTCCCGCAAAAACTGCGCCGGCCTCACGCAACCGTTCACGAGCTGCTTCGGTGAATCCCGCCAACCAGCCGTGGTCACTCTTGTGGCGCACGATGAAGTCGAGCCCGTCGGCCAGTGAACCGCCCTCATCACCCGCGCTCGACCTGATCCGCTCCAGAATCTCGGGAGCAAGTGGCTGCAACGCGGCGTCGTGACGAGCGATGCGGCGACTCAGCGCGGCAAGTTCACGCAGATCGGGCAAGCCGATAGACCAGCGTGGTCCGGCAAGAAGGCGGATCAACGCCGAGCCGGCGGCGGGGTCGCTGATCACCCGCAGAGTGCTCACAACGTCAACGACTTCGGGTGTTGATAGCAGCCCGCCGAGTCCAAGAATTCGATGTGGGATGCCGCGGCGGCCCAAGGCGTCGCCAAATCTGACCATGTGCTTCTTACTGCGAAACAGGATCGCGCCCGTGGTCGAACGCCCACCAGCGGCGCGCTCGCGACGCACACGATCGAACCAGTCAGCCACTCGCGATGCTTCGGCATCTATGTCGTCGTCAAAGGCAAGCTCGACGACCCCGCTTGGCGCGCCCGGACGTGGCAGCAGCTCTTGGACAGGCACCGCAGCGGTCGCCGCGAGTGGCTCAAGCACCGCGTTCGCCGCGATAAGCACTCGGGCGCTGTTTCGCCAACTCGTTCGCAGCGCGAAGTGATTGCACGCACTTCCTGGCGAGAAAGCGGATGCAAATCCACCGAGGTTGCCCGCGCTCGCGCCACGCCACCCGTAAATGGCCTGGTGTGGGTCTCCGACCGCCATCACCGCCGTGCCGGCGAACAAGGAAGCAAGCAGATCGGTCTGAACGACCGATGTGTCTTGGTATTCGTCGAGGAGCACCACTTTGAACCGATCACGAAGCTCCGCCGCGACCGCATCGTGACTGCCGATCACCTCAAGAGCGCCTGCAACTTGATCAGAGAAGTCGATGACACCGAGACGACGCTTCTGTGAGGCGTATTCCTGAGCGAGATCCGCAAGAAGACTCAGCGCCGACACACGGTCGGCGGCGAGCGAAACATCGGCATAGACGACGGTGCGCTTACTCGTCGAAGGTCGCTCCAAGACTGTCGAAAACTGCTCCGGAAACGCTCGCAACGAGTCGAGGTCGACGAGATTGTCGACGCCGTCTCGAGCGATGCGCAGCGCGGCATCCACAATGCTGCGCACCGCCTCCCCGCGCTGTTCCAAGCGCGGGTCGTCAGAAGCGAAAACTACGCGTCGCATCAAGAGCCACGCCGCTGACTCCGACAAAATAGCGACCTCGGCATCCCTGCCGATGCGCACTGCGTGTTCTCGGACAATCTGATCGGCGAAGCTGTTGTACGTAGCGACGGTCGGTCGCTGCAGCAAAGCGTCGCTCGATATCTCTTTCGCCACAGCCCCCGTCTCGGCAGCTAGTGCGTCCATCGCCGCATGCCGCCGGTGAGTGGCATCGGCAACATTGGCGCTCTCGCGCTCGAGCACACCGAAGATGTCGAGCCGCCCTGCCGCGTGCAACTCAGGCAACTGAGCGAGCAAGCCCATCGACTCGAACTCTGCCAGCCGCTGTAGGCGTCGTTGGATTCGTTCCGCTAATTCGCCTGCCGCTTTGCGGGTGAACGTGAGCCCCAGCACCTCGTCACGCCGGACCAAGCCATTGGCCACCAACCAGACAACGCGCGCCGCCATAGTTTCGGTCTTGCCACTGCCAGCGCCAGCGACCACCAAGGCTGGCGACAGCGGCGCTTCGATCACCGCAAGCTGTTCGTCGGTTGGTGGAAACTGACCGAGCGCGGCAGAGATCGCGCGTGCTGACAGCATCGATGTGAGGGCGGAGTTAGTCATGAAGCGCTCACCGAGCCGATTGTGTGAATGCGACACAGCCCGTACGTGTGGTCGTCTCTGCAGTGCTCTTCGTACGGGGCTCGAAATGACGTGCCGCGCATCACCCAGGCCGCGTTCCTCACGCGGCTGAGAAACTGCTCCCGGCGCTCGTCATCAAACGGCGGTTGCCAGGGTTCAACGAAGTCGGCCTTTTTGGCGCTCGGGCGCAGCACCAGCAGCTTTGCTCCGCCCGGCGGTAACTTATCCACCCCGGCAATGGCACCGTCGTCGAAAGCCAACTGGTAGGCAGCGAGCTGGGGGTTGTCGATCACCTTGGCATCGGTCTGCGGTTCACGCTTGCCCGTCTTCAGATCGATGATCACGACAGTGCCCTCAGGTGTGAGCTCGACGCGGTCGATATAACCCGACAAGATCACACCATGCTCGAAAGAACCTGCGTCTTCGAGAGCAATCGAAACCTCAAAGTGTGGCTCCGCAGTGAGCAATGTGCCGCCAGAAGCATCAAAGCGCCGAAGATACAGGTGAAGACGCCGCACAAGGTCCTTCGCGCGCGTCTGCTCAGCACGATCTCGCCACGCCGCTTCGAAGTCGAGTTCCCCCCACCGAGCAGCGACTTCTGCCCACAGACTTGCTTCATCAATGCCCTGCGCGTGTTCCAGCGCCGCGTGAATGATGGTGCCGAGGCCAGCCGTCGCGCCGCCTGGATCGCCGCCCAGATCGCCAATCACCCAGTTGAGTTCGCACTCTTCGAGGGTGTGCAGTCGCGACGGCGAGACCCGAATGTCTTCGCGATCCAGATCACGCAGCGGGCCCATAGAGCTCACCGGGGCCACGCCGAACCATTGCTCGGGTGCCGCCCCCGCCACTCGCGCGTCAGCCAACAGCGCGAGCTGACCGGCGGCATGTTCTGCTCGTTTCGCTGACAAAGCATCGACCACCGCTCTGCGGTGCTGCGCTACCACGCCTCGCAGTGAGAGCGGGTGATCGACGGCGAAATGTTCAGCGTCGGGCAGAAACTCAAAAAAGACGCTCGGCCCGGCGTCGTCGTCGTCCACGGCCGTCACCACGACGCGGCTGCTGGCGCGAGACATCGCTCTAGCGAGCAAGCGCAATTCGTCGTGCATGGCTTCACGACGCCGGTCGAGCGTGTCGACCGGGTCTGCCTCACCGGCCCCCGTGGCCAGCGCCGCACTCAGGCGCCACGTTTCGAGCACACTGCCGCGAAGCCGGGTGTTCGGCCATACGCCCTCTTGCACTCCTGCCACAAATACCGTGTCAAACTCCATCCCCAGCGCGCCTGCCGGGGTGAGTACCCTCACCGCATCGTCGCGCGGCGGTGCGTCAAGGCGATCCTCGGCGACGTCACTGTCGAGAAGACCGCGCACGAAAACCCTCGGATCGGCATCGAGCGAGCGTTCGACGAAACGCTTTGCCGCCTGAAATGCCGCAACTACGGCGTCGAGGTCACGATGTGCTTGCTCGGCGAGCGGACCGTTTCCGCGTGCCGCCTCAGCCCAAGGCCGCTCCAGGCCACTGCGCTCCCAGGCAGTCCACATGAGCTCATGGGCTGTCGCCCCCTTATTTAGGTCTTGGCGCAGAACCTCGAGCGTGCGGGCCAGCACCGCTGCGCGCCGGGCCTCCCTCATGTCGATCAGGTCGAACTCGATCGGGTTGCGCATCGCCGAAAGCAACAGCTCGCGGCCCGATTGCTCCGAGCTCTCTGCGAGTGCAGCATGACGCAAGGCCGCACGCAACCGGCGCAGGTCGATGGGATCGAGTCGGCCGTAGGCGCTCAGCAACAACTCCGTCGCGTCGTCGTACGTCCAGCTATCGCGCCCCGCGAACTCAATCAATCGCAGCAGATCACGCACCGGTCGCAACACACCGAGCGCTCGACCGGGCCCGCTCGCTCGCGCGGGAACGTCCCGCGCTGTCAGTTCTGCTTCGAGCGCAGCAACCTGCCGCGAGTCGTGAGCGATCACCGCACATTGTCCCCACTCGATGCCGTCGTGCACATGACGTTCGCGTAGCAAGCGCGCAATGGCGTCATACTCTTCGGCTGACGAGCGAAGTAACAACGCCCGCACCGTTGAATCTGGTGCAGCACCGACGGTAGGCGTGCGGTGGGCCACAACGCCGACCGCACCAATCCGCTGAGTGATGCGCCGCACCACATCGTTGTTCCACTTGCCCCCGCGGTGTACGTCAGAGAGCACAAACAACTGACCAAGCAAACCAGTTAGTTGTGCAAAGTTCGCTGGCGTGGCCCCGCGGAACGTGCCTGAGCCCACATCGGGGTCGCCGAAGGCGACCACAGCGATGCCGCGCTCGCGCGCCGCCGCGATCAGCTCCACTCCGCCAAGGGTCAGTTCCTGGGCATCGTCGATCACGATCACCTGCAGACGGTCTATCGCCTCGATCCCGGGGCCAGCCGTGCGAAGAACGTGCACTGCCTCACGCACCAGTCCGGCCGCATCGCGATGTGCACCGCGCATGTCGCTGCGCACCTGCAGGTATTCGCCGAAGAAGGATCCCAATGAAACCCAGACCGGCCGATCGCTAGCCTCGCCAAGCGCACGCAATCGTTGCGGATCGATTCCGAGGGTCGTGCACTCTGCGAAGAACGCACGCACCTCTGCTCTGAATCCCGGTGTCGATCGAATGGGTGTGCTCAACCAGTCGGGCCAACGGCTCGACTCATCTGTTTCGTCCTCGGCGTCGCCGTCAAGCAGATCCGCAATGATCTGGTCTTCGTCACCACCCGTGAGCAACTGGGGTGGCGCATCGCCCGATGCCACGCAGGCCGCGCGTACCAGCCGAAATGCGAACGAGGTAAGCGAACGAGCAAGCGGGCCCGAAGTTGCGCGTCCCACGGCGAGAGCCAGCTCGTCTCGCAATGCCGTGGCGGTCTGACGAGACGGGGTGAGAACGAGCACCGAATCGGGATCGAGCGCATCGTCCCCTCGTCCAGACGTCAGTGCAGCGACCCGTGCGACGAGCGTTGTTGTCTTGCCCGATCCTGGCGCACCGACCACAACTGCAGAACTCAACGCATCAAGCTCAACCACGGCGGTCTGATGTGCATCCAGATTCATCTGCCGTCCCCCGGCCATGCCATTGCCCACATGTCGACCGTAGTCGTCACGTCCGACACGACCACACCACCGTGGACCGCACGAACGTTCGCCTAGAGCGTTCGTATCGACGGGCGGTGCACCTGTCAGGGTGTCGTAGAGTTGCCATGCGCGCGGGAACCACCGGCGCACCGGCACGAAAGAGGACAGTCACGTGGAGATCCGCATCGGCATCGCAAACACCGGACGCGAGCTCAGCTTCGAGACCAACGAAACGGCAGCGGACGTCAGGAAGTCCGTCGCGAGCGCTCTCGACGCAGGAGCGACTCACGTGTCGTTCACCGACGTCAAGGGCAACTCCTACATCGTTCCCTCAGCGGGACTGGCCTTCGTCGAGATCGGCACTGAAGAGTCACGCCGCGTCGGCTTCGTAGCCTAAGTAGCCACTCCAATGCAGATCATTCTTGCGCTCGTCGTAGGCGCGAGCATCGGTGCTGGCATCCACTTTCTGGTGGGCGATCGCTACACCCGTGGCGTCGCCGTTGCGCCCATCCTCGGTGCTGTCACGGCGGTGATCGCGTGGGCGATCCTCACCTGGACCGGGGTCGGAACAGATAGCTTGTGGCTCTGGCTTTCGATGATCGTCGTGCCAGCCGCGGTGACCTACCCAGCGATCGTCGTGCTGGCGAAGCAACGTGTCGCCCACGATGCACGACAGCAAACCACTCTGCGGATCGGCTGATCACGCAGGACGAGAATCGGTCACGCGGCGAGGCCCATCGCGTCCATACGACGAGAATGCGCGGCCATCAGCTGTGTGAAAACCGGTTCGACTTTCTCTACGTCCGCCGCACCTAGCGAGCCGGGGCGCAGTGCCGATCGTGCGATCAGCAGTGTGTCGCCCACGAGGCGTCTACCCCACATCGCCAAAAGTGATCGCCATTCTTCGTCGCTGGCAATGGCGCGACCGATGATCTCGACGATCGCGTCACGATCGTCGTCTGCCCGCAGAATCTTTGACACCCGCGTGCCGGTGTCGCCATAGCTGGCCGAGAGTGAGAGGTAGAAATCGTCGAGCATGCCTGCGGTGATGTGCACCGAGAGCATCGTCTCAAATGCGCGAACTCCGTGGGTGGCGCGACGAAACGCGTCGAGCGATTCCCGGAACGGCAACATGAGCGCCGTCGGGTCAGTGCCGCGATGTCTGATCAACGCGACAAGCGCCTCATGCTTCGTCAACGCGGCTCCAGCAGCCCGTGACAGCGACTCTTTATCAGCGAGCTCGGGAGTGTGAGCGATCAACTCGCTCAACGTCTCAAAGAAGCCCAATTGCAAGTAGGCGGCCTGCCCGAGAAAGGTATCGACGTCAGGAGCGAGCTCTTCGAAGTCAACGCGAAGCGCACCATTCTGATCGTCTCGGGAGCGCAGTTGAAGCTTTCGTCCCACCTCACGCCGCTGCCAAAACCAATTCACCACGCCGTTCAGCATACGGCGCGGCGTCCATTCAGCACTCCTCCGCTATTCTGGGAGTCGTCCCGGCGTTGGATCGGGGCCCCCGCGCCTGTGGCAAGAGAGAAGGCGTGGATCGCACTTCCGCCCGCGTGGAATAGACCGCGCCAGGGCATCGACCAGGCAGCATCTCACTGCCGGACAGGCTCACATCGTGACCACCTTCGCCGAACTCGGCGTCGACCAGGACATCCTCGACGCACTTGCTGCCAAGGGCATCGTCGAGGCATTTCCCATCCAAGAACAGACCATCCCCCTCGGCCTTCCGGGGCAAGACATCATCGGCCAGGCCAAGACCGGAACGGGCAAGACCTTTGGCTTCGGCATCCCTGTCGTCCAGCGGCTCGGCCTCAACCCTGAGCCGGGCGTCAAAGCATTGATCGTCGTACCAACCCGCGAGCTGTGTGTTCAGGTGTTTGAAGACATCGACATGCTGACACGCAACCGCGGGACGAGCGTCGTGGCCATCTATGGCGGCAAGGCATATGAAGGTCAGATAGACCAGCTCAAGGCGGGCGCCCAGATTGTCGTTGGCACCCCTGGACGTCTGATCGACTTGAACAACCAGCGCCTGCTCGATCTCTCCAACGCCACCGAAGTGGTGCTCGACGAAGCTGACAAGATGCTTGACCTCGGCTTCCTTGCCGACATCGAGAAGATCTTCACCAAGGTCGCACCGGTGCGCCACACTCAACTTTTCTCAGCCACCATGCCAGGACCGATCGTTGCGCTAGCGCGCCGATTCATGTCCAACCCGATCCACATTCGTGCGACCGACCCCGACGAGGGCCTCACGCAGGCCAACATCGAGCACCTCGTGTATCGCGCACACTCCCTCGACAAAGACGAAGTGATTGCCCGCATTCTGCAGGCAGAGGGTCGCGGCAAGACCGTGATCTTCACACGCACCAAGCGCGCCGCGCAGCGGCTCGTCGATGAGTTGGGCGACCGCGGCTTCAATGCGGGCGCCGTGCACGGTGATATGAGCCAAGAGGCGCGTGAGCGTTCAATGGCAGCGTTCAAAGCAGGAAAGAAAGACCTGCTGATCGCAACCGATGTCGCTGCACGAGGTATCGACGTTGACGACGTGACGCACGTCATCAACCACACCATCCCCGACGATGAGAAAACCTACCTTCACCGTGCTGGCCGAACCGGTCGTGCCGGCAAGACCGGTATCGCAGTCACCTTCGTCGACTGGGAAGACTTGCACAAGTGGGCACTGATCAACCGTGCGCTCGAGTTCGGCCAGCCCGAACCCGTTGAGACGTACTCCTCAAGCCCTCACCTGTTCAGCGATCTGAACATTCCCGCGGGCACCAAGGGGCGCATCGTGACCGCGCCTCGAGCGCAGACCGCGAAGACGAACGATTCATCCTCGTCAAGCCGTCCCCCGCGCCGGCGCGGCCGGGGAGGTTCGTCTTCAAATACGCAGACCGCTGAAGGCAGCGCATCTGCTCCCCACTCAGAGCGCGCCGCAGAGGGTGCAGGCACTCACGATGGCGGCGGCGCCGAACACCACGATGGAAAGTCAGCACCGCGCCGCCGTCGTCGCCGTCGCGGTGGCGGATCGACCGGCACACCGAGCGCTCCCGCGAGCGCGTAGTTCTCAGAAACCTCCCAGGCAAGCTAAGATTGCACGGAGGCGGCGCAGGTGGTGCCGCACGCTTGCATGTAGAAAGGCACAAACGTGCGATTTATTGAAGCTGTCACCACGGGATACGAGTACCAGGGTTTCTGGGGCTCTTTCTGGGACATCATCTGGTGGTTCCTCCTCATCTTCGTCTTCATGGCGTACCTGTTCGCACTGTTCGCCGTTATCGGCGACCTGTTCCGCGATCACAAGCTCAGTGGCTGGTGGAAGGCAATCTGGATCATCTTCCTGATCTTCGTGCCGTTCCTGACTTTGCTCGTCTACCTGATCGCTCGCGGCAACGGCATGGCCCGTCGCAGTGCGAGTGCAGCGAGCGAGATGAAGGCGGCCCAGGACGAGTACATCAAGTCCGTTGCTGGTGGAACCGGCAGCAGCCCTTCGGAAGAGATCGCCAAGGCGAAGGCTCTTCTCGACGCTGGCACGATCACGCAGGCCGAGTACGACGCGATCAAGACCAAGGCACTCGCCTGATCTGACGCGCCATAGGTGCAAGCGCCCTCGTCTCCTACGGGTAGACGGGGGCGCTTCCTGTTGCGCGGTCGATGATTCGCGCGACCATCTCGTCAGCCGTCGTGTTCTCGCCGGGGAGATTCGGCTTGCCGAGGCCGTGGTAATCGCTAGATCCGGTGACGATCAGATCGCGCTCATCACACAGCCTTCGAAGTGTGCGCGTTGGAGCGGGAAGGTTCTCGCGGTGCTCTAGTTCGAATCCGCCCAGACCGGCATCAAGCATGTCATCGACCAAAGCTTGGGGCAGTGGGCGTTCACGCGCTGCCGGGTGGGCGATGATCGGCACCCCGCCCGCCGCCACAATCAGCTTCGTGGCAGACAACGGGTCAGGCGCGTAGAGCGAAACGTAGTAGTCGCCGCCCGGGTGCAGAATGCGGGCGAACGCCTCGGTGCGGTCCTTCACGAACCCGCGAGAGACCAGAGCGTCCGCGATGTGTGGCCTGCCCACGGTTGCTCCGGCCGTGGTGTGGGCGAGTATGTCGTCCCAGGTCAGATCCATGTCTCGAGCGATGCGTTCAGCCATGTTGCGAGCACGGTCGAGTCGCGACGAACGAATCTTCTTGATGAGCTTTCTCATGGCCACATCGTCGGGATCAAACAGGTAGGCAAGTATATGCACGCTCTGCCATTCATGCTTCGCAGAGAGCTCCATGCCAGGGATGAAGGTCATATCGAGGGATGCTGCCGCCTGCGCGGCTTCAGCCCAGCCTGACGTGGTGTCGTGATCGGTCAACGCGGCGGTGCGGAGTCCGTGTCGGTGCGCAGCCGCCATCACCTCCGCCGGGGGCTCCGTGCCATCTGACTGCGCCGAGTGCAAATGCAGGTCGCTCGGACCGTCGAACCGTTGCAATCGAGGCATCTTTCGACAGTAGCGCTGAACCGACTCTTCCCTGTCTTCTCACGCGCGCCGCGGACCGATCTCACAGGCTGCTCACGTAGAGTCACGACGTGCTTCGCCTGCTCGGAATCCTCATCACAGTGGTGTGTGCGATAGCGGCAGCAGTTCTCACCTGGCCGTCCTTTTTCCGCGTCGATCGCATCTATCCCATCGCGCAGATCATCTCGTTTCGCAGCGTGCTTCTTGCGGCCTTCATCGCGGTAACGCTATTGATGCTGCTAGTAGCACTCGTGCGCCCGATGCGTGCCTTCGCCTTCTCGCTCGCACTCGTATTCGGTCTCGCGTCCGCGGCGAGCGGCGCCATCTTGCTCACACGAGGTGTGAGCGGCACCGATGCACTCCCTGAGCAGACCGACACAAGTATTCGTGTGATGACATGGAATACCGCAGGAGACGCGACACCGCCCGAAACCGTGGCAAAGATCGCCGTGGCCATGGACGCCGATATCGTCGCTCTGCCCGAGACCACCATTGAGACTGGCGAAGCTGTCGCCATCGCGATGCGCGGACTCGATCATCCCATGTGGGCACACCACACTGAGTATGGTGACGATGGTTGGGATGCCAGTTCGACCACTCTGCTCATCTCTCCCGCACTCGGCGACTACGCCATCATCGAGTCATCACTCGAAGGCACGAGCAACACATCGACCCTCCCCAGTGCCGTAGCGATGCCTACCGACGGTTCCGGCCCGACGGTCGTAGTCGCTCATGCCGTCGCGCCTCGCGAAGCGTACATGGACAGCTGGCGGTCGGATCTGCAGTGGTTGGCAGACCAATGCGCCGAGGCAAATGTCATTATGGCGGGCGATTTCAACGCGACCGTCGATCACTTCGGTGGTCTCGGAACCAACGGCGGAACACTAGGCGATTGCCACGACAGTGCCGTCGACACTGGCAGCGGTGCAGTCGGAACATGGCCGTCGTCGATCAGAGCCCTTGCCGGAGCGCCGATCGATCACGTCATGGCCTCTTCGCACTGGGTTGCCACCGGCTCGGTGGTCTTGCGCACTCTCGATGGCTCGGGGTCTGACCATCGTCCGCTGATCGTGCAGCTCGAACCGGCTGAATAGTCCTGTCTACGGAACGGTTTGCGTGCGAGACTTGAAGGATGAGCACGACAGGCAATTCCAACACCGAGGCCGCAACAACCACGACCAGCACTAACCGTCGACAGCCGTACGGCCAGGGATTTCTAGACACCATCTCGTCAGGTTGGGCACAGCGCCCCGATCTGACCCCGCCTCGGCGCGAGCAGGCGCCCTTCGCAGCCGCCCGACGCGAAACGCTCTCCCGCATGTTTCCCGGTCAACGCCTCATCGTGCCCGCTGGCGACCTCAAACAACGCAGCAACGACACCGACTATCCGTTTCGCGCGCATTCAGCGTTTTCACACCTGACGGGCTGGGCCTGCGATGCGGAGCCCGGGGCCGTTCTGGTGTTCGAGCCCACCGGCGAAAGCGGTCACGAGGCCACGCTCTACTTTCGGGAGCGAGCAGATCGCACCACGGCGGAGTTCTACTCAGACGCGTCGATCGGCGAGTTCTGGATCGGCCCTCGCCCTGCCCTCAACGGCGTCGCGACTGAGCTCGGAATCGCGACCGCGCATATCGATGGGATCGAGTATCGCGACGGAGACCTCGTCGTAGACGAGGATCCCGCGCTCACGCGCGCGGTGTCTGAGCTGCGCCTAGTGAAGGATGAATACGAAGTCGCCCAACTGCAACTCGCGGTGGACGTCACCGCGCGCGGATTCGATGACATTGTCTCGAACTTTCCCGCGATCATCGCGCACTCGCGCGGAGAGCGCCTCGTTGAGGGCGTGTTTCATACCAGAGCGCGCAGCGACGGGAACACGGTCGGCTACGACACGATCGCCGCATCCGGCCCCCACGCCTGCTATCTGCATTGGACCCGCAACGACGGTGCCGTGATGCCGGGCGATCTCATGCTCGTCGATGCGGGGGTGGAGGTCGACAGCCTCTACACCGCCGACATCACGCGCACGTTCCCCGTGAATGGCACTTTTACCGACGTACAGCGCAAGGTATACGAGGCGGTGCGTGAAGCCGCAGACTTCGCGTTCGCCTCGGCACGCCCCGGGGTCACGTTCCGATCGGTTCACGATGCTGCCATGACAGTCATCGCGGCCCGTGTTGCAGAGTGGGGTCTTCTACCGGTCACTGCTGAAGAAGCGCTCAAGTCCGACAGCGGTGGTCACCACCGCCGATACATGGTGCATGGCACTAGCCATCATCTGGGCATCGACGTGCACGATTGCGCGCAGGCACGACGAGATCTTTACTACGACGGAGTGCTCGAGGCTGGAATGGTGTTTACCATCGAGCCCGGGCTGTACTTCCAGATTGATGACGTGACCGTTCCAGAGGAGTATCGCGGGATCGGCGTGCGCATCGAAGACGACATTTTGATGACCGTTGATGGCCCCGTCAATCTCTCCGCGGCAATCCCACGCACCGCCGACGAGATTGAGGCGTGGATCGCGCGCCTCGCGTGAGTTTTACTGAGCCGTCACCGTTCACCACGCGCCCGACTTTGTCGGGCACATTCGGGATGGCCGCATCTACGCATTGGCTCGCCAGCGCGACAGCTCAGGCCGTTTTGGAGCGGGGCGGCAACGCCTTCGACGCAGCGACCGCCGCGGCGTTCGTATTGCACGTGGTCGAGCCCCATCTCAACGGCCCAGGGGGCGATCTCGTCGGAATTATCCGGAGAGCGGGTTCTGACGAACCACGGGTGCTGATGGGACAAGGCCCAGCCCCGGCTGCCGCCACAATCGAGCACTACCGCTCCGAGGGTCTTGACCTCGTCCCCGGAGCCGGTGGCCTGGCCGCCACTGTTCCTGGCGCCGTCGATGCGTGGCTGCTGCTACTGCGTGACCATGGCACGTGGGAACTGCGGGACGTGCTGTCGTATGCAATCGGCTACGCCCGCGATGGGCATCCGATCCTGGCCGGAGCCGCCGCAACAATTGCTCGTGTGGCTGGCCTCTTTCGCAGCCATTGGACCACCTCTGCTGACCTATGGATGCCACACGGTGTGCCGCCGCAACCCGGCGAGGTGGTCTTCAACCGGGCGTATGCAGACGTTCTCGATTCGTTGACGAATGTGGCGTGCACAGTGAGCGACGGGGGGCCCATCGGGCGCGCCGCGCGAATCGACGCTGCGCGAGAAGAGTGGAAGACCGGCCTCGTCGCCCAGGAAGCGTCGAATTTTCTTGCCACACCACACCGACACTCTGCGGGCGGCCATCATGCTGGCGTTATCACGCTCGCAGACTTCGCGGCCTTCGAAGCCAGCTTCGAGCCAGCGATCACGATGCCGTTTCGTGGCTTCGACGTCTCAAAGCCGGGCGCCTGGACCCAGGGGCCTGCTCTGTTGCAGACCCTCGCGATGCTTGAGCCGCTGAACGATGATTCGCTCGATCCTTCCCAAGAGCGAGGCGCCCACACGATCATTGAGGCGCAGAAGCTTGCGCTCGCCGATCGCGACGCGTGGTTCGGTGACGGCGAGGTTCCCCTCGACGCTCTGTTTGACGCTGACTATGTTGACTCGCGGCGCAGCCTGATCCGAGAAGCAGCCTCACAGGAGTTTCGGCCCGGGTCGCTGGATGGGCGCGCGGGATTCACGCCGCCGTTGCGCACCTCTGACGAGTTCACCGCCGATGTGACAACCGGCGAACCTACTGTGGCGAGAAATGGCGACACGCGTGGCGACACCTGCCACCTCGACGTCATCGATCGCTGGGGAAACATCATCTCTGCCACCCCTTCAGGTGGCTGGTTGCAGTCCTCCCCCACCATCCCCGCTCTTGGCTTCTGCTTGGGCACACGACTGCAGATGACGTGGCTCACGCCCGGCTATGCATCATCGCTGGTGCCCGGGCGGCGCCCGCGCACGACACTCACCCCCACACTGGTTTCGCGAGACGGGTCTGCGGCATTTGCCATTGGGACCCCCGGCGGCGATCAGCAAGATCAGTGGCAGCTGTTAGCCCTGTTGCGAATGATTGTCGGCAAGTACTCACCACAAGAAGCCATCGATGCTCCCGCGCTGCACACCACCGCAATGCCAGAGTCGTTCTGGCCGCGAACGTGGACTCCCACAGGCGCCGTGGTTGAAGATCGCCTCGGCGACGCTTTGATCGCAGGACTCGAGCGCCGTGGTCACCGTGTCACCAGAGCGGGTGACTGGTCGTTAGGAAGGCTGTCTGCGGTTGGGCATGATGCTGCGTCTGGGCTGCTCTGGGCGGCAGCGAATCCTCGTGGAATGCAGGGCTACGCAACAGGCCGCTAGCGGCTCGCCCGCATCCACGGCTCAATCACCGCAACAAGGCCAGCGGCAATCTCGTCGGCAGGACGCTTGTTGCCTTTGACCTCGAACGAGTGCCCACCACCCGTGACCCAATCGAGGCGAGCGTTCTGGCACGACGCAACTGCTGTCTCAAGCTGGTCATGGGGATCAACGAATGGGTCAGCTGTGCCTGACATGAACAGCTGCGGTTGCGATATCTCGGCGAGATGTGCGGTGCGCAGTTTCGAGGGTTCACCCGGCGGGTGCAGGGGGTAACCCAGGTACACCAAGCCCGCCGGATCGATCGCGCTCTCGGCTGCGGCCATCGACGCCATTCGGCCACCGTACGACTTTCCCGATGCGAAGAAGGGCAATCCGCCTGTCGGCGTGAACTCGGCCATAGCAGCCCAAGTAGCCACGGCGTGCGAGGCGGGACCAGGCATGCGGCGTCCTGCTTGCGAGTAGGGAAAATTGAATCGCACGGTCGCGATTCCGGCCGCGTGCGCGGCGGTCACCAGGCCGTCGAAGAATGGATGCTGCGCGGTACCACCTGCACCGTGTGCGACCGCGAGCCAGGCCCACGCGTTATCTGGCGCGCCACACCACGCCGATACCGACACGACGCCCTTCGGAAGCGAGACCGAGACCAGAGATTCGATCTCCGCTATCGATGCCTCATCCGTCATGCGCGATCCGTGTCGTGTCCTGTCGACTTCTCATCCTTCACAGCAGCATCCGATGTCGGCTCGGCCGGCGGAGTGATGCGCTCACCATAGCGAGGCGGCTCTTCACTCTGAGGTGGCGCCTGCGGGGTCGGCCGAGGGTCGGTGGTGGGCGGAGTCGGGGCCGCTGCCTTCTCGGACGCTTTCTTGTTTCGAGAACGCTTCTCAGCCGCGGGCGCTGCGCCATCAGCGGTCGCGACTCCCCCGGCAAGGGCTTGTCGGGCCTTTTGAAAGCTGGCCGCGGCGACCGTGACTTCATACTGGTCAGCCACGACGGTGGTCACCGAGGCAAACGCTCGCCGACGCCGAACAAATGCGAAGGTGACCAGGCTGAGCATCATGCCGATCGCGACGCCGACAAAGAGCACACCGACGAACGCCTGCACGGGAACATCGGTGGTGCCCAGCAGAAGGATCGCGGAGAAGAGCACACCGAGCAAGACACCGTTGATGGCACCAGAGCGCGCCGCGGTGGCATAGCCCAACTTCCCAGTGATGCGTTCCACCGAGCGCAGGCCGAGCCCGACGATGGCAATGTCGCGCGCGGGAACCTCGGCAGCTATCAGGGTTGAGACAGCCTTCTGGGCTCGCTCGTAGGTGGGAAACGTAACGAGAGTCCGGCCGACCTCGTCGACTCCCTGGGGAAAGCGTCCGCCGATCATGGTCATGGCTCTATCCTCCCATGCGCGCACGACTACGCTGGGGTCGTGAGCACGCAGAGGGTATTCGTTGCGCGTCTGTCGGGGTGCGCCGTCTTCGACCCCGTTGGCGACCGCCTTGGCAAGGTGCGCGATGTCGTCGTCATCTATCGTAAAGATGATCCCCCGCGCGTCACTGGCTTGGTCGTTGAGATTCCTGGCCGTCGTCACGTGTTCGTGTCCATCGGCCGCGTTGTCTCGATTGAGACCGGGCAGGTGATCACTACCGGGCTCATCAACGTGCGTCGCTTCGAGCAACGTGGCGGTGAGGTTCGCGTCATGGTCGAACTGCTTGGTCGCAAGGTGTATTTCGGAGATGGCAACGGAACCGGAATCATCGAAGATGTTGCGATCGAGCGCAACCGTCTCGGCGAGTGGGATGTGGGGCAACTCTTTCTTCGGCTCCCGAAGACGAGCGCGTCACCCTTTGCGAAGGGCCCGACAACTTTCGCGCAGTGGGGCGATGTGCGCGAACAGAGCAATCCCGGCGAAGCGCAGTCCGCAGAGCAGCTGGTGGCTACCTATTCGGAATTGAAGCCTGCCGATCTCGCCAATACTCTGCTCGATCTTCCCGAAGAGCGACTCATCGAAGTTGCCGAAGAGATGACCGACAGCAGACTTGCCGATGCCCTCGAAGAGATGCCTGAAGAAGAGCAGGTGCACATTCTCGAAGCCCTCGGCGATGAGCGAGCGGCTGACATCCTCGACGCGATGGAACCCGACGACGCCGCCGATGTACTTGCGCAATTGCCAGAAGAGCGACTCGAAGAGCTCCTCGATCTGATGGAGCCCGAAGAAGCAGAAGATGTACGTGCGCTGCTCAAGTACGGCTCAGACACAGCAGGCGGCCTGATGACCAGCGAACCGATCGTGCTCTCAGCCGATGCCACGGTCGCCGAAGCGCTTGCGCTCATCCGCCGTCACGAATTGCACCCGGCGCTGGCTGCGGCCGTGTTCGTCACGCTGCCCCCATACGAAACTCCCACCGGGCGACTTCTGGGCACAGTGCACTTTCAGCGCATGTTGCGCTATCCACCGCACGAGCGGCTGGGGGCAATCATCGATGACAGCGTCGACCCCGTGCCTTCGAGTGCTTCCGCTGCCGAAGTGGCCCGTCTGTTGGCAAGCTACAACCTGGTTTCAGTCCCCGTCATCGACCCCGCGCGCCGCTTGGTCGGGGCAGTGAGTATCGATGACGTTCTGGACCATCTGCTGCCTGACGATTGGCGATCGCACGATGGTGACGAGCACGCGCGACCGCCATTGAACACCAACACTGCGAGCATCCCGAGGAGGCGCTGAAATGGCCCGTGCGAACCGCGTTCCCGCGCTCGACGCTCCCCGAGGCCGCTCGGGGGTTCTCCAACGTGCACCTCAACCCTCTCGCGACCGTTTCGGACGCTTTACCGAGTGGATCGCCCGTGCGATGGGCACCCCCGCCTTCCTGATGAGTCTGACCATGTTCTGCGTGGCTTGGCTCGCATGGAACACGCTCATGCCGATCGAGCTTCGATTCGATTCAGCCGCGAACGGGTTCACCGCTCTCACTCTCGTGCTGTCGTTGCAGGCGTCTTACGCTGCGCCGCTGATCCTGCTCGCCCAGAACCGTCAAGACGATCGTGACCGGGTGCAGATCCAACAGGATCGTCAGCGCGCCGAGCGCAATCTGGCTGACACCGAGTATCTCGCCCGCGAAGTCGTGGCCTTGCGTATGACCGTGGCAGATCTGTCGAACGAACTGCTCACGAAAGACGTCTTGAGAGCCGAGCTGCGCAGCCTGCTTGAGAAGGTCGAACCTCGAGCCGAGCAAGAAGACGAGCGCGGTCAGAACTGATGACTGCTGACACCAACCCACGCGCCGCAGCCGTACGCACTGCGGTGGGGGCAGTCGCAGACCCTGAGCTTCGACTGCCCATCGGCGATCTGAACATGGTGCGAGAGATCACCGTCGACGGGCCGCACGCCAACGTGAGCATTGTGTTGACCATTGTGGGCTGTCCTGCGGCAGACCGCATCTCGGCGGACGTGCACGCCGCCGCAGCATCTGTACCCGGAATTGCGTCGGTAGAACTCGACGTGGGAGTGATGACACCCGCCGAACGCAAGGCGCTGACGGAACAGCTCAAGGGCGGACGTGCGACGCGTGAAATGCCGTTTACGGCTGCCTCATTGACACGCGTGATCGCCGTGACAAGCGGCAAAGGCGGAGTAGGCAAATCCACCATGACCGCGAATCTTGCCGTCGCTCTCGCCCAGCGAGGACTCGCGGTGGGCCTCATCGATGCAGACGTCCATGGGTTTTCGATCCCCTCGCTCATGGGACTGACCGATTCGACTGGGGCAGCCGAACAGCCCACACGAATCGACGACCTCATGCTTCCCCCGGTCGCACACGGGGTGAAAGTGATTTCGATCGGCATGTTTCTGCGTAGGGGCGGCGACGAGTCCCCGCTCGGCGCCATCGCTTGGCGTGGACCAATGCTCCACCGGACGATTCAGCAGTTTCTCACTGACGTATTCTTCGGCGATCTCGACATCTTGCTGATTGACATGCCCCCCGGCACGGGTGATATCGCTATCTCCGTGGGCCAGATTCTTCCGCATGCCGAAGTCCTCGTCGTGACGACACCGCAGTCTGCGGCGTCTGACGTCGCCGTGCGTAGCGGACTGCTGGCACGACAGACCGGGCAGCAAGTGACCGGCGTGATCGAGAACATGTCAGCCATGGTGCTCGCCGATGGCACCGTCGTCGATGTATTCGGCTCCGGCGGCGGGCTGGCTGTCGCCGATGCTCTGAGCCAGGATGGGAAGCCGGTGCCTCTGCTGGCGTCAGTGCCGCTCAGTCCCACGCTTCGCGAAGACGCCGACGCGAGCGCGCCGACCGTGATCGCACACCCTGACGATCCCGCAGCCAAGGCAATCGGCCATGTCGCAGATGCTCTCACTCATACCCAGCGGGGGCTATCGGGCAGATCACTGCCGATGCGTGTGCGCTGAACTACGTGGCTTCGCTATCGAACGGCGGCGGTTCCTCATCGCCAGCGGCGAACGGCGACTTCGAGGGCGGAGTGGGCACAGGCGCATCGGGGTTGGTTGCGATCGCCCCCATCGACGCTCGAACGGGTTTGGTTGGGGCGACTGGAGCATCGTCGAGCAACGCTTCACGAATGATGCGACGCGGGTCGTACTGTCGCGGATCCAATGTGCGCCAGTCGACCTCGTCGAATTCCTCGCCCATCTCCTCTTTCACACGAGTTCGCGCGGTCGAGGTCCACTCTTTGGCCTTCTTGACGAAGCGTGCGAGGGCTTCGGCATAGCCAGGAAGGCGCTCAGGGCCGACAAGGAGCGCTGCGATCACTCCGATCAGCAGCAACTTCTCAATGGTGATACCTGAGAACATGAGTCAAGGTTACGCCGTGGCGAGCCGTGTGCAGCACCATCGGCGCGTAGGCTGGCGGCGGAGGATTCCTATGGGAGAACACAGCGCGAATCACAGATTCGCCAGCGAGGTGACGAGCGAGCCCGATCACATCGCTCGCGCTCGAGCGCACGCGCTCGAGATTGGCGCGGCTCCTATCAGCGCGACAGTGGGAGCGCAGTGTGCGGTGCTCGCTGCAGCGTCACGCGCGCTCAATATCGTCGAGATCGGTACTGGCGCTGGTGTGTCGGGTCTCTGGTTGCTGCACGGCGCTCCACGCGCCACGCTGACCACGATCGACAAAGAGCCTGAGCACCTCGGAGTAGCGCGTCAGTCGTTCGCCGAGGCAAAGATTCCGGCGGCGCGCGCGCGGTTCATCACGGGAAGAGCATCTGAAGTGCTCCCACGTATGAACGAAGCGTCATACGACATCGTTCTGGTCGACGCAGATCCCGAGGGCGTCATCGACTACGTAGAGCACGGGCTGCGACTGGTCAGAGCTGGCGGAACCGTACTGATTCCCCGTGTGCTCGCGAATGGCGGTGTATCCGACCCGGTTCGTCGTGACGCCGTCACGACAGCTTTTCGCACTCTCATTCAAGAAACCCAGGCTTCGCCCGCCGTTCTCGGGGCGCTTTCGATCGTGGGCGAAGGTCTGCTGCAACTCGCGACGGTTTCTACCGAGTAGCGACTCTCTACGCAACGAAGAACGACCGGTCAGAGGACCGGTCGTTCTTGGAATTGCAAATGCGAACTATGCAGGGGTGACGACGCCACCCAGGACGTCGTAGAGCTCCTTGGCTTCAGCGTCGTTTACCGAAACGACGAGGCGTCCGCCGCCTTCGAGCGGAACACGCACAATGATGAGGCGCCCTTCCTTAACGGCCTCCATTGGTCCGTCTCCGGTTCTCGGCTTCATGGCTGCCATAGTGGCTCCCTTTCGTCGGTGATCTATGTGGTAGTTTACCGTGCCTGGGAACTGCCTCTGACCGAACTGAGAGGTTCGTGTGCCGTTTTGTTACGGGATCTGCCACACGGTGTTGCCGAGGCCAAACATGTTGTAGATCCACCACCACTGCCCAAGAAGGCACGCGACGAGAACGCTCAGTCGCCACGGGGTGGAGCGCGGCGCTGCGATGGCGCCCCACATCGGTGACAACGGAACCAGCAGCCGGAAAATGCTCGACTGCGGGAAGAAGACCAGCAGCAGATAGACCAGGTAGCTCGCGCTCCAGAGGCGAATCTCAACGCCTAGTTTCTTGACCGCAGGAACGATCGACAACGCCACAGCGATTGCCGCTACCCCCAAGCCGAGAACAACATATCCAATCTCGGCGCTCAGGCCCCACATCGAACCGAACCAGAATGATGTGGCGGCCAGAAATCCGTCGAATGGCGCGAACGCGGCATCGCCGGCAATCCAATTGCGACGCCATGCAAGTTCGGTCGACAGGTAGGCACCAGCATCCCCCGTCACAACACCCGCAATCACTTGCCACGAGAACCCGATGATCACCGCCCACAAACCAAGGGCCACGATATGCACGACTTCGACGGGTTTCATCGGCTCGCGATGCCGCTGAAACCAGCGCCAAATGCCGAATAGCGCAAGAAACAGCGCAAACGCGAGGACGCCGGGCCTGGTATATCCCATTAGCGGAATGAGCAGGAAAAGCCAGGCGTAGTGGCGGCGCACGATGCATAGCAGCGATAGAAACAGCCAAAGCAAGAACAGCGACTCGGCATAGCCGATCTGGAACAAACCTGCCAGTGGGCCGCATGCAAAGAAAACCACCGACCACATGGCCGCAGGCGCAGCGAGCTTCTCACGCATCAGCAGATACAGCACGTACGACGCCGCGAACCCGGCCGTGATCGACACGAGGAACGCACCAACCGCCCACTGACCGAAGGGCAGGGAAACCAGTTTTGCCAAGTACGGGTAGATCGGCATAAACGCCCACTGGTTCTCTGCGATCGCCCCGCTCTCTGTCAGTGGAAGATCTGCGGGATAGCCGGTCTCCGCCACGATCCAGTACCACCGCGAGTCCCAGGCCAACACCAGATCAGCGATGCTCGGAGCAACGCCGAACCGAGAGTCAACGCCGGAGAGCTGAGCGGCGAGCAGGAAGAACAGAGCGGTAACTACCCGCGCGACGACATAGATCAATGCGACACGGGCGACGGCGGGAAGCTGCTGCCAGCGTCGCGCAGCCCCCGGGCCAGCGGCGCTCAGCGCTGAGTCAGCCATGCCCGAAGGCCACGCTCAACCGATTCGATCTGCGCGACAGGAACCCGCTCCTCGTCGTGGTGCGCAAGATGAGGATCGCCGGGGCCGTAGTTCACAGCGGGAACACCCATCGCACTGAATCGTGCAACATCGGTCCAGCCGTACTTGGGCCGGGGCTCAGATCCGACGGCGGCAACGAAGTCTTGCGCCAGAGGTGCATCGAGACCTGGGCGAGCGCCCTCAGCGAGGTCGGTGACCTCAACCTCAAAGCCCTCAAACACGGAACGTACGTGTGCTTCAGCGTCGGCGCCGTTGATGTGGGGCGCGAACCTATAGTTCACCTCAACCTCGCACAGGTCTGGAATGACGTTTCCCGCGATGCCCCCGCTGATACGCACCGCGTTCAAACCTTCGCGGTAATCAAGACCGTCGACGTTCACTTCGGCGGCCCGATAGTTGGTGAGCCGCTGCAACACCGCTCCGGCGCCATGAATGGCGTTCTCGCCAATCCAAGAACGCGCACTGTGCGAGCGCACTCCTGTCGTGCGCACGATCGCACGGAGGTTGCCGTTGCAGCCGCCTTCGACGCCCGCGAGCGAAGGCTCCCCCAAGATTGCAAAGTCAGCGGCGAAGAGGTCAGGACGGGTGCGCGCCAGGCGGGTCAACCCGTTCAAATCAGCATCCACTTCTTCGTGGTCGTACCAGAGCCAGGTGATGTCTACGCGCGGGTCAGTGAGTTCGACCGCGAGTTTCAGCTGCACAGCCAGCCCCGACTTCATGTCAACGGTGCCGCGCCCCCAGATAAAGGGCTCACCGTCGATCTCGATGTCGCGGGTCGGGAGGTTGTCGTTGATGGGCACGGTGTCAATGTGCCCCGCGATCGCGACGCGATGCGCGCGACCAAGGTCGGTGCGCGCCACGATCGTGTCGCCATCGCGATACACCTGCAGGTGCGGTTGCGCGAGCATCACTTCGTGAATTGCATCAGCGAGTGTTGTCTCATCGTCGGAGACGCTCGGGATGTCGCAGATTGCGCGGGTGATGTCAGGCGACGAGGCAGCAAGGTCAAGCGTAGGCATGTGCCGAGTCTATCGACGCCCTGTCATCGCGATAGCGTGGTGATCATGACTGAACGATGGGTATGGGGCACTGGACTGGCAACAACTGCAGAGGACGGAACGGTTCTTGACACCTGGTTTCCTTCTCCGGCTCTCGGGCGGATTCCCACGGGCGAAGCCAGCGAGCCCACTGACGAACTGAAATCCCTTGCGGGCGTTGATGCTCGCCGCGCAGTGACGATCAGCGCCGTGACCGTTGAGATCGACCTCGACGCCGCGCCCGCCTCAACCTCAGACGCGTACCTGCGCCTTCACGCGCTGTCACACCGTCTGGCCGCGCCGAACTCGCTCAACCTTGATGGCATCTTCGCGCACCTCGCGAACGTCGCCTGGACCAACGCGGGTCCAATGCACCCTGATGCTCTCACCGCACAACGACCGCACCTGTTGCGAGCCGGAATTCAAGTGCAGAGCCTCGATAAATTTCCCCGGCTGCTCGATTACGTCGTGCCACCCGGGGTGCGCATTGCAGACGCGTCTCGCGCTCGACTCGGCGCCTACCTGTCACCGGGTACTACCGTGATGCATGCCGGATTCGTCAACTTCAACGCTGGAACTCTCGGTCAGAGCATGGTCGAAGGTCGAATCTCTCAGGGCGTCGTTGTGGGGGACGGCAGCGACATTGGCGGCGGAGCCTCAATTATGGGCACGCTCTCCGGTGGCGGCGCGCACAAGGTCTCGATCGGCGCCCGCACGCTTCTCGGCGCGAACGCTGGCGTCGGAATCTCGCTGGGCGACGACTGTGTCGTCGAAGCCGGTCTGTACGTAACCGCGGGAACGAAGATTTCGCTCGCCGACCAACCACCGCTCGCTGACGGCAGCAGGCCTACGGTGAAGGGAGCAGAGCTTTCAGGACGCAACGGCCTGTTGTTCCGCAGAAACTCTCTCAGCGGGGCGGTCGAAGCGGTCCAGCGCGCGGGAGTCGGCGTCACGCTGAACGAGGCCTTGCACGCCTGAAGCGCCTCACGCACGCCAGCCGCTAAGGTCGAGAGGAACTCAGGGAGACCACATGGGCAAGCGGCTATCGAAAAAGCTTTATGAAAGCGAACTGAAGAACCTGCAGGCGAGCTTGGTAGAGATGCAGGCGTGGGTGCAGGCAACCGGCGCCAGAATCGTCGTCTTGTTCGAGGGACGGGATGCTGCGGGCAAAGGCTCGACCATCAGCCGGGTGTCGCAGTACCTGAACCCCCGCGTTGCACGTGTCGTCGCTCTACCGACGCCCACCGAGCGTGAGAAGACCCAGTGGTACTTCCAACGCTATGTCGCTCATCTGCCTGCAGCCGGTGAGATCGTGCTGATGGACCGCTCTTGGTACAACCGAGCTGGCGTCGAGCACGTCATGAACTATTGCACCAATGATGAGTATCACCGCTTTCTTCACCAGGTGCCCATCTTTGAGCGACTGCTCGTCGAAGATGGCATTCTGGTGCTCAAGTACTGGTTCAGCGTCTCGGACGTCGAACAGGAGAACCGTTTCACCTCGCGTAATGAAGACCCGATGCGCCGCTGGAAGCTGAGCCCCAACGACGTTCTATCGATCACAAAGTGGGAAGACTACTCGCGGGCGAAGGACACGCTGTTCGTACACAGCGACATCCCCGAGGCCCGCTGGTTCGAGGTCGACAACGAAGACAAGCGACGTGGGCGAATCAATATGATTGCCCACCTGCTCTCGCAGGTGCCGTATCACCGAATCGAAAAAGAGCCAATCGAGATCCCGCCCCGACCCGCGTCGGGCGGCTACGAAAGGCCACCCCGCGAGCCGGACACGTTGGTTCCCGACTATGCCGCAGAACTAGAAGCTGCCGCAGTCGCCGAGAAGAAGTAGCATATTTCGCCGCCTGGGCGTCAGCTGACGCCCGGGTAGTTGCGTTCGCCGGCGCCCACGTAAAGCTGCTGCGGACGGCCGATCTTCGCCTGCGGGTCTTGTGATGCTTCGCGCCAGTGCGCGAGCCAGCCGGGAAGGCGTCCGATCGCGAAAAGCACCGTGAACATGCGGGTGGGGAAGCCCATCGCCTTGTAGATCACGCCGGTGTAGAAGTCGACGTTCGGGTACAAGCGACGCTCGCGGAAATAGTCATCGTTCAGCGCGATCTCTTCGAGCTCTTTGGCGAGGTCGAGCAGAGGATCGCTGACGCCGAGAGCCTGCAAAACCTCGTCGGCTGATTCCTTTACGAGCTTCGCGCGCGGATCGTAGTTCTTGTAGACGCGGTGACCAAAGCCCATGAGCTTCACGCCGTCCTCTTTGTTCTTGACCCGCTCAACGAAGCGCTGCACGCCCTCGCCCGAATCACGGATGCGACCAAGCATGTCGAGAACAGCTTCGTTGGCTCCACCGTGAAGCGGTCCGTAGAGCGCGTTGATCCCCGCTGAAATCGACGAGAACTGATTGGCTCCGGTAGAGCCGACCAGTCGCACGGTCGAGGTCGATGCGTTCTGCTCGTGGTCTTCGTGCAGAATGAGCAGACGCTCTAGCGCGCGAGACATCACGGGGTTTACCTCGTAAGGCTCTGACATCACACCGAAGTTGAGTTTCAAGAAGTTGTCAACGAAACCGAGGTTGTTGTCGGGGTAGAGGAATGCCTGACCGATGCTCTTCTTGTGCGCATACGCCGCGATAACCGGAAGCTTGGCGAGCATGCGAATGGTGTTCAGCTCAACAAACTCAGGGTTGTTGGGGTCGGTTTCGCTCTCGTAATACGTCGAGAGCGCAGATACTGCCGATGACAGCACCGACATCGGGTGCGCGGTGTGCGGCAGCGCCGAGAAGATTCGTTTGAGGTCCTCGTGCACGAGTGTGTGTCGACGAATCCGCTCGTCGAACTCGCCGAGTTGATCTGAAGTAGGAAGCTCGCCGTAGATCAACAACCACGCGACCTCGAGATAAGTGCTGTTCGTCGCGATCTGGTCAATCGGGTAGCCGCGATAGCGAAGGATGCCCTGATCGCCGTCGATGTAGGTGACCGCAGAACGTGTGGCCGCCGTATTCACGAAACCGTAGTCGAGCGCGGTGTAGCCCGTTTGCCTGGTGAAGGTTGACACGTCGACGCTGGGAGCGCCGTCGGTGCCGTGCAATAGGGGGAATTGTGCAGTCTTGTCACCGATGGTGAGGGTGGCTTGTTCCTGCTGGGTGCCCGCTACTTCGCTCACGGCGCCTCCTCGCGATTTCTGGTCGGACCGGGGGTGTCGGCCGGATTCAGCATCATCACGGAATAGAGATGGACTGCTCCGGCACGGAAGCTAGGTGTCACCGAGCCGCCGCCGTTTACAGCCTACTGGTCGCGTGAGGCTACTGCCGACACCACCAAAGGCCTGCGGCATCTGGTAGAGGATTCCTCTAGAGCCGTGCGCTGCGCAACCGCGCCGCGCCTGCCGCAATTCGCTCGTCGCTCGCGGTGAGCGATAGCCGAATGTGTTGTGGAAAATGCTCTCCATAGAAATGTCCAGGGCCCGCGAGGACTCCGAGCTCGGCGAGCCGTGCCATGCTCTCCCAGGCGTCGCGGCCTTCGGTCGCCCAGAGGTACAGGCCCGCTTCGCTCGCGTCAATTCGGAAACCCGCACTTTCAAGCGCCGGCTTCAGAAGCTCGCGCCGCGCGCGGTAGAGGCTCTTCTGGTGCGCGACATGCGTATCGTCGCCCAGTGCAGCAACCATCGCTGCTTGAACGGGCGCTGGCAACATGAGGCCGAGGTGCTTGCGCGCAGTCGTCAATCTGGCGACGAGACCGGAATCACCAGCCAGAAAGGCGGCTCGATAGCCCGCCAAGTTTGATTGTTTGCTCAGCGAGTACACCGCGAGCAGCCCCGCAAGGTCGCCGCCGGTAGCGCCAGCGTCAAGTACTGAGGGAATTGGCGTCGCATCCCAAGGCTTATCCCACCCCAACTCGGCGTAGCACTCGTCTGACGCCAGCACGGCGCCCAGCTCACGGGCTCGCTCAACAGCGACTCGAAGTTCTTTTACCCCGAGCACCCGACCGTTGGGATTGCCCGGTGAGTTGATCCAGATCAACCGTGCGCCTTCGGGCCACTCGGCGGGATCATCGGCGGCTACGGGGACCGCGCCGACGAGCCTCGCTCCGACTTCATAGGTGGGATATGCGGCGCGCGGGTGAACGACCACATCGCCGGGGCCAAGCCCGAGCAGCAGTGGCAAGAGCGCAACAAGCTCTTTAGAACCCACTGTGGGGAGCACATTCCCCGCTTCAAGCCCTTGCACTCCGCGTCGACGGGCAAACCACGCCGCGATCGCCTCGCGCAACGCTGGCGTACCAACAGTCTGCGGATAGGCGTGCGCATCGGTTGCTCGTGCCAACGCTGTTGCCACGACCTCCGGGGTCGCATCGACCGGCGAGCCAATCGAGAGGTCCACAATCCCATCGGCATGCTCGCGGGCGCGAGCGGCGTAGGGGGCAACGGCATCCCACGGGTAGTCTGCGAGGTCTGCGACGCCCATGTCAGCGCCCCCGCTGGATGGCTGAAGTCACGACTCGTCTTGCGGGGGGAGCGCTTCGATCACCGGGTGATCCTTGTGAATCACGCCGACTTTCGCCGCGCCGCCGGGCGAGCCGACGTCATCGAAGAACTCGACATTGGCCTTGTAATAGTCCTGCCATTCGTCGGGCAGATCATCTTCGTAATAAATGGCCTCAACAGGGCAGACCGGCTCACACGCACCACAGTCCACGCACTCATCGGGATGGATGTAGAGGGAACGGTCGCCTTCATAGATGCAGTCCACCGGGCACTCATCAATGCAGGCGCGGTCTTTTACATCGACACAGGGAAGAGCGATCACGTACGTCACGGCTACAGTCTACGACTCTCTCGTCACACGGACTCGTTCGGGCCACGCAACGACAACGGCAACAAGCAACGGCACGGTTATCGTCCAGACAATACCCGCCGAGGTCTCGGGCACGATTACCGATCCACCGGGACCTGTTCCCGAGAAGACGAGCGTCGCGAGCATCATGCCCAAGCCCGTGCTCAACGCGGCCCAGCGGTCCATGGTGAGCAGACGCACTGCCGCGAGAAATGCCGCGCAGCCAATGATCGCCAGCGTGAGGCCAAGCGGAAACCAGCCGAGCATGTAGGTGTGCGCGATTGTGCCAGCAAGGCCGTAAACGGCGCCCACGATAAACGCGATGAGCCAGGTACCGAGTCGTGCCAGGCGAAGGGAGCGCATGTATTGACTCTACTTGCACGCACACTGCGAGCATGCCGAAAAACCGCACGCGAAAGGTGGAATCAAGTCTCACACGACTTGACCCTTCGTTTCATTACGGATGGGTAACCGACCGCGCGGTTTGTTGCTTTTCCTGTTAGGTTCTCAGCAATCGCAGCGCCGCGAGCCGAGGGGAAGCTATGACGCTGGCCGTACACAACATCGAAGTTGTCTATGAGGATGTAATGCTCGTCGTCAAGGGCGCGAGCATGAAAGTGCCTCGAGATGGCATCGTCGCATTGCTGGGTGCCAATGGTGCCGGAAAGACATCGCTCCTGCGCGCAATGACAGGCTTGCTCGACGTGCACCGCGGCCGTATCACTCGCGGTCACATCTCGATCGACGAAACGCCTCTCGATACGCGTCGCGCACCGAACGTGGTGAAGGCTGGCGTCAGCCAGGTCATGGAAGGTCGACGCGTCTTCGTCGAGTTCACGGTCGAAGAGAACCTTCGCGTCGGCGCCTACACGCGAAGCCGTACCGACATCGCCGCGAAGCTCGATCGGATCTACGGCATGTTTCCGATTCTCGGGAAACGTCGCAGCCAACGTGCTGGCTACCTGTCTGGCGGCGAGCAGCAGATGCTCGCGATCGGGCGAGCGCTGATGGCTGAGCCGTCTTACATACTGCTCGACGAGCCGAGCCTCGGCCTTGCGCCGCAGATCGTCGAACAGATCCGAGATCTGATTGTCGGCATCCGCGATTCAGGGACCGGCGTGCTCTTGGTCGAGCAGAATGCGGCGATGGCGCTGTCGATTGCCGACCACGGATATGTCATGGAGAACGGAAAGATCGTGATGGATGCCCCCGCGCAGGCGCTGCGCGAAGACGACGACATTCGCGAGTTCTATTTGGGTACGGGCGCAGCGGGCGGAAGCCTACGAGATGTCAAACATTACAAGCGGCGGAAGCGGTGGCTGTCATGAGCCTGCTCGAAGTTTCTGACCTCACTCTTCGCTTCGGCGGCGCGACCACTCTCGACGCGGTCTCTTTTGACGTGCAAGAAGGCGAACTCTTCGCCATCATCGGTCCTAACGGCGCCGGTAAGACCTCAACCTTCAACTGCATCTCGGGTGTGTATCGACCGCAAGGCGGCGCAATCACTCTGAACGGTGACAGCTTGCTCGGGCTCGCACCTGACGTGATCGCTGGGCGCGGGATTGCGCGCAGCTTTCAGAACGTCGAGCTGTTCGACAACCTGTCGGTACTCGACAACCTCATGCTTGGGCGCCATCAGGCATCCAGCTACGGCTGGCTCGAGGGGATGATCTGGCTCGGGCGTTCGCGGAGTCAAGAACTCGCGGCGCGCCGGCGTATCGAAGACCTCATCGACTTTCTCGATCTCGCGAGTGTGCGCCATCTGCCGGTCGGCATACTGCCCTACGGCATCCGCAAGCGAGTAGAACTGGGGCGCGCCCTGGCGATGGAACCAAAGTTGCTGTTGCTGGATGAGCCCGTCGCAGGCATGAACTCGGAAGAGACCGAAGACATGGCGCGGTTCATCCTCGACATCCGCAGCGAGCTGGGCACCTCGATGATCATGGTCGAGCACGACATGCGCCTCGTGATGGATTTGGCCGACCGTGTGATGGTCATTGATTTCGGTCGCCGTATCGCGCTGGACACCCCCGCGGCAGTGCAGAAGGATCCTGCGGTGATTGCCGCCTACCTCGGTGGGGCGTCAGAGGACCTCGCCGAAAACGTTATCGACACCGTGGCAGTCGCCGCAGAATCAGCCGACCCCGCACGGGAGGAAGCGCCATGAGCACTGTCGCCAATGCCTCCTCCCCCACCGAGCCCCAAGTCACCTACCTTCCTCGCCTATTAGCCGAAGCCGCCAGCACGATCCCGCACCACACTGCTCTGCGTGTGAAAAAAGCGGGGATCTGGCAAGACATCACCTGGTCTGACTACCGCGATGCTGCGGAGAGCATCGCGTTCGGCCTCGCTGACCTGGGCGTTGGCGAGGGTGATCGCGTCGCGATTCAGTCTGAGAACCGTCCTGAATGGCTGTTCACCGACGTGGCGGCCGCAGCACTTCGCGCCGTCATCGTCGGCTTCTATCCGACCAACCCCGTTGCTGAAGTCACCTACCTTTTGCAAGACAGCGGCGCCCGTGTGCTGGTGGCAGAAGACCAGGAGCAAGTAGACAAGGCTCTCGCCGCCGAAGCAGAGTGCCCGAGCCTCGAGTGGATCGTCTACCTCGATGGGCGAGGGCTCGCCACGTACGAGCACCCGAAGCTACTCTCGATCGACGCGCTGATCGCCCGAGGAGATTCGATGCGCGCGGCCCAGCCGCAACTGCTCCAAGAAGCGGACGCACTGCGCACCCCCGATGACATCGCGACGCTCATCTACACCTCGGGAACCACCGGTCCACCCAAAGGCGCAATGTTGACCGCGCGCAACGTCTCGTTCGCGAGCTACGTCTTTACCCTTGACGGCGGCTTGCTTGGCAAACAAATCGGTCCCGACGACACGCTCCTGTCGTATCTGCCGCTCTCACACGTTGTCGAACGGGGCATTTCGGTGTGGGCGAACCTGCGTTCACACACTGTGGTGCATTTCGCGGAGTCCATCGACACTGTCACAGCGGACCTTGCCGAGGTGCAGCCGACAGTGCTGTTCGCCGTGCCGCGCATCTGGGAGAAGATTCAGTCGGCCGTTGCAATTCGCATGGCCAACGCGAGTCGGATGAAACGCGCTGTCTACTCGGTCGGTGCCCAGTGGAGCCAAACGATCGCCAACGATCGCATGGCCAACGGAGGCACCTTCACCTGGCGTGCACGCGTGCGCTACGCCGTGGGCTACTGGCCTCTCTATCGTCCGCTACGCAAGCGGCTCGGGCTATTGCGCGTGCGACACGCGATCTCTGGCGCTGCCCCGATCGCGCCCGACGTGCTCAGCTTCTTCCTCGGTCTCGGCGTTCCGCTCTTCGAGGCGTACGGCATGACCGAGAACGCGGCCGTGGCCACCTCAAACTTCGCAGGCCGCATGCGTGTGGGCACGGTTGGCGAAGCCCAGCCGCACACTGAAGTGCGACTTGATGAGCAGACCCGCGAAGTTCTCACTCGTCACCCTGGCACCTTCGCTGGATACTGGGGCCGACCTGATGCCACCGCCGAAACCATCGACGCAGATGGCTGGTTGCACACCGGTGATGTGGGCGAATGGGTTGACGGTACGCACTTGCGCATCGTCGATCGCATCAAAGACATCATCATCACCGCCGGCGGAAAGAACATCGCGCCCAGCGAGATCGAGAATGCCCTCAAGTCTTCGCCGTATGTAAAAGAGGCCGTCGTCATCGGCGATCGCAGACCCTATCTGGCCGCGCTCATCGGCATCGAGTATGACTCAGTCGCCGACTGGGCTTCACGTCGTCGATTGGAGTTCACGACGTATCGCGATCTGTCGAGCAAACCAGAAGTAGTCGAACTCATCGCCAGCGTGATCCGCGAAGCGAACAAAAAGCTCGCACGTGTTGAAGCAGTGCGCAAATTCAGGATGCTGACCAAAGAACTCGACCACGAAGACGGTGAGCTCACCGCGACACAGAAACTCAAACGCCAAGCGTTCGCGAAGACGGTCCCCCACCTGGTCGACGACATGTACGCAGACTCAAAGGCCTACCCCGGCGGCGACCTAGGGAGGAACGGATGAACACGCTGCTCTCCTCACTGGCTACCGGCCTCGGACAGGGCGCTGTCTACGCCCTCATCGCCGTGAGTTTCGTGATCATCTACCGCGCCACGGGTGTGTTGAACTTTGCACAACCCGCCCTTCTCATCCTCGGAACCTTCGCCACAAGCGTGTTCGCGACACAGATGGGCGTGCCCTTCTTCGTCGCGGTTCCGATCGCGATGCTGGTCATCGCGGCGCTTTCGGCCGGAATCGAACGTGTTGCAATCCGTCCGATGGTCGGTCGCCCCGCGTTCTCCGCGGCTATCGTGACCGTGGGTCTGTTCATCGTGCTGCTGGTCGTCGCCTTCCGACTTTTCGACTCAAAGCCGCGCACCGTCGGCGATCCGTGGCAGCTCAGTTCGGTCTGCATCGGGGGCGAAACAACCGAGTCATTCGGCGTCACCGGGTGCACCGGCGGCGTGCAGATCTACGAGAACGCCATCGCTCGCTTTGTGATCTCGCTGGTTGTGATCGGCCTGCTGGGATGGTGGTTGACCCGTTCCCGCATTGGATTGGCGATGCGCGCAACATCACTTGACCAAGAAACCGCGCTCGCACAGGGCATTTCTGTGGGGCGTATGTTCTCAATCTCGTGGGCAATTGGAGGCGGGCTAGCCGCTCTTGCCGGCGCGCTACTCGCCGCGAACGGATCCGTCGTGCAGGCCACCGATGCTCTCTTCGCCCTCGTTGCATTGCCCGCCATCATTCTGGGCGGCATCGACTCACTCAAGGGGGCGGTGGTTGGTGGGCTCATCGTCGGGCTCGCGATGGCGTTGACCAAGACATACCAACCGATGTTCGCCCCGTGGCTCGGCACCAACTTCGACAATGTGGTGCCGTATCTGATCATGATCGTGGTGCTGCTCGTGAGACCGTACGGCATCTATGGAACGAAGGAGGTGCAGCGAGTATGACCTCCCACGACTCACTCGCCGAGGCATCCCACCGCCTCACCGGATCTTCCACCCGACTCGACTTCGAAACCTCACGCGGCAAAGTAGCGGCGCGGGTGCGCCGCGGACGGCCAACGCTCTACACGAGCTACGCCGCCGACCAAGGCTTGCTCAACACGCCGGCCAAGCGATTCTGGACTGCGGTGCTCCTCGTGATCGTCCTGGCAGCACCGTTCATGATCGCGGCCGATCTGATCTACTTGCTCACGCTCGCGGTGGTCTACGCCATCGGTGGGATCGGTCTGAACCTGCTGACCGGCTATGCCGGTCAGGTGTCACTGGGACACGCGTTCTTCTTGGGAGTTGGCGCTTACACAGCTGCCGTGCTGGGTGGCGCGCCTGGCACGACAACGTGGGGACTTCAACTCGACCTTGCGATCGTGTTGCCCGCTGCGGCGATCGTCACCGGTCTCATCGGCGCTGTCGTAGCTCCCCTCGCTACTCGAGTGCGAGGCCTATACCTTGCGGTACTCACGCTCGGCCTGCTGATTCTTGGCGAACACCTGTTCAAGATCATGACGCCAGTGACAGGTGGTCAAGGCGTCGGGCGCGGGGTCGCCGAACGCACGCTCTTTGGTGTCGACCTGGATGCCACCTACGCGATCGGTCCGTTGCTGCTGACCCCGGCGGTTTCGTTATACCTGCTTACGCTGGTGCTGTTGATTGTGCTGGGAGTTGCGGCACGCAATCTGATGCGCGGGCGATACGGACGAGCATTCGCCGCCGTGCGCGATCGCGACATCGCCGCAGAGATCATGGGAGTGAATCTGCTCCGCACCAAGACGCTCGCGTTCACACTCTCCTCCGCCTACGCCGGCGTGTCAGGTGCCCTGTTCTCGATCCTCGTGGGGCGCATCGCCCCAGAGCAGTGGAACCTCTTCTTGTCAATCGACTTCCTTGCGGTAGTCGTGATCGGCGGGATCGCAACGATCTCGGGCACGATCATTGGCGCGGCCTTCGTCGTACTTGTCCCCCGACTGCTTGAAGAACTCACCGCGATTATCCCGTGGATCACCGTCTCAGGTGGCGGTGTACTCAACGTATTCCAGCTGCAAACCATCGTGTTTGGTGTGCTCATCATCTTGTTCATCACTCTCGAACCACGTGGCCTCTTCGGCCTGTGGATTCGCGTACGCAACTACTTCAAGGCATGGCCGTTCTCTTACTAGCGAACCACCGACGAATCACAACCGAATACCGATCACAACACAAAGGAGCACAGCATGACCAAGCGTCAAAGAAGCCGCGCGGCGCTCGCCCTCGTCGCGGCGGGCGTACTCACCCTCTCTGCCTGCACACAGGTGACACCCGAGGAAGGATCGAGTGGCGACGGTGACGGCGTCTCAGACGGCACCATCGCTACCGGCGCGGGCATCACCGAAGAAGCATGCCCCGACGGCGTCAACGCCGACAACGGATGCATCTATCTGGGCGTACTCTCTGACCTCACCGAGGGCCCCTTCGCAGCGCTCGCCGTGCCGATCACCGACGCTCAGCGCGCATTCTGGGCACAAGTGAACACAGAAGGCGGTATCGGTGGCTATGACATCGACATCGATACCTACACACGCGACACGAAGTACCAGGCGGCCGAGCACGCGGCCCAGTACCAGCAGATTGCCGATGGCATTTTGGGCATCGCGCAGTCACTCGGAACGGTGAACACCGAGGCGGTGCTTCCCGACATGGTCGAGCGCAGCCTTGTCACCGTGCCCACATCATGGTGGTCGGGCTACGCGTTCGAAGAGAACGACAGCGGCATCATTCTTGAAACCGGCTACTCGTACTGCACTGAAGCGCTGGTTGGACTCGACTGGTTCGCCGAAGAGAACGGCTCGCCGTCAACCGTGCAAGCTGTTGGATACCCCGGCGACTACGGCGGCGACTCAGCGGAGGGCGTTGGCCGTTGGGCTGAGGTGAACGGTGCAACAGCGCTCGACCCGATCGGCACCGGACCAAACCAGGTTGTCGGCAACCAAGACGCCGTCGTCGCCGCTGTGCTCGACGGCGGCGCAGATGTCGTCGTGTTGGCTGTCGGCCCCGCCGAAACTGCGGAAATCGTCGGCAAGCTTGCTGCCAGCGGCTTCTCCGGTCGCTTCCTCGGCGCACTCCCGACGTGGAACCCTGCATTGCTCGAATCGGCTGCGGCACCCGCACTCGAAGCGCTCTACAACCACCTCACTCCCTATGAGAACTGGGATGGCTCAAGCGCATCGATCGAAGCCGCAAAGGCCTCGCTCAATGGGGAATTGCCGGCCAACGGTGGCTACATCATCGGCTGGGGCATCGGCTACCCGATGAAGGCAGCTCTCGAGACCGCCGCCGAAGCAGGCGACCTCACACCTGAGGGACTCGCCTCGGTGATCGACGGTCTTACTGTCGATTTCGATGGGCTCATGCAGCCTCACACCTACGGTGGTGACCCGCAGGCCAACGCCAACCAGGCAGTAAACGTTGGTGTGCCCGACCCCGATGTCGAACTCGGACTTCGCACGATTGCGAGCTTCTACGAAGGAACCTCGTTCGATGAAACCGACTACTCGGCAGCGTGCGTCGCGTCTAGCTGATCGCTGACAAGGGGGATGTTCCGCAAGGGGCATCCCCTTTGTCGTACCCTCCGCCGCGATAGTCTGCTCACGCAGCCCATCCCCATAGTCGCAGCAGGGCTGCTGTGGCTGCTGCCGCTGCGACCACCACAAGGAACGGTGCCCGCAACATCAGCAAGCCGGCAGCAACGAGGACGGCGGGCAAGCGAGCGTCGAGCACCACCGACTGGCCACTCCCGAGCGTCTGCACCGCGACGAGCGCAGCCAGAAGTGCCACCGCCAGCAGGTCAGCGATTCGAGCGGATCGCGGTGCCTCGAGCCAGCGCGCGGGAGCAAGGTAGCCCAACGCTTTCAGCGCAACACAGATGATGGATGCGACAAGGATGCCGCCCCACATAGTCATGGCAGTCCCCCGCGTTCAGCGACATCGTCTGGCTCGTCCCACGGTTCCGCGTTCACGGCGCCGGAACCGAACAGGTTTGCCCAGCCGACGACGATCGCGACGACCGCAGCGATCAACACGGGCATACCCGGCATGACGAACGGCGTCACCGCGGTGGCAATGACGGCGGCCGCGATTCCCACGATGATCGGTTGCCGATGCTTCAGCCGCGGCCACAGCAGTGCCAAGAACGCGGCGGCAGCGGCAGCATCCAACCCATACGCACGTGGATCGCCGAGAACATCCCCTAACAGCGCGCCGGCGAGCGTCGAGACGTTCCAACCGGCATAGATTCCTACGCCAGTGACCCAAAACCCGATCTGGCGGGCGTGACTGGTGCCTTGCGCGAGAGAAACCGCAACCGATTCGTCGATCGTGAATTGCACGGCGAGGGCACGACGCCATACTCCCCCACCGACGATCGGCGCCATACGCATCGAATAGGCGACATTTCTGACGCCGAGCAATGCGGCTGACGCAATCGCCGCGGGAATTGCCGCGAGACCCCCGGCGGCAACAATCCCCACAAATGCGAACTGCGAGCCGCCGGTGAACATCAGCAGGCTGAGCACACAGGTCTGCCACACATCAAGGCCCGCCGCGACGCCCAAAGCCCCGAACGAAACGCCATAGAGACTGGTGGCTAACGCCACCCCGGCGCCTTCGCGCGCGGCGCGGCGGGCTTCGCCAGGTGCGTGCGCTTCGTCAAAGCGTGGTTCGAGGTTCACCTATCGATGCTATCTATGCACAGTCGTCGGCATCGTGCCGATCGCTGCAAACGGACGGCGCGAACAAGACAAAGCGGGCGGCCACCCTCAGGTAGCCGCCCGCTTAAATCAGATCACGCGTTGGCGTCTTGCTTCTTCAAACGTGCGGTGTTGCGCGCGCGCTCGTTGGCGTCAAGACTCACCTTGCGGATGCGAACGACCTCAGGGGTCACCTCGACGCATTCGTCATCACGAGCGAACTCAAGGCTCTCTTCAAGAGTCAGCAAGCGCGGGGGCGTCATCGACTCGAACGTGTCAGAGCTGGCTGCACGCATGTTGGTGAGCTTCTTCTCTTTGGTGATGTTCACGTCCATGTCATCAGCGCGTGAGTTCTCGCCAATGACCATGCCCTCGTAAACCTCTTGCGTGGGCTGAACGAAGAACGACATCCGCTCTTGGAGTGCGATCATGGCGAACGGCGTCACAACACCCGTGCGGTCAGCGACGATCGAACCGTTCTGACGGGTGACGATGTGACCAGCCCAGGGCTCGTAGCCGTGCGAGATCGCATTTGCGATACCCGTGCCGCGGGTGGTGGTCAAAAATTCGGTGCGGAAGCCAATAAGACCACGTGACGGAACGATGAACTCCATGCGCACCCAGCCGGTGCCGTGGTTGGTCATGTTGTCCATGCGGCCCTTGCGCGCAGCCATGAGCTGGGTGATCGCGCCGAGGTACTCCTCGGGAGCATCGATGGTCAGGTGTTCGAACGGCTCGTGCGTCTTGCCGTCGATCTTCTTGGTGACCACCTGAGGCTTGCCCACGGTCAGTTCGAAGCCTTCACGACGCATGTTCTCAACGAGGATGGCGAGAGCCAGCTCGCCACGTCCCTGAACTTCCCACGCGTCCGGGCGGCCGATGTCGACGACCTTCAGCGAGACGTTACCGATGAGCTCACGGTCGAGGCGGTCCTTGACCATGCGAGCGGTGAGCTTGTGGCCCTTGACCTTGCCCATCAGCGGCGAGGTGTTGGTGCCAATCGTCATTGAGATAGCGGGGTCATCGACCGTGATCGCCTTCAACGGGCGTACATCTTCGGGGTCAGCGATCGTCTCGCCGATCGTGATGTCTTCGAAGCCCGCGATCGCGACGATGTCGCCGGGGCCTGCGCTCTCGGCGGGGTAACGCTCAAGCGCGCGGGTCTTGAGCAACTCGGTGATACGAGCGTTGCTTGTGGTGCCGTCAGCACGCACCCACGCGACGGTCTGGCCCTTCTTCAGCGTGCCGTTGAACACGCGCAAAAGCGCGAGACGGCCGAGGAACGGGCTGGAGTCGAGGTTGGTGACCCAGGCTTGCAACGGCGCTTCGTCATCGTACTCGGGCGCGGGCACGTGCTTGAGGATCGCCTCGAAAAGCGGTTCGAGGTCGTCGTTGTCGGGCAACGCGCCGTTGTCGGGGCGGGAGAGCGATGCAGCGCCCGCACGACCACTCGCGTAGACCACAGGCACGTCGAGAAGAGCATCAACATCGAGGTCAGGCACATCGTCTACGAGGTCAGAAGCAAGACCGAGGAGCAGGTCGTGCGCTTCTTCTTCAACCTCGGCGATGCGCGCGTCGGGACGATCGGTCTTGTTGACCAAAAGGATGACCGGCAACTTGGCCTCGAGCGCCTTGCGCAGCACAAAGCGCGTCTGCGGAAGAGGGCCTTCGCTGGCGTCGACGAGCAGCACGACACCGTCGACCATCGACAGGCCTCGCTCCACCTCGCCACCGAAGTCAGCGTGGCCGGGGGTGTCGATCACGTTGATGGTGACAGGCTGACCATCGGGCGCGTGCAGGCCGCTGTAGCTGATCGCGGTGTTCTTCGCGAGGATCGTGATGCCCTTTTCGCGTTCAAGATCGTTTGAGTCCATCGCGCGCTCTTCAACGTGCGAGTGCTCGCCGAACGAGCCGGTCTGGCGGAGCATGGCATCGACCAAAGTGGTCTTGCCGTGGTCAACGTGGGCGACGATCGCGACGTTTCGCAGGTCTGAGCGGAAGGCGTGCGCCATGAAGGATTCCTTGCAAGATGTGGGAGGTAGCCGGGATGCCGGCATGACCAGCCTAACGTAGGAGACCGAAAGCGACCTGAAGGCCCGTTCCAGGGCGCTCAGATCGCTTTCGACAATGTTGCATATCGCTCTCGGCTAGCTTGCGGTACGACCCAACAGTGTCGCCCGCGCCAGGCGACGCTCACGCTGTTCAGCAGGGTCAGGCACAGGAACCGCAGCGATAAGGCGCTTGGTGTAGTCGTTCTGCGGGTTGCGCAAGATCTGCTCTTTCGAGCCTTGCTCAACGATCTTTCCGTGCTGCATCACGGCGATGCGGTCAGCCAGCAGATCCACGACAGCCAGGTCATGAGTGACAAACAGAGTCGCGAATTGCTTCTCTTTCTGGATGTTCTGCAGCAGTTCAAGCACGCGGGCCTGAACCGAAACGTCCAAGGCGCTCGTCGGTTCGTCCGCCACCAGCACTACCGGGTCGAGCGCGAGCGCCCGAGCGATACCGATGCGTTGACGCTGGCCGCCAGAGAGTTCGTGCGGGTAGCGGTTGCGGAAGTCCCGCGGCAACTCAACGAGGTCGAGCAAGTCCTCTACCCGCTTGGAGATCTCTTTGCGATCGCGCCCCGCGAGCTCGAGCGGCTCGCCAATCGATTCGCCGACGGGCCAGCGCGGATTCAACGACGAGCCCGGGTCTTGGAAGACGATGCCGATCTTGCGGCGCACGGCGCGCAGCTGCTTCGCATCCACCCCGATCATGTCTTGACCGGCAACGCGCAAAGTGCCTTCCTTCGGCGCCACAAGTCCGACGACTGCCCTGGCGATGGTGGTCTTACCCGAGCCGGACTCGCCCACCAGACCCATGACTTCACCTGGTTGGATCGACAAGGATGCTTCGCTGACCGCGAGGAAGGCCGGGACGCGACCTCGCTTGGGATACTCGATAGAGACGTTCTCGAGGTGAAGAGCCGCTTTCGCAGCTTCGCGAATACCGTGCGTATCCGCGGTTGCCTCGCCCAGTCCCAAGTGGGGAACTGATGCCATGAGCGCCTGTGTATAGGGATGCGATGGCGCGGCGAACAGATCAGTCGCCGTGGCGTGCTCCACAACTGCGCCGTCTTTCATCACCATCACGTCATCGGCCATATCGGCGACTACACCCATGTCGTGGGTGATGAGAATAATCGCCGAGTCGAGCTTCTGGTGAAGGTTGCGAAGCAGATCGAGAATCTCGGCCTGCACCGTGACGTCAAGTGCCGTCGTGGGCTCATCTGCCACCAGCACACGCGGGTCGAGGGCGATCGACTGCGCGATCATGGCGCGCTGCCGCTGCCCACCCGACAATTGGTGCGGGTAGGAGTTGTAGGCCTTTTCCGGGTCGGGCATCTCGACCAGACCCAGCAGCTCGATTGCACGTGCTTTGGCGAGCTTTCGCGTCATATTCGAACGGTGGGTAAGCACCGTCTCAGCAATCTGGAAACCGATCGTGTACACCGGGTTCAACGCCGTCATCGGCTCTTGGAAGATCGCAGAGATGCCTTCACCGCGCACCTTGCGCAAGGATTCGATCGGCGCGTTGATCAGTTCACGACCCGCCAGCTTTGCGCTACCCGTGACTCGAGCGTTTTTTGGCAGCAGGCCCATGATGGCCATGGAGCTGGTGCTCTTGCCCGAACCTGACTCGCCCACGATTGCCAGCACTTTTCCTGGCATCAGGTCGTAGGTGACGTGCATGGCGGCAGCCGCCCAGCGATCGCCGACCCAGAACTCAACGCCTAGGTTGCTAACTGAAAGCACGGGCTCACCCGGCTTCGGTGCGTGAGAGACGACGGATGCGTCTTTGCTCGTACTCATCGTGTGGTCCCTCGTGTCAGGATTGTCGAATGTCCCAGCCGGTTGTCTTCCGTCCACGCGGCGGGGTAATACTCGCGATCATCGCGATGGCAGTGTGCGTTGCTGCGCTGATCTTCATTGTGCTCACCGAAGATCTCACCGCACTGTTTCGCTGGGGTTGGCCCATCGTTCTGCTGGCCTGGAGTGCCTGGGTGCTCTATGTTCAGCCGGCTGTCACAGTCACCGATGGCTTCGTTGAAGTGCGCAACCTGGTTCGCACCCACCGCGTGCCGTGGGGCGATCTCGACAGCGTCGACACTCGATTCGCGCTCACCTTGGTCACCAAGGACGGACGCAAGATCCAGGCGTGGGCGGCGCCCGCTCCCGGCGCGCGCCAAGCACTGTCTACCAGACGCGAAGAGGTGTCGCTCACTCCCGGCGAGGGAGATTCGCGGCGTCCTTCCGACTCGGAGACGAGCTTCTCGGGTGGGGCTGCCGCTCTTGTGCGTCGACACCTTGCTGCCTATCAGCACGCTGGCGGCGCCTCGCTGGGCGGTGGAACCACGACGAACTGGCACGTTGCTGTTCTTGCCGTCAGCGCGGTTCTCGTCGCTGCGACGCTGCTGAGCTTTTTCGCACCTCACGGCTGATCACCCTTAGCGCCGGGGTCTCCCCGATCGGGCCCCTCGACGGTCCCGCGTTCTGAGGGGTCTTCATAGTCGGCCGCTTCCTCCGTTGACTCGCTGAACATCGCGCGTGGCAGATCGGGGTCTTCTTCTGACGTCTCGATCTCGACCATCTGCACAGCCTGGATCGACGGAATGGCGGCGACAGTCTTCGCTGCCTTGCGGCCGACCTTGCCCTGCTGACGCGGGTCGAACGCGTCGCGCAAACCGTCACCAATGAAGTTGATGCACAGCGCAAGCGTCACGATGAACAGACCCGGCCACCAGAACAGCCACGGCCGCGTGCGGAACGCTTCGCGGTACTCACTGATGATCTGGCCCAATGAGATGTCGGGATAGGTGATTCCGAACCCGATGAAGCTCAGCGCGGCTTCGATGAGCACTGCGGCGCTCATAAGCAACGTGGTGTTGACGATGATCACGCCGACCGCGTTCGGCAGAATGTGACGGAAGATGATGCGGGAGCTGCCAGCGCCAGCGACGCGGGCAGCATCCACAAATTCCCGTTCTCGAAGAGCGAGGAAGTCGCCTCGCACCAAGCGAGCCAGGCCCGTCCAGCTCAGCAAACCGAGGAAGATTCCAAAAACGATCGCATTGCCGCCGAACAGCTTTCCGAAGATTGAGCCGATGACGATGATCGGAATAATGATGATCACATCGGTGAAACGCATGAGCAGCGAATCGACCCAGCCACGGTAGTAACCCGACAAGGCGCCGATGACGACGCCCACGATCAGCGAGCCGATGCCGACGAGGAACATCACGGTGATGGACTGCTGCGTACCGCGCATGACTTGCGCGAAGACATCCTTGCCCAGAGTGTCTTGGCCGAAGGGATGCTCACCCAAACTCAGCGGCCAGAGTGTCAGCGTGGGCTGACCCCCGTTGATCACGGGGTAGGTCGTCCACCAGTTGAGGGGCCACCAGCCGGGGATGCGGAATCCATCGACGGTCAGCGTGCCGTTGGGCAGGGCCTTCAAATTGCCCGTGCCACCCACCACTGTTCCCACTGAGCTGAATGCCAGCACGATAACGAGAAAGAGGACGACCATCGCGATCAACGCGAACTTGTGTCGGAAGAAGCGGCGGCGCACCAGGGTTCCCTGGCTGAGGCCCGCAATCGCCTTCTGCTCAATGCTCTGCTCGTTGCCGCGATCTTCCTGCGGCGCGTTCGTTGGTGTCGTAGTCATGTCAGTTCACCCGAATCCGGGGGTCAAGAGCGGAGTAGAGCAGATCGGCGATCAGGTTGAAGACCACCGCGAGAATTCCCGTGACGACGAAGAAGCCCATCACGAGGTTCACGTCGCCCGCATTGAGTCCGTCGACGAAAAGCGCGCCCATTCCCTTCCAGGCGAAGATCGTCTCGGTGATCACTGCACCGCCGATCAGTGCTCCGATGTCGAACGCGATGATCGTCGCAATCGGAATGAGAGCGTTTCTCATCGAGTGGCGCATGATGACGGTGCGCTCGGTGAGCCCCTTGGCTCGCGCTGTGCGCACGTAGTCCTGGTTCATCACCTCGAGCAGGCTGGAGCGTGCGTAGCGGGTGTACGCGGCGATCGAGACCAGCGCGAGCGCAATGGTCGGCAAGACCAAGTGGGCAAAGCCGTCAAGAATTTCAAACCACATGTCGCCTTGCAGACCCGGCGTCTGTGCGCCGATGGTCGCAATCACGCCGCTCTGCGGAATCCGATCGACGTAGTCCGGATATACGAGCATCACTCGGTCGATCACAATGACAAAGAAAGTGATGAAACTGACGATGGCAGCCGTGCGCGCCGCCTCTTTGCGGCCATCACCGCCGATAAGCGCGCCGATTCCGATACCGAGTCCGATCGCGGCAACGGCGAGGCCCAGGAGCATCCAGCCCGTCGGAACGTAGAAGAACAGGTACTGAAGCGGCACGTAAAGCGCTACCCAGATCGCGACAACGATCAACGATGAATACAGCGCGCGCTTGTTCGCGAGTCCGGTCGAAAGCGCCGTGATTCCCACGGCTGCCGCGACTCCGGTGATGATCACACCGACGATCGTGATCTGGGGGCGTGAGAACCAGTCCATGACGCCAAGGAGCCACAAGAGGCCTGCCGTTGCGATGAACGCGCCTCCAAACGAGACGAGGCGCTTTTTCGCATTGCCGCCGATGATGCTCATCACGATCAGGCCCCAGACGGCGCCGGTGATCAGAATTGCTGGCCATGTGATCACGGGATCGCTCAAAAACTCGTTGAAGCGAATCGCGCCGTACTCCTTGAGGAGCACCGCGACCCAGAAAATGGGGAGCGAGTAGACGATGAACGTGAGGAAGGTCACGGTGTAGTCGAAACCGCTGTACTGGCGAAGAGCCGTCAGGATTCCGATGGTGAGACCGAAGAGAATGGCGACAATAGTCGCCGCGGTGACCAGCTGAATTGTGGATGCAGCAGCCGAGCCGAGTGCGTCGGTGACCGGCTGATAGCTGCGGCTGAATGCCGCGCCGAGATCGCACTCGAGAACACCCGGCACGAGGCACTTGGCCGCGCCGCCGAGCCAGACGAAGTAGCGGAGCGGAATGGCGAGATCTAGGCGGAGCTGCTCGGTGCGGAACGCGATGAGCTCGTCACGGTTCGGTGCGCTTGATCCCTTTAGATCCGCGAGGGGATCAGCCGTGATGGCCGTCAATGTGTACACGATGAACGAGGCGACGAGCAGGACCAATACGGTCGCTCCCAGCCGCCTCAGGATGTACGTCAGCACTGCCGACCTCCGTGCGAGGTTGTGAGTTTACTCATGGGTTTGTTCCATTCGCGAGCGGTCTGCTCAAGCTACTACGTCAACGGGCATACGGGGTGCGTTTGCGTGGTGACGCGACTGTGGGCGCCGGGGGTCCCCGCGGCGCCCACAGTCATTGAGTCGTCGACTCGGGAGAGCGGGCATGATGCCCGCTCTCCCTTGAGGTCAACCGATGTCTACTCGGAGTCCTCAGCCGGTGCCCACTCCCAGAAGTTCCAGAAGTAGTCCGGGCTCAGTGGCATCGATTCGACACCGGTCACCTTGTCGCTCGAAACGAGCAGACCCGGGAACTGGAAGATCGGAATCGACACCGAGTCAGCCCAAATAGCGGCTTCAGTCTGCTCGAGAAGAGCGGTCTGCTCGTCGTAGTCAGCGGTTACGTTCAGCTGGTTGAGGAGGTCGGTAACCTCTTCGTTGCAGTAACCGTTGTAGTTTCCGCCCTTGGCGAGCGGGTCTTCGTAGCATGCGTAGATCTGGTCAGATCCACCAACTGCGAGGCTGGTCTGCGACCACGCGAAGATCACCGCGTCGTGGTTGTTGACCGGAACCGAAGCCGGGTCGGTGAAGAGCCAGTCAGGCTCGCTCTGATCGACCAGTTCGAAGCCAGCAAGTGCTGCCGACGATGCGATCAGTTCGTACTCCTGGCCACGACGCACGTTGCCCTCGGGGTACCAGAAGCCGACCTCGACGGTGCCCTCGATGCCAGCATCGGCGAGAAGCGCCTTGGCGCCCTCGATGTCGACGTCGGCGTAGTCAGCCGAGCCGTTGGTGTCCGACAGGAGCGGGTAGCGCTCGGGGTCAGACGGGCTGACGAGGTGCGTGTTGCGAACCTCTGCGTCAGCCTGAAGCGGCGCGATGATCTTGTCGACGATCTCCTGGCGCGGGATCGTCTTGAGGAACGCGGTGCGCACTGCAAGAGCGGTCGCCTCGTCGCCGTCATAGGTGGCGGGGTCGAACGGGCCGCCGTTGTTGACCGTGAGGTCGACGTGCTCGTGCGAAGCCTGCACCGCGGTCTGAACATCGGCGGTCGCGATTTCGTTCGCGAGCTCCAGGATGTCGGACGTCGGCTGGCCGGTCCAGATGTCGAGCTCGCCCGACTCAAGTGCCTGCAGAGCGGTCGTCGCGTCAGCGATCGTACGGATCGTGATCTTTTCGAACTTGGGCGACGGACCCCAGGTGTAGAGCGGGTTGGCTGCCACGGTGATGTACTGGTCTTCGACGATGTCGTCGATGATGTACGCACCGCTCGTCAGCGCCGCTGCGGGGCTTTCGGGAAGCGTGGTGTAACCGTAGCCAGTGTTCCATGCCTCACCAAGAGCTGCGAGAACCTCTTCGTCGCCACTGGTGATGGCGTCGACGACCTTCTGCTTGGCGTCTTCAGCGAACGTTGCCGCTGCTTCCTGGTAGGCGTCCATGTCGCCCTCGTCGTAGGCAGACTGCACATCTGCGTACTCGTCCGGGAAGGCGAGTGCGTAGGTGCCGTGTGCTGACACGCCGAGCGGGCCAACGAGCTCCCAGTCCACGTAAGGCTCGTCGTAGACGAGCGTGATGCTCTTGTCCCCGGTCTCAGGGGTGGTGGTGACGAGGTTGTAGCCCGTGGTCGCCGCAGGGGCGAATGCGTCAGTGACGTTGCCCGACATCGCAGCCCACTGCAAAAGCATGTCGGCCTCGTCGATTGCCACGCCGTCCGACCACACTGCGTCTGCCGTGATGGTGTACTCGACCGTCAGCGGGTCGTCCGAAGTCTGCTCGTACGAACCGAAGTCGGTGTTGTGAACGTACTCGGGGGTGTTGTTGTAGTACCCGAATGACGTGTCCGTCATGTATTTGACATTGCCGTTGGCCGTGTTGTTTCCGGCACCGCTGTCGTCGTTGAAGTGGAAGAATCCCGAGTTGTACGCAACCGTGATCTCCGTGCCTTCTACGACTTCAGACTCGTAGGGGTTGCCGCAGCCAGCGAGCGTAAGTGCTCCGACTGCAACGATCCCCACGCCCGCCGTCAAGCGTGCGATCTTCACATTTCCTCCTGTGCAAGGGTTAAGTGCCCAGCCTGTGGCAGCACTGGACACGGTCACGGACACGATAAGCACCCTTGGCGATACGAACAAAGCAGAATCGCAAACCGTTACATATCCTTAACTCAAAGCGACGAGCGTATGACAATCTGACAACGTGAATACTTCACTCCCCCGGAATCTGCTAGATCCGCACCCCCTGACGCACGGCGCCCGAGTGCACCAGCGCTGGGAGGTCGGTATCGTGCTCGCCATCACGGTCGGGCAGTCCGCGATCTACTCAGTGCTTTCGCTCGTGCGGGCATTGTTACGCCCCACGCCCATCGGTGAACAGCAGACCCAACTCAACGCATCGCGAGACGTCGCAGCATTCTGGGATGTGCTCTACCAGTTGCTGTCGATCTTCTTCGGTCTGTCGTTGGTGGCTCTCGTGGTGTTTCTCATGTGGGAACCCGGAGGAAATGCGCTGCGCCGCATGGGCCTGGACTTTCGCCGATTCGGAGGAGACTTCGCCAGGGCGCTCTTGCTCGGCGCAGCGATCGGCATCCCGGGTCTCGCGCTCTATGCCGTTGGGCGTGTGCTCGGAATCACTGTAGAAGTGCAGGCGGCACCACTTGACGCCGCCTGGTGGACAGTTCCGCTGCTGATTCTCGCGGCGCTTCGCGCTGGCCTCACCGAAGAAGTGATCTTCATCGGCTACCTGTTCGACAGACTGCGACGACTGGGATGGGGGTGGTGGAGCATCATCTTCACGACGGCCGCGTTGCGGGGTGCGTACCACGCCTATCAGGGCATAGGTCCGATCATCGGCAACTTCGCAATGGGTGTGGTGTTCGGTTGGTGTTACAAGCGCTGGGGACGAGTGATGCCGCTCGTCATCGCTCACACACTGATCGACATCGTGGCTTTCGTGGGCTATCCGCTGGCTGTAGCGCTCTGGCCGGCCCTGTTCGGCACAGTTTCCGTGGTGTCGCCGAGCCCCACTCCCAGCGCGACGTCGTAGCGGAAAACTCGCACGCCTCTCAAAACGAAGAGGTGAGATGCCGTAACATCCCACCTCTCGTCGTTATGCGGGGTTACGCGAAGGCCTCGATGGGCGGGCACGAGCACACCAAGTTGCGGTCGCCGTGCGCCTGGTCGATGCGCCTGACCGGCACCCAGTACTTGTTGCGCACGAGCGTCGGCACCGGATAAACCGCAATCTCACGTGAGTACGGGTGAGCCCATTCGTCGGTCACGATCGACTGTGCGGTGTGCGGAGCATTCACCAGCGGGTTGTCATTCGCGGGCCACTCCCCAGCCGCAACACGGTCAGCTTCCGCCTTGATCGCGATCATCGCTTCGATGAATCGATCGATCTCGCCGAGGTCTTCTGACTCTGTCGGCTCGACCATGAGCGTTCCGGCAACCGGGAACGACATCGTCGGCGAGTGAAAGCCGTAGTCTACGAGCCGTTTAGCCACATCGTCGACGGTGATCCCGGTGCTTTCCTTGAGCGGGCGCAGATCGAGAATGCACTCGTGCGCGACAAGTCCACCCTCACCCGTGTAGAGCACCGGGTAGTGATCGCGCAGGCGATATGCGATGTAATTCGCCGAGAGGACCGCCGCTGCGGTTGCGTCCCGCAAGCCTTCAGCTCCCATCATGCGCACGTAGGCCCAGGAAATCGGCAGGATGCTGGCAGATCCGTGGGGCGCGCCAGCAACCGCGCCGCCGGCAAACACGCCGCCGGCATGATCTTCACGCTGCTGCATTTCGTGACCTGGCAGATACGGCGCGAGATGGGCCTTTGCCGCGACTGGACCGACACCGGGTCCGCCACCCCCGTGCGGAATCGCGAAGGTCTTGTGCAGATTGAGATGCGATACATCGCCACCGAGGTCGCCGAAGCGTGCGTAGCCCAGCAGCGCGTTGAGGTTCGCACCGTCGACATACACCTGCCCGCCTGCATCGTGCACGGCTTGGGTGATTTCGAGCACGTCGTGTTCGTACACGCCGTGCGTCGACGGGTACGTGATCATCAGCGCGGATAGCTGCTCGGCATGCGTGCTGATCTTGGCACGCAGGTCATCGAGGTCGACGTTTCCGGCTTCGTCGCACGCCACGACGACGACCTTCATGCCAGCGAGCACCGCAGAAGCGGCATTCGTGCCATGCGCTGAGGAGGGAATGAGGCACACAATGCGCTCGGCGTCACCGTTGGCGTGGTGGTATCCACGAATCGCCAGCAGCCCCGCCAACTCGCCCTGCGAACCTGCATTCGGCTGCAACGACACAGCGTCATAGCCAGTCACCTCGGCGAGCCACCGCTCAAGCTGTTCGATCATGACGAGATAGCCGCGCACATCAGCTTCCGGCGCGAAGGGGTGCACACGAGAGAATTCCGGCCACGACACCGCCGCCATCTCCGTTGCCGCATTCAGCTTCATAGTGCACGAGCCGAGGGGAATCATGCCACGGTCGAGCGCGTAGTCGCGATCAGCCAGCAGCTTGAGATAGCGCATCATCGCCGTTTCAGAGTGGTGCGTGTTGAACACGGGGTGTGTCAAGAACTCCTCTACCCGGTTGAGCTCAACCGGCACGGCTGCGATTGCGTCGGAGTTTGCGAAGGGCACCTGAAGCTCTTCAGACTCTGGCAACCCGAACGCCCACGCAACCGACGCGAGGTCATCAGCAGTCGTCGTCTCATCGACGGACACGGCGACCGTCGCTTCGTCTACTTCGTATAGTTGATACCCCTTCGACCGGGCACGTTCGATCACACGCGAAGCGGGGCCGGGCGTGACAACGCGGATCGTGTCGAAGAAGGAATCGCTCACGAGCGGGAGCCCATAAGATCGCAGTCGCTCAGCGAGCGCTTCAGCCTTCCGAGCGACGTCAGTCGCGATCTCGCGCAGGCCGGCGGGCCCGTGGTAGACCGCGTACATTGACGCCATAACGGCGAGAAGTACCTGGGCCGTGCAGATGTTGCTCGTCGCCTTTTCACGACGAATGTGCTGCTCGCGCGTCTGCAGCGAAAGCCGGTAGGCCGGCTGACCCGCCGCGTCCTGTGACACGCCCACGAGCCGACCTGGCAGCTGCCGTTCAAGTCCGGCGCGTACCGCCATATAGCCGGCATGCGGACCGCCGAATCCCATTGGCACTCCGAAACGCTGCGTGGTGCCGACAGCAACATCTGCGCCAAACGATCCGGGCGAGCGCAACAGCGTCAGCGCCAGCAGATCGGCCGCCGCCACGACGATGCCGCCCTGTGCGTGCACCGCGGTCACGACATCGCTGGGGTCCCAGATGTGTCCGGATGCTCCCGGATACTGCACGAACGCACCAAAAATGTCTTCGCCGATCGCCGCGCCAGCATCGTTCGCATGCGCAAGTTCTGCATAGCGAAGCTCGATACCGAGCGCCTCGGCACGGTGACCGATCACAGCCTTGGTCTGCGGAAGAGTATCAGCATCCATCACGAAGACGTTCGAGCGCGATTTCGACGCGCGCCGGGCGACAAGCATGCCCTCAACCACCGCGGTCGATTCATCGAGCATCGACGCGTTGGCCGTGGTCAACCCCGTGAGGTCGGTGACCATGGTCTGAAAGTTGATAAGCGCTTCGAGGCGCCCCTGAGAGATCTCAGGCTGATACGGCGTGTAGGCGGTGTACCACGACGGGTTCTCCAGCACATTCCGCGCGATCACAGACGGGGTGAAGGTGTCGTAGTAGCCTAGGCCGATCATCGGCCGGGCGACACGGTTCTGCGACGCGAGAACGCGCAACTCCGCCAACGCCTCAGCCTCCGTAGCGGCCGGTGGGATGTCGCTGGTCGGTTGCGGCTGCACATGAATGGATGCCGGCACTGCCGTGGTCAGCAACGCTTCCACATCTGCGTATCCAAGAGCGTCGAGCATAGTGCGCTGCGCCGCGGTGTCGAGACCAATGTGGCGCTCGGCGAAACCACCAGTCATTCGTCGCCGCCGGTAAGTGCGACGTACGCGTCGCGGTTCAGCAACGCGTCAACGGCCGCTGCATCGGTGGAAATCTTGATAAGCCATCCCGCGCCGAATGCATCGGAGTTCACGAGCGACGGGTCATCAACGGCGGTGTCGTTGATTGCAACAACCTCACCGGTCAGCGGTGCGTAAAGCTCACCGACCGACTTGGTGGATTCGATCTCGCCGCAGACGTCACCTGCAGTGACGGTGTCGCCGACTGCGGGCAGTTCCACGAAGACGACGTCGCCGAGTTTGTCAGCAGCGAAGTCAGTAATGCCCACGGTGGCTGTCTCGCCGTCGAAGGCGATCCACTCGTGCTCGGCGGTGTACTTGAGTGAGTTGAGGTCAGTCATGGTTTTCTCCGGTGAGGGTGATCAGTTGCTGCGCCGATAGAACGGCAAGGCGGTAACGGTGGCGGGAATGCGGGTTCCCCGCACATCGATGAAGAGTGTGGTGCCAGCATCGCTTGCCGACGGTGAGACAAGGGCCATAGCGATCGGGTGTCCAAGCGTGGGGCTGAGCGCACCGCTAGTGATCTCGCCGATGGCTTCACCGTCCTCCGCGACATCGAACACGGCATAGCCGGCGCGACCTGCGCGGCGGCCGTCGCTCACCAGGCCCACGAGCACAGGAGCATCAACGGTGCCTTTAGTCGACAGCCCCTCGCGCCCGACGAAGTCACTCTTCTCGCTGGCAACGACCCGCCCCAGTCCCGCCTGCGCCGGAACGATGTCGAGCGAGAGTTCATGGCCATAGAGAGGCATGCCCGCTTCGAGGCGCAGCGTATCGCGCGATGCGAGACCAGCGGGCGTAAGGCCCAGCTCCGCGCCCGCTGCCGCGAGTGCATCCCAAAGGTCAACAGCGTTGCCGACAGGAATCAGCAGCTCAAAGCCGTCTTCACCGGTGTAGCCGGTGCGTGCGATCAGCAACGGTGCTGAATCAAAGCGTGCATCGACGGCGGCGTAGTACTTCAGCTCGTCGAGTGGCTTGCCCAGATCGGTGATCGAGCCGGTCGCTTCGAGCACCGCGCGTGCGACGGGCCCCTGCACAGCGATCAACGCGTAGTCGTCGGTGACGTCAGTCACTTCAGCATCCATCGACTGCGAACGCTCGACTAGCGCGGCCGAAACAGCCGCGCGATTGCCTGCGTTCGCGATGATCAAATAGCGCTCGTCGGCAAGGCGATAGACAATGACGTCATCGATGATGCCGCCACTGCGCTCGAGCAGCAGGCTGTACTTCGCTTTCCAAATGGGCATCGTGGTGAACGTGCCAGCGAGTGCATAGTCGAGATAGGCACCTGCGGCGGAGCCTTCGACGAGGAACTCCGCCATATGTGAGATGTCAAACAGGCCCGCACCGGTGCGTACGGCGTGATGCTCAGCAAGATCTGAGCTATAGCGAACGGGCATCAGCCACCCACCGAAGTCAGTGAATGACGCGCCCAGAGCTTCGTGGCGTTGGTGCAGAACGGTCGTGCGGGGGTCGGTCATGAGTTCTCCCGGTCGGTTCGGGCAGGCGCACGAATGCACCCTAGGGAACTCCCCCTCTGTCATTGGCCTGAGAGTTTCGCCTTCGCAGCCCCGAATGGGCGGATACGACAGCTTTCACCTTCGGCAGGATCGACGATGTCGAGCCTTTTCCAGAGTTGGCCGACCAGGACGGTACGCGTACCTGAGAGATTGGCGGGGAGGCTTGCTCCTTCGGTGCCCGACACGATTGCTGTCGAGGCTCTCCCGCCCGGGTCATTGGCCGATATTGACGTGTTCGATCAGCATATCGCTCGTGCGGCGCAATTCATTGCAGATGTGCCCTAGCACCGAATGCTCGGCTCCCGAAGCTGCCCTGAGGTCACACGATGTAACACGATTGCGATGAACCACCACGCATCGGTCAATCTGGACTCTCCCTCACCGATGGCGGTGCGCGTCACCGCCCGGTGGTGCGTTTCGTCGTGCTTGCGATGATTACAACTACTCACCTCTATAAGACGTTCTCCGGCGTGCGCGCCCTCGATGACGTGTCGCTTACCGTGCCCGGGGGCGAGATCTTCGGCGTTGTCGGCACCAGTGGTGCGGGGAAGAGCACGCTCATCCGCACTCTCAACGGGCTTGAGAAGCCAGACTCCGGCACCGTCGAGGTTGCTGGCCGCCTGATCACCGATCTGTCGGGCGAAGCGTTGCGCGATGCTCGCCATGACATCGGCATGATCTTTCAGCACTTCAACCTGCTTTCGCGCCGCACCGCGGCGGGAAACGTCTCGCTCGCGCTCGAAGCGCAGGGTGTTTCGCGCCGGGAACGAGCAACGCGGGTGGGCGAGATTCTCGATCTGGTGGGACTGGGAGACAAAGCAGACGCCTACCCATCGGAGCTCTCCGGCGGGCAGAAGCAGCGCGTCGGAATCGCTCGAGCCCTCGCAACCAACCCGCGCGTGTTGCTCTCTGACGAAGCAACCAGTGCTCTAGACCCCGAAACCACGCTGAGCATTCTGGATCTGCTGCGCACCCTCAATCGGGAGCTGGGGCTGACCGTGTTGCTGATCACCCACGAGATGGACGTCGTCAAAGGCGTGTGTTCGTCGGCAGCGCTCATGGAACATGGACGCGTCGTGGAGACGGGCCGACTGCACGAATTGCTGCGTACCCCCGGATCGATCATCGCTCGGCAGCTTTTTCCGCTCGGCGACATTCCCGCTGTGGGCAACGGCACTGTGGTCGATGTGACGTTCACCGGTCTGTCAGCGAACGAACCGGTCATCACGCGTCTCGCGCGTCATCACACCGCTGACGTTGGCCTTCTCGGTGCGGCAATCGAGACGATCAACGGAGTTCAAACCGGCCGTACCCGACTTGAAATTCCGGCCGCAGCTGACACCGCTGCGGTGCTGGCAGACCTGCGAGCACAAGGCCTCGTGGTCGAGGAGGTGAGCCGAGCATGATCGATTCCGCTGATCCCGGGTTCTGGACTGACTTGTTGGAGAACCTCGCGAAAGCGACGTGGGAAACCCTCTACATGGTGGTCGTCACCATGATCGTGACGTTCATCGTCGGCCTTGCCGTCGGTGTGGTTCTCGTCGCTACCGACCGCGGCGGCATCCTGCAGGCGCCGTTCGGTAGCCGCGGACTAGGGCGCACGATCAATGTCATCGTGGCGATCGTCGTAAACATCACCCGTTCCGTCCCGTTCGTGATTCTGATGATCGCGCTGATTCCCGTGACCTATGTGCTGATCGGCACTTCGTTCGGATCGACAGCAGCGATCGTGCCCCTGAGCGTCGCCGCCATTCCGTTCTTCGCGCGGATCGTTGAGATCGCCGTGCGCGAGGTATCCCCTGGAAAGGTGGAGGCTGCCGAAGCGCTCGGAGCCACTCGCTGGCAGATCCTCAGCAAGGTGCTCGTTCCCGAAGCACTGCCGTCAATTGTGCTGGGCTTCACCACCACCGTGGTGTCGATTATCAATTTCTCGGCGATCGCCGGCGTCATCGGCGCGGGCGGGCTCGGTGACCTCGCGATCCGCTACGGCTATCAGCGATACAGCACCGAGTACATCGTTGCCGTGGTCATTGTCCTTCTCATCATGGTGCAGGTGCTGCAGTCCACCGGCAGCTTCATCGCGCGGCGCATCGACCATGAGCGCTCCCGCTCTGGTCGCAACAAGAAATCGGCAGCGGCTCCGACCGTCTAGCCATTTACTTTGGCGAGTCGCACTGCGGCGCGCTCATCTCGCTTCATCGAAAGGAAAACATGTCTCTCTCCACTCGCCTCACCAGTGCGATTATCGGCGTCGCAGCCGTCTCGCTCGCCCTTACTGCGTGCGCCAGCACATCCGACGACTCCGAGGCTGCGCCCGAAGAAGACCTCGGCACTCTCGTCGTCGGCGCAACCGCCGTACCTGCCGGCGAGATCCTGGCATTCGTGCAAGACAACCTCGCCGAAGAAGCGGGCCTTGACCTCGAAATCACCGAGTTCAGCGACTACAACACCCCGAATCCTGCACTCGCACAGGGCGCAACCGACGCGAACCTCTTTCAGCACGCACCGTTCCTCGACCTGTTCGTCACCGACTCGGGCGACGACCTTGTTTCTGTCGGTGAGGTGTACCTGCCACCACTCGCCCTTTACTCCGAGACTGTCGACTCGATCGACGACCTGCCTGACGGCGCTGAGATTGCGCTGCCCAACGACGCCAGCAACGAGTCACGTGCTCTCCTGTTGCTCGCTGACGCGGGACTCGTTGAGACCACGGAAGCACCCACCACTGTCGCCGACATCACGGCGAACCCCCGCGGCTTCGAATTCACCGAGATCGATGCCGCGAGCCTGCCCACCGCGTTGCAGCAGCAAGACGCCGCCATCGTCAACTTCAGCTTCGCGGCGGCTGCTGGACTCAGCGGAGACCTGCAGATCCTTACGGAATCGACCGATAGCCCGTACTTCAACATTCTCGCTACCCGTGGTGAACTGATCGATGACCCCCGCATCGTCACCCTCTATGAACTCCTGACCTCGACCGAGACACAGGAATGGATCATCGAGAACTACAACGGTCTGGTTATTCCTGCTGAGTAGTCCTCAGACAAAAGTGGGGTGGGATGCTGCGGCATCCCACCCCACTTGCGCGTACAGCGCAGGTCAGCTCACGTGCAGGCTCCTGACGAAACGGTCTGCGTGAGGGTGTCACTCTGTGCGATTACGGGCATCAGTTCTGCGGTGGTCATCGCGTAACCCAGATTGTCGTCGGCTTCGGCTCGAGCGAACACGACGCCCGCGACCTCACCATCGCCGGTCAGCAGCGGCCCACCCGAGTTGCCAGGGCGCACCACGGCTTCGAGAGCGTAGATTTCGCGCGGAGTTGAGCTCTCGTCGTAGATGTCGGGAATAGGAACCGTTCCGGTCGATAGCACTGATGCACTCACCATGGTGAAGGGGCCACCGAGCGGATAGCCCTGCACGACGGCGGCGGCTCCGGCTTCGAGCACGGGGGAAATCTGCAGTGGGGTCGCATCGAGGTCGTCAACCGCGATCACCGCGAGGTCATCGATCGCATCAAAGTAGACGATGCGGCCTTCTCGGGATGCTTGCCCGGGCAGTTCCACGTGGGGTTGGTCGACGCCCGCGACCACGTGTGCGTTGGTGACGACGAGATTCTCTGCAATGACGAAGCCGCTGCCCGTCGAGCTACGTCCACAAGCGAAAGCTGTTCCCGAGACGCGCGCAACTGATGCGGCCGCCGAGGCAAGTTCTGGATCGTCGAGATCGACGGCGGGCATTGCGATTTGCGGTGTGACTTCGAGCAGTTCGCCGAGTTGCGGAAGCCCCTCGTCGATGACCATCGAGCGCACTTCAGCAAGCGCACGGTCCACCGGCTCCGGCGTCAACTGGTCGATCGTGCGCACCACCGTCGATGATGACAGCGCGGTTGACAACACCGGCACACCCGCGGCTATCACGCTTGTCGCCGCCAACGAGATCACAAGCGAGGTGACGATCACACCCGTCGCTGCGCCCAACAGTCGGTCAATCGCCCGAAGCGGGGTTCGGTCGACGCCGCGGCGCACAGCAGCACCGATGGACGCGCCGATCGATGCCCCGAGGGTCAAGATCAGCAGTGCCGACAACACGCTCACCAGCAGCGCCCACTCCGCCCACGGCCAGCTTGCGTTGATGAGCGGGGCAGCCCAGTAAGCAATCGCGGCACCAGCGGCCAGCCCCGCGAAGAGGCCAATGCTCCCCGTGAAACCGCGCGAGACGCCGGCGAAAAGCGCGATCACTAAAACCACGATCAACACGATGTCGACAATCGGCACGCGGACCTCCGGGGATAGATCGCGCGATCTTGCGCACGGACCGCAAGGCTACGAGGCGAACCTTTGAATCTGGTGATGTTTTGCACTTCTGGTCATAGCGACACTAAGATAAAACCGGAGTAAAAGTCACCATGACCATAACAGCAACCACCACCGCGCACGCGTCCAACGCAACGAGTTCCGCCGCGCCCGCGGGCACACGCGTTGCGGTCTCGACGGTGATTTTCACCCTTCGCCGCGCAGAAGGTCAGGAACGAGCCAGCGTCGCACTCCCCCTCGTCAGACGCCAGAGCGATCCCCACGAAGGGCAGTGGGCCTTGCCGGGCGGTTGGCTCGACATCGTCGAAGACCTAGATGCCGCTGCGTCGAGAACGCTTGCCGAGACCACCGGGCTCGCGCCGAGCTATCTTGAGCAGCTCTATGCGTTTGGTGCGGTCGACCGTTCCCCCACCAGAGTGGTTTCCATCGTCTACTGGGCGCTGATTCGACCAGACGAGATCGCCGACACCTCAGACGAGAATGTGCGCTGGTTCGATGCCGACGACCTGCCGCACCTCGCGTTCGATCACAACGAGATCGTTTCTTACGCACTGTGGCGACTTCGCAACAAGGTCGGCTACAGCCAGATCGCGCACGGCTTGCTCGCAGATGAGTTCACGCTCGCTGAACTGCGAGAGGTGTACGAGTCGATCCTTCGCCGCAGGCTCGATCCGGCAAACTTTCGCCGCCAGGTCGAAGGCACCGATACCCTCCTTCCCACCGAGCGTTTCCGCAAGGGCAGTCATCGCCCCGCCCGCCTGTACCGCTTCAATCAAGATGTTGAGCTTGCCGATCGTGGCCCGCTCGGCGTACGCCCCTGAATCGAGCAATCATGCCTGCTGTCAACATCGCCCTTCAGCCCCGACCCGACACCGACCCCTCGGTTGACCATGCCATCCAGGCAATCGTGACGGGTGAGGCCGTCGGCGAAACCTGCAACACAGACCTCGCCGCGGGGCCCTGGGACTTCGATGGTCGCCCTGGGTATGGGCCCGGCTCGTCGATGGGCGACGTAATTCCCACGGGCTCTCCCCGCCAGGGAGAGTTGCCTGTGCAGTACCGCGAAGCCTCAGAGGAAGAGCTCAATGAACGCATCGTCGCGGCCAAGGCCACGCTCGGAGATCGCGTCGTCGTGCTCGGCCACTTCTATCAGCGCGAAGAGGTTGTGCTGCACGCCGACTATGTCGGCGACTCGTTTCAGCTCGCAAATGCGGCGAAGGCACACCCCGAAGCAGAAGCGATCGTTTTCTGCGGAGTGCACTTCATGGCTGAGACCGCGGATCTGCTTTCCGGCCCTGAGCAGGCCGTGATCCTGCCGAACCTCGCCGCTGGCTGTTCGATGGCTGATATGGCAGACATCGACCAGGTCGAGGAGTGCTGGGAACAGCTCGAAGAGATCTATGGCGACATGGATGCCGTTGATGCTGACGGGCTCTTGCCGGTCATTCCCGTCACCTATATGAACTCATCCGCGGCCATCAAGGGTTTCGTCGGGCGCCACGGTGGCATCGTCTGCACTTCTTCTAACGCCCGCACGGTGCTCGAATGGGCCTTCGAGCGAGGCCGCCGCGTGCTGTTTTTTCCTGACCAGCATCTCGGACGCAACACCGCCAAAGCCATGGGCGTGCCGCTGGAGCAAATGCCCATGTGGAACCCCCGAAAGCCCTTCGGCGGATCGGCCCCCGACACTCTCGAAGACGCTCGCGTGATTCTATGGCACGGTTTCTGCTCGGTGCACCGGCGTTTCAGCGTTGCTCAGATCGCGCAGGCGCGCGTCGATCACCCCGACGTGAGAGTGATAGTGCATCCCGAGTGCCCGATGGAGGTTGTGGACGCCGCTGACGAAGCAGGTTCTACCGACTACATCCGCAAGGCCATAGAAGCAGCATCTGAGCCCACCACCTTCGCGATCGGCACCGAGGTGAACCTCGTGCAGCGCCTCGCCGCGCAGCATCCGCAGCATGAGATCTTCTGTCTCGATCCGGTCGTGTGCCCGTGTTCGACCATGTATCGCATCCACCCGGGGTATCTCGCATGGGTGCTCGAGGGCCTGGTCGCCGGCACTGTGCTGAACCAGATCACGGTGGCGCCTGATGTCGCTGACCCCGCCCGCGTGGCGCTTGAGCGCATGCTGGCTGCGAAGCCGCCCGAGGCGCCAGCGCTCGTTGACAGCAGCGCATCATGACCGTTCACACGGTGGTGGTCGGTAGCGGGATCGCCGGTCTAACCGTCGCCCTGCACGCGGTGGCGCAAGGCTGTCAGGTCACCCTGGTCACCAAGGACGTACTCGAACACGCCAACACCCGCTATGCGCAGGGTGGCATCGCGGGTGTCATGTTCGACGATGACCGCGTCGAGGATCACGTGCGCGACACGCTGACCGCGGGTGCCGGGCTGAACGATCCCGAGGCCGTGCGAGTACTGGTAGAAGAAGGCCCAGCCCGCATTCGCGAGCTGATCGAACTGGGGGTCGCGTTTGATCGCGCGGCTGACGGCGACTTCGTCAAAGGCCTCGAAGCAGCTCACTCTTACCCGCGCATTCTGCACGCCGGCGGTGACGCCACGGGAACCGCCATCGAGAAGGCCCTCGTGGCGAGTCTTCGTGCCTCGAATGTTCGGGTGATCGAACATGCATTTCTCGTCGACCTCGTGGTCTCTGACTCACGAGTGACCGGAGTTGAGCTGCTGGTAGGCGACGTCGCCGGCCGCAGCGAAGGCACCAGCGAAACAGTATGGGCGGATGCCGTGGTGCTCGCCACTGGCGGTGCGGGTGAGCTCTACGCGCACTCGACCAACCCTGAAGTAGCCACTGCTGATGGCATCGCCGCAGCGATTCGCGCTGGCGCACACGTGCAAGAGCTGGAGTTCTTCCAATTCCATCCGACCATCATTGCGGCCGGTGAGGCGTTCCTGGTGTCGGAAGCGGTGCGTGGCGAGGGCGCGATCCTCGTGGACGAACATGGCCGACGCTTTACATTCGACGCACACCCCGACGGCGAGCTAGCGCCGCGCGACATCGTGGCTCGCGCGATTGCAAAGCAGATGGATGCTCAAGACGGTCGGGCGGTGTATTTGGATGCAACTCAGTTGCACTCCACTGACAGTCACGAACGCGCCGCGTTTCTCGCCCAGCGTTTTCCGACAATCGATCGTGCCGTGCGTGAACGCGGCCTCGACTGGGCCCGCGAGCCGATTCCGGTGACCCCGGCAGCCCACTATCTGATGGGTGGCGTCACTACAGACCTCAACGGACGCACCAGCGTGCGCGGACTCTACGCGGTCGGCGAGGTATCGCGCACCGGCGTGCACGGTGCGAACCGCCTCGCGTCGAACTCGCTGCTCGAAGGTGCCGTGTTCGGTGCGCGAGCCGGCGACGTGATCGCGGCCGACGCTGCCTCCGACCGGTGGCCCTCGCTCCCCAGCATTGCGCTCCCCCAGCTCGTCGATGATGTGCGAAACACAACCGCTCCCGTGCCTGCGTTCACCCGCGAAGCGCTGCAGGATCTGATGTGGGAGAACGCAAGTCTGGTGCGCGATGAAACCGGCCTCGACCGTGCCGCCGCGGTGATCGCCGCCTGGCGCACCACTGCCCGAGAGAAGCGCAGCGAACGGCAGTTCGAAGATGAGAATCTGCTTTTGGTGGCCGAGCATCTAGTGGCAGCAGCCCGCCAGCGCCGTGAATCTCGCGGCGCTCACTATCGGAGGGATGCGGCGTCGAACGCACAGGCTGCAACGTCCACTGGCGGCTCAACTCTCGCTCAGACGGAGGCGATCGCATGCTGACCCGCGCACACATCGACCGCGTTGTCGCTGCGGCACTCGAGGAAGATGCACCCTGGGGCGATCTCACCAGCGAGTATCTGATCGACGACGTTTCATTGGCGAGCGCTGACCTGGTCGCACGCGAGCGCGGGGTATTCAGCGGCGGCGAGGTGTTCGCGGCGGCCTTTCGCTTGACCGATCCGCGCATCGAGGTCGAACTCGTCGTGGCAGACGGCGAGTGGTTTGACCCCGGCGATGTGCTCGCGGTGGTGAGCGGCCCCGCCCGCGGCGTTCTCACCGCAGAACGCGTCGGCCTGAACTTTGCGCAGCGAATGTCTGGCATCGCCACGTTGACAGGTCTGTATGTCGCCGAGGTCGCTGAGACCGCTACCCGCATCGCAGATACGCGAAAGACGACGCCTGGATTGCGAGCGTTCGAACGCAAAGCGGTGCGCGACGGTGGTGGACGAAATCACCGATACTCACTGTCAGACGCGGTGATGGCCAAAGACAACCACCTCGCCATCCTTACCCGAGGCGGAGCATCAATCACCGAGGCACTGAAAGAAGCGCAGCAACGGCTTCCTCACACGGCTCACCTTGAGGTGGAGGTCGACGGACTCGATCAGATCGAAGATGTGCTGGCTGCCGGAATCGGAACGATCATGCTCGATAACTTCTCGATCGACGATCTGCGCACCGGCGTCACTCAAGTCGCCGGTCGCGCCACAGTCGAAGCCTCGGGCGGCGTCACCCTCGAGACGGTACGAGCTATTGCTGTTACCGGGGTCGATGTCATCTCGATCGGCGCACTCACCCATTCGGCACGGGCGCTCGATCTAGGTCTTGACGTGCGCATCGACACAGCCTGAGCATCACCATGCCCCTGCTGTATCTCGACAACGCGGCGACGACTCCAGTGCGCCCCGAAGTGCTTGAGGCAATGGCGCCGTACTTCTCACGCTGGTTCGGCAATCCTTCAAGCCATCACACCGTCGGGGAAGCCGCGGCTGACGCACTTGCCGATTCTCGTGCTCGCGTTGCAAAGGTGCTCGATATGCGCACCGGTGACGTCGTTTTCACCGCTGGCGGCACTGAAGCGAACAACCTCGCAATCAAGGGCATTGCAATCGCCGCGATCGCGCGGGGCGCACGCCACGTGGTCACTACTCGAATCGAACACGAGTCGGTTCTCGAGTCGGCGTCGTACCTTGAGCGCATTCACGGATTCGACATCACCAGGGTGCCCGTCGATGCAGAAGGCGTAGTGAGCGCCGATGCCGTCACCAGCGCCATGCGCGACGACACCGCTCTGGTGAGTTTTGGCTATGCAAACAACGAGGTTGGCACGGTCCAAGACGTCACGGGAATCGCAGCAGCCGTGCGAGCGAGCGGCTCGCGTGTGCCCCTTCACATCGACGCGGTCCAGGCCGCCGGATGGTTGCCACTGTCGATGAAGGAACTCGGTGTCGACGCCGTTTCCCTCGCGGGGCACAAGATCGGCGCGCCAAAGGGCATCGGGGTGCTCGGTGTGCGAGGCCGCATCCCGCTTGAGCCAGTGCTACACGGCGGCGGCCAAGAGCGCGGCAAACGCAGCGGCACCGAGAACGTCGCCGCTGCGGTCGGCTTCGCCACCGCGCTTGAGCTGACCGAAGCCGAACGCCTCACGTCTGCATCTCGCGTGGCTCGCCTGAGAGATGAGTTCATCGCTCACGTTCTTGCACGCGTACCAGGTGCGCGATTGACCGGTCATGCAGTGCAGAGACTTCCGGGCACAGCGAGTTTCACCTTTGCGGGTACGAGCGGTGAGGCCGTGTTGCTAGAACTCGAGCGGCGCGGAATTGTCTCTTCGAGCGGATCTGCCTGCGCGGCCGGAAGTGATGAAGCTTCCCATGTTCTGGTTGCAATGGGCACCGATGAAGATGTCGCGCAGACCGCAGTGCGCTTCACGTTCGCTCACTCGCACGACGGCTCGCTCGATGTCGTGGCTGACGCGGTAGCTGACGCGGTATCGGCCGTACAATCGGGCGGATGACCCTGTCTGAGCCAGCCGCTGTCACGATCATCGTGCCAGCCTTCAACGTTGAGGAATACGTTGCTGACGCACTGCGCTCGCTCCAAGTGCAAACGATCGCGACGTGGAGCGCGATCTTGATCGACGATGGCTCAGACGACGCCACCGCCGACATACTCGACCGGTTCGCCGCAGGCGACTCTCGTTTTCGCATCGTTCGCCATGACGCACGCCATGGCCTGGGCACCGCGAGAAACACTGGACTTGATCTGGTCGATACCCCGCTTCTTGGTTTTCTTGACGCAGATGACATCTTGAGACCGGCCGCCCTGGAACGCATGACCACCACTCTTACCGAGACAGGGAGCGACTTCGTGGCCGGCGCCTATGTTCGCCTGCGCGCAAACGCTGAGGGCAGATACGAGCCTGGCGCAATGCAACCATGGGTTCTCGCCGCAACCGATCCCGCCCGACGTGCGGTGACATTGAGGGATCACCCCGCCGCATCAGGCAACGTGGTTGCGTGGTCGAAGATCAGTCGCACCGATTTCTGGCGGAAGAATGGGCTTCGCTTTCCTGAGGGAACAGCCTATGAAGACCAGGTCGTCGCCCAAATGATGTACACACGTGCCCGAGCATTCGATGTGATCAGCGATGTCGTGGTGGAGTGGCGCGAGCGCGCCGATGGCTCTTCGATCACACAGCACAAAGCCGAGCTTCCGGTCTTATTGGACTACCTCGAGGCATTGCGCGCGGGTTTGGCGGTGCTCGACGCAGCGGGCGCGCAATCGGCCGCTGCCGCGCGCGTGCCGCTGATACTGATGCTTGATCTGCCGCCGTTGATCCAGATCGCAAGCGAGCACCCGGTTGCGAAGTATCGCCAAGAGGTGGGCGCTTTCGCGCGGGAGATCCGGCGTCGAACGGACGCGCCCTCGACGCTGCCGGAGCCTGCCGCACGCGCACTTGCACTCGCAGCAGCATGGTGAGTTGCTAGCGACCCTCCACCGCGCGATCCGCCTCAGCATCCGCTTCCGCTTCGAAGATTCGGGATGCTGCCATCTGCTCTGCGGCCAGGTCAGCGTAGAGCCCGCCGGCGGCAAGCAGTGACGCATGATCACCGGTTTCCACGATGCGTCCGGCCTCGACGACATGAATGACATCGGCGCCAATGACTGTGGAGAGCCGATGCGCGATCGACAGCGTGGTGCGACCCCGGGCCGCAGCATCCAGCGCTTCTTGAACGACGCGCTCTGACACGGTATCGAGAGCCGACGTCGCCTCGTCGAGCAGCAGCACGGGCGGGTCTTTCAACAAGACCCTGGCAATCGCAATGCGCTGCTTCTCGCCGCCTGAGAGCCGGTAGCCGCGTTCACCGACGACGGTGTCGTAGCCCTGCTCAAAGCCCGCAATCACCTGATGGATATTCGCCGCGCGACATGCTTCTTCCAATTCAGCATCCGACGCTTCAGGCTTCGCGTAGCGAAGATTCTCACGGATTGATGCATGAAACAGGTAGGTCTCTTGCGAGACGATGCCGACGTGGTCGATGATCGCCTCCTGAGTCAAGCGACGCACATCGGTTCCTGCGAAGCGCACCTCACCACCTGAGGCCTCGTACATGCGCGGCGTGAGGTAGAGCACTGTCGTCTTGCCCGCGCCAGACGGCCCCACGAACGCGACGTGTTGCCCCGGTTCAGCGGTGAAAGACACGTTGTCGAGGGTGGGGCGAGAGTCAGGCGCAGCATCCGGGTAACGAAAAGTCACATCTCGAAATTCGACGCGGCCAATAGCGCTGCTCGCACTGTCGACGCCGACAGCATCAGGGGCATCTTTGATCGCCGGCACGAGGTCGAGATACTCGAAAATGCGTGCAAAGAGAGCGCCCGATGTCTGCAGATCGAGCGCGACGCGCATAAGCCCCATCAGCGGCATCAGCAACCGCGCTTGCACCGTCGTAAATGCCACGATTGTTCCCGCGGTGATGGTGTCGGTATTGCCCGCGATGAGGTACCCGGAGACGAGGTAGATCACGGCGGGAACGCTGGCCATCAGCACCTGCACGACCGCGAAAAAGCCCTGACCGCTCATCGCCTGACGCACCTGCAAGCGCACCTGGTTCACGTTCTCGCCGCTGTAGCGAGCCGACTCAGCACGCTGTCGATTAAACGACTTCGAGAGCATGATGCCTGAGACGCTCAGCGTCTCTTGGGTGATTGCGGTGAGCTCCGACAACGACTCCTGCGTTTCACCAGCGATGCGAGCGCGCACCTGACCGACTCGGCGCTGCACGATCACGAGAATAGGCATCATGATCACGGCGATGATGGTCAACCGCCAGTCAATGATGATCATGGCAACCAGCGATGCAATCACGGTGACAGTGTTGCCAAGAATGCTAGTGACCGTGTTGGTAAGCACACCTGACACACCGCCCACATCATTTTGGAGGCGAGATTGGATTACACCGGTCTTCGTGCGAGTGAAGAACCCCAGCTCCATCGACTGCAGGTGCTCAAAGAGCCGGACCCGCAGATCGCCCGTGACACGATTGCCGACCGTCGAGGTGAGCCACGTTTGCACGACCCCGACCGCGGCTGACAGCAGGTAGAGCACGATGGTGGCGAGAACGAGTTCCCAGAGCAGAGTGAGATCTGGGGCTGAGTCATCGACGGGAAAAAGAGCATCGTCGAAGATGCGTTGCACCAACAGTGGTGGCACGACCGCCAGCGTCGCGCCGACAATCACAAGAATCGCGGTGACAGTGATGCGAACGCGGTAGGGGCGAAACAGCTCGACGATTCGGCGGCCCAGGTGTGGAATGCGTGGTGCATCAGCATTCTGTTTGCGCTGTGCCTCAGTATCGGGCGGACGGAACCCGGCATGACGCCCACCGCCACCTCCGCCACCACGCATCATGCTCACGCCGAAAGCCTAAGCGACGCCAAGCCTGCCCCGGCCGGACCTCCCGCCTGACCGAGTGCACGGCTAGGCTCAGAGCATGACTTCGACATCAGATGCGCCCACTCCAGACGGCGCAGACCTGGCCGCGCTTCGCAAAGAGATTGACGACCTCAAGGCGATCCCCGAAGAGGAGCTCATCAACCCGACCCCGGCAGCGTTCACCGACCGCGAGCCGACGCCGCACGCCACCGATGCGATCGGGTCCGAAGACTGGGACGCGAACACCAAACCCTAGCGACTCGACTCGCTTTTTCTCTCCTATGCGGGAATAGGATGTCGCACTCCGCCGTTAGGCTGAGAGCTTGCCGCCCTCTGCGGCACTTTCCCCCTGCCTGATTTCGAGGAGACCATCGATGGCCGCCATGGACACCACGCCCGAGACCGGCAGTATTCGCACCCCGGAAGCTGCGCTCACTCCTGAACAAGCACGAGTGATCTGGCTTCTCCTCGGCGCCGCCTTCGTAGCGATTCTCAACGAGACCACGATGGGCGTGGCGATCCCCGACTTGATCACGAGTCTCGGCATCACCGCGCTCGCAGCGCAGTGGCTCACCACTTCGTTCATGCTCACGATGGCGGTCGTGATTCCGATCACCGGATTTCTGATCCGGCGCTACAGTACGCGCCCGATGTTCATCGCCGCTATGTCGCTGTTCTCATTCGGCACGCTCATCGCTTTTCTTGCACCTGGCTTCGAGATGCTACTGGTCGCGCGTGTCGTCCAGGCATCGGGAACCGCCATCATGATGCCGCTGCTGATGACTACCTTGATGACCGTCGTTCCGGCGCAGTCTCGCGGGCGCATGATGGGGCGCGTGAGCATTGTCATCGCGCTCGCACCAGCGATCGGCCCTAGCCTGTCGGGCCTTATCATCCAGACCGCCGGATGGCGATGGATCTTCGGCATGATCTTGCCAATTGCGCTTGTCGCGCTGTTTGTCGGTGCGAAATGGATTCGCAATATCGGCGAAAAGTCACACGCGCGCATCGACGTTACCTCGGTGATCTTGTCGGCGTTCGGTTTCGGCGGGGTGGTGTACGGCCTGAGCTTGATCGGTGGTGGTAGCCATGGAACGAATGCCGCCGCGGCGGCCACCAATGCTGCCGTTGACACGTCGTTGACGATCTCGCTGGTCGTCGGAGTCGTTTCCCTCGCACTCTTCGCGTGGCGGCAGATGCGCCTGCAAGCAAGCGATTCGGCGCTGCTTGATCTCCGCGTGTTCAAGAGCACGAACTTCTCGTTGTCGATTGCCCAGATGATGTTGATGTCGATGGTGTTTTTCGGCGCGATCACGTTGCTACCGCTCTACCTACAACAGGTCCTGTTGCTTGAGCCACTCGACGCGGGACTCATTCTGCTACCTGGAGCGCTAGCGATGGGCTTCGCCGGCCCAATCATCGGGCGTGTCTACGACCGTTGGGGCACACGGGTGCTGATTGTGCCTGGATCCATCCTCACTAGCGGCATGCTTTGGGCGAGCACCACCTACGACGAGAACACGGCCGTCTGGGTCGTGGTAGGCATCCAGACGCTCCTGTCGGTTGGTCTCGCGCTCTCTTTCACACCATTGTTCACCGCATCGCTGGCATCTGTTCAGCCACGGTTCTACTCCTATGGCAGCGCGATCGTGAGCACCGCTCAGCAAGTAGCCGGAGCTGCCGGCATCGCCTTGATGATCGGCATCATGTCTTCGGTGAGCGCGATGCAAACGCAAGCGGGCACCGCAACTGTTGCCGCCGAAGCCGCGGGCATCCACGCTGCGTACTTGATAGGCGCAGTCATCTCGCTGTTCACCATCGTCGGGGCGTTCTTCATTCGCAAACCGGCAGACGATCTTGACGCTGCGCCGATAGCGCACTGAGCGCTACGCCGCCAACGAAAAGACCCTGACCCCGCTAGCACAGCGGAGTCAGGGTCTTTCATCTAGCGTCAGTTGGTGCCGCAGGCGCTTCCACCGCAGCATCCACCCGCGGTTTCGGCGGGGGCGAGAAGGTTCTTCTCGTCGTCAACGGGCTTGAGGGCAACGTTCTCTGGCTGTGAAGTCATGGCTCCATAGTACGACCCATCGACAAAGAGCGGGCCGTGCAACACCATGCGCCCGCAAACGACAAACGCCCGCAGACGATCGGCGGGCGTTTGTCGAAGCTGCGTCTCTGCTAGACGCGTCGCATGTCAGAAACCATCGGGCAGTCAAACGGATCACGGGCGGCGAGTCCGACGCGGTTCAAGTAGTCGATCACGATCGCGTAGGAACGCCAGAGGGTCGTCTCGGTGTAGGGCACATCGAGCGTTTCGCACTGCTCACGCACGATCTCGCGCGCCTTCGAGAGGTGCAGGCGCGACATGCTCGGAAAGAGGTGGTGCTCGACCTGGTAGTTGAGGCCGCCCATGAGCCACGTGGCCCACCATCCGCCGCTGACATTGCGAGAGGTGCGAACCTGCTTGGTGAAGAAGTCGAGCCGAGCGTCGGGCGCGATGATCGGCATTCCCTTGTGGTTCGGTGCGAATGCCGCGCCCATGTAGACGCCGAAGACTGCGAGCTGAACGCCCATGAATGCAAACGCCATGCCGAGGGGAAGCAACAGGAATACCGGCACGATAACGATGGCAAGCCGCGTAAGAATCAGCGTGATCTCAAGCGCGCGGCCCTTGACCTTTCCTTTGGTGAAGAACAGGTGCTTCAGACCGAGGTAGTGCAAGTTGATGCCCTCGAGCGTGAGCAGGGGAAAAAACAGCCAGCCTTGTTTGCGAGTGATCAGTCGAACGAAGCCACGCGACTGGGCAGCATCCTCTTCGAGGAACGAGATCGTGTCGACCTCAATGTCGGGGTCTTTGCCCACCCGGTTGGGGTTGGCGTGATGTCGGCTGTGCTTGGCGTCCCACCAGGACAAGCTCATGCCCACGAAACCGGCAGCAAGCACGCGCGCCAGGCGGTCGTTTGCTCGCCCGCTGGTGAGAATCTGCTTGTGCGCTGCCTCGTGACCGAGAAAGGCAAACTGGGTCACGATGATGCCGAGTGCTGCTGCCATCAGCAGCTGAAACCAGCTGTCACCGAGCAGAATGAACCCGGTAATCACACCACCAAGAGCGAGCACGAGCACTGCGCCAACGATGCCGTAGAACCACGGGGTGCGTGCGAGCAAGCCCGTTTCCTTCGCGACCTGCGAGATGTTCGTGTAGGCGCGCGCGACAGGGGGAAAGGTCTTCGCGCTTGCGTAAGTCTGTCTGATCGGTCCGAGAGTAGGTGCTGGTGCAACGGAGGCCATCGCGACTCCTCTGGTCGGCAGCAGCGACCCGGGAGCCAAAGCTGGTTGGGGCGGCCCGAAAGAGCCGTTGCGGCGAGCCTACGCGGGGGGTGATGCCGCAAGAGGCATGTCTTTGGCCACGCCACAACGATTCGTGAGGTGAGCGACCCCAGCGTTCACCACTGTTCAATCACTCCGTTGCGAATCAGATCCGCGCCGAGCTCTTCCTCGAACGCATCGACTTCGTCATAGAAAGGGTCGTCAAATCTCTCGTCGTCCATGTGCACTCCGTGCTGTTGCCAATCATCGGATCATGGGTGATAGCCACCCGCAGGAAGGGGGCGCCGTTGCGAGGCAGAACAATCCAACGGCCCCGCAACGGCGCGCGATTTCTACTGCTCGACAGGTTGTGACGTGTCAGACTCGTGCGCCTGAAGAGCGGCAGCTGAATCTGCTGTCGCCACAGCGATGCGTCGCGGCTTGGCTTTCTCGCTGACCGGAATTGTCACCGACAGCACGCCATTGTCATAGGACGCACTGATCTGCTCCGTGTCGACGCCTTGACCGAGGTTGAGTTGACGAACGAAAGTCGCCGCTTCGCGCTCACGAGTGATCCACTTCACGCCATCCCCCGAAGCGAGAGTTCGCTCAGCGCGGATTGTCAGCAGCTGACCGTCGACATCAATATCAACCGAGCCTGGGTCGATTCCGGGAAGATCCGCGGCGAGCACATAGTGATCCCCATCGCGGTAAAGATCCATCGGCATGCGCCGCGGCCCACCGCGCGACTCGAGAAGGGTCGACGCAATACGGTCGAGGTCACGGAACGGGTCGTAGTTTGCCATAGTCATCTCCTTTTCTCTTCGCTCGAACGATTGGCTCGAGCGCCGAATCAAAGTTGAGCGTATGTGACTCAACTACCCAAATATTAGCACTCTCGCTAGTCGAGTGCCAGATTCGAATCGGAACGTAGCCGCCTGCTCCAGCTACCTTGGGAGGATGACCGCAGACCGCCCTACCCGTCGCATTGAACTCACGATGCACAAGCCGTGGTTTGTGCTCTACGGCGGAGTACGCCCGACGCTCATCATCGAGGGCCGGGGCCAACCCGTGCAATGGGGGGCGGGAACGTGGCAGCTCGCGGCCGACGAACCGGTGACGCTGGGCGTGTTCTTGTTCAATCGAATCTGGCGTTTTGGCGAAGCGCAGTTCACTCTCGCGCCCGACGACCCCGCGAAGCTCATCTATGAAGCGCCGATGTGGCCATTCATTCGTGGGCGCATGCGCCTGCGCTAGCTCGCTACCGTTGAGTGATGTCGACACCGACCAGCGCCATTCGAGTGCCCGCACGGTTTCGTGCCCGCGGGGTTGTGTCGATGACAGGCCTCGTCGTCGCCACGCTCGGAGCAACCCTGCCGCAAGCGATGACGGCGCCGGTGGTGGGTATTACGGCAGATGCTTTCGGTGTGACCACGGTGGATGCTACCTGGGCTCTCACAATCACACTGGTTGTCGCCGTGGCCACAACACCGCTCATCGGGCGGATGGGAGACGCCTACGGGGCTCGTCGGATGCTGTTGATCGTGCTGCCGATGGTGGCATCGGGCCTGTTTGTCTCGGCCATCGCTCCGACGTTCGGATGGCTCATCACCGGCCGCGCGATTCTTGGGGTCGGCGGGGGCGTTTTTCCACTGGCCATCGCCGCTGTACCGGGGCTCGTTCCAGCGCGCAGCCGTGCTGGCGCCGTAGGGCTCGTCACCGCGATGTTCGCTACCGGGATCGGTTTCGGCGTGCTGGTCTCGGGTCTACTGGTCGATCACATCGGCATCCGCGCCACCGCCTGGGCGCCCTTCGGAATCGTTGTCGCGGGCTGGATAATTCTCGCGTCTACGCTCCCCCACATTCCCCGCCGCAGCAATGTGCACGTGGAGCTGCGCGCAGCGCTGTCGCTGGCGGTCGGTGTGATCGCCGTTCTTCTCGCCTTTACCGAGGCACCCCGCTGGCCGTCGCCGTGGTGGTGGATTACCGGGCTCGCTCTCATCGCGACCGGCTCGCTCTATTACTGGTTCCTTCGCGAGCGAGTGAGCCCAGATCCGCTCATCGGCGCTCCCACACTGCGCCTGCGCGGGGTGTGGGCCACTCAGCTGACCGCATTCCTGCTCGGCGTCACCCTGCTCGGCATCTACGTACTGATTCCGGCGTTCGCAGAGTCACCCGGCGACGACGAGGTTGGACTCTCCGCGTCGGTGACGCTCGCCGCGTTGCTGCTGTTGCCCGCGACCGTCGCGATGCTCGTGGTCGGGCCACTATCTGGAGTGCTTCGTCGTTGGATTGGCACCCGTGCGCCCGTTATTCTGGGCGCCGCTACCGCCGCAGCGGGAGCGCTCGTGATGATTATCGCGCCCCGGGAGCTCGCTACTTTGCTCGTGGGAACAATCCTGCTCGGCGCGGGGATCGCCGCAGCATCCGCTGGCCTGGTAAACGTGCTGATCGATCACGTCGATGAGCAGCACGTCGGCGCCGCCACAGGCCTGACTGTCGTGGCCCGTCAACTCGGCGGGGCGGTCGGAGCCTCGATGATCGCGGGGCTGATAGCCATTCAGCCCTCTGAACCGGATGGCGATGTGTATGGAGCGGCGTTCGCCGCCGTCACCGTGGTCACGGTACTCGCCCTTCTTTCGACGCTGCTGATTCCTGCGGGAACATCTTCAACGCTTCGGCGGGTGCGCCATCGAATCTCACGCTGAAAAGGGCTCCACGCTACAGAGATTGCTTAATTCATGATTTGCTGTACTCTCAGATGGTGCCCGCCACCATCGCTTCTGTGACTCATACCGCCGCTCTCGCGCGGCTTGGATACGCGCTTTCTGATCCGACCCGTGTGGGCATTCTGCTCGCGCTTCGCACAGGCTCGGCGTACCCTTCCGACCTTGCCGACTCGCTCGATGTGTCGCGCCAAGTGATGTCGAATCAACTGGCATGTTTGCGCGGGTGCGGCCTCGTGAGCGCTACGCCGGACGGTCGACGCACGCAATACCGTCTCGCAGACACTCATCTTGCACCAGCACTCAACGAGCTGCTGCAAGTCGTGTTGTACGTCGAACCGCAGTGTTGCTCAGCTAACGTCTGCAACTGCTCATGACCGCGTCCGCCGGAACGCTCTCGGATGGGCGCAAGGTCGCACTACAGCGACGAATCCGTTGGATCGTCTCGGCGACCATCGCCTACAACCTCATCGAAGCGGTCATTGCATTGACGGCTGGCAATCTTGCGAACTCGGCCGCTCTCGTGGCGTTCGGACTCGACTCCACCATCGAGGTGCTGTCGGCCGCGGCGGTGGCATGGCAATTCACGCGCCGCGAACCAGAGCGATGGGAGAAGGGGACGCTGCGAGTCATCGCCGTCGCTTTCTTTGCACTCGCCGCGTACGTGACCGCAAGTTCTCTGTTCGCGCTGATCACACAAGTTGACGTTGAACACAGCTCTATCGGCATTGCTATCGCTGCGCTCAGCGTCGTGATCATGCCGTTCCTCTCGTTTGCCGAACGTCGCGCCGGTCGCGAGCTGGGGTCGGCGAGCGCTGTTGCCGACTCGAAGCAGACGCTGATCTGCACATATCTGTCGGCCGCGGTGCTCGCCGGGCTGTTGTTGAACTCGCTCTTTGGTTGGTGGTGGGCCGATGCCGTGGCCGGTCTCGTGATCGCGGCCTTCGCGTTGCGCGAAGGCATCGAGGCTTGGCGCGGAGACGCATGCGCAACGTCAGTGGGAATGCTGCTTGAAGACGACCACGGCGATGACGAAGATGGCCACGACCACGACCAACACTGAGCCGTGCGCGGTAGCGCGGACGGCCTCACCGACCTAGCTGTGACTTCTTCCCACGTACACAGTGTTGGATGAGGTACCTTCTGTCACCGGGTTCGCGAAGTCAATCACGTGCGCAGCTGTGTCATCGAAGACCTGATCAAGCTGAACCATGAAGTCTGGGTCTGGCGGGTCGTCTGACCAGAGCGCGAATACGCCTTTCGATGCAAGATGCCGGGCGAGTGCACGCAGACCATCTGCCTGGTAGAGGTCAGCGTGCGTCGCATCGAGTTGATGGCGCGGTGAGTGATCGACATCGAGCAAGATCGCATCCCACATCCTCAGGTCGTCACGCGGCGCGTTGCGCATCACCTCGAAGAAGTCATCACAGACCAGCGTGGTGCGCGAATCATCCACGAGCTCCGCCGAAACCGGCAGCAGCTTGCGCTCGTGCCAGCCGATCACGGTATCGAGGCGGTCGATCACGGCGAGCGCCCCGACCCTGCTGTCACGCAATGCCGCTACTGCGGTGTAGCCAAGACCAAGCCCGCCGACCAGCACGTTGAGATCCTCGCCATCAGCGAGGGCAAGTCCGAGATCAGCGAGCGCGATCTCGGCGACCGTGAACAGACTCGACATCAAATACTCTTCGCCGAGCTTCACCTCGTAGATCTCGTGGCCCGCGGCTGGCTCCCATCGACGCCGCAGCGTGAGGTCTCCCATCGGCGTCGACTGCCAGTCAAGCTCTTCGAAGCGAGTGATCACTAGATTCCTTTTTGAACGAGGCGCGCCCTCAAACGCAGCACTACTTCGCCTCCGGCAGCGCGATCGCGACGTCACGAACGCTCTAATCTGAGCGAACCGCTGTGGTGAGAACAAGAGACGCGCGGTGCCGACACTAGCGCACAAGCACGCCCGCGAGACATCGCTGCGGTAGCGTGCACTCGTGAAGGTAACCAGACTGCGCGTATATCCCGTGAAGTCATTGGCGGGTCTCGATGTCGATACTGCCGAAGTACACCCCTGGGGTCTTGAGGGAGATCGCCGGTGGGCAGTTGTCGCCCCTGATGGAAGCCCCGTGACCGCGCGAGAAGCAAACCAATTGCTTTCGCTACGCGCGACAACGCTCGAGAATGGTGGATTGCGTATAGATAGCGCCACCGACTCGATGCACATCGACGTACCATTCCACGCTGAGTCAGTCGCGGTCGGCCATGCCGGCCAGGGCACGGCATTACCAGCTGACGCTGCTGCCAATGCATGGTTGAGCGCGCAGCTTGCTCGGCCGGTCCGGTTGGTGTGGCAATCTGATCCGAAGCGACGCGCGGTTGATCCAACCGAGGGCGGGCTCGCGGGCGATCACGTCTCGCTCGCCGACGTCGCTCCCTTGTTGCTCACCAGCGAATCGTCATTGACACAGCTCGATGAGTGGACCGACGCCGAGACCGCTCCGCTCGACATGGTGCGCTTTCGACCAAATATCGTTGTTGATGGCGACCCAGCGACACCGTTCGCCGAGGACTCGTGGTCACGCATCCAACTCGGTGACGTGCGTCTTCGAGTGTTAGGGCCGTGTGATCGGTGTGTCATGACGTCGATCAACCCGTCAACTCTCGAGCGCGGCAAAGAGCCGATCCGCACTCTCGCCAAGCACCGCCGTTGGGATGGCAAGATCTGGTTCGGGATCTGGCTCGTCCCCGACCTGAGCGAGTCTGCTGGGTCTGCGATGATTGCCCTGAACGACGCGTGCACCGCCCAATGAGGCACACGGCACACCACGGGCTGACTTGTGGGCTCACCGGTTAGCCATTTCACCCAATATGAGAGCTGATCTGTGAATCCCACTCATCTCACACGTTTCCTCACGATCGTCGATCACGATCTGCACGTTCCGCGCGCGGCAGCGGCTCTCGACATTCCGCTCGCGTCGCTTTACACGACAATCGATAAGCTCGAAGCCGAAACCGGGCAACCGCTGTTCACACGAGCGAAGAATGGCTGGACGCTGACGCCCGCCGGCGCGCTACTGCGCGAAGATGCCCCACGGCTGATCGCAGAAGCACCAGCGCCACCTGACAAGCCCAAGGTCCCTGCCGGAGGCAAGGCCAAGGCATCGAAGGGAAAGGGGCGTGCGCCCTCTGTGAAGGGACAGCCGAAGCCGTTCAAGAAACGCCAAGGGCGCTGATCCCACCGCGGAATGAGCGCCCCTGACGTCGAATGATGACTCAGTACTTGTAGAACCCCTCGCCGCTGGCGACTCCGAACTTGCCCTTGTCGAGAAATTCGGTCTTCAGAATCTCGGCGAACTTGATGCTGCTGGGGTTATCGCTCGCCGATGACACGTTGTAGGCCGTGCGCAAGCCGATGACGTCATACATCTGGAACGGACCCGACTGAGCGCCCGTTCCCTTGCGCCACGTGTGATCGATCGTTTCGACATCCGCAACACCGTTGACGTACAACGCGCTCGCCGCGGTGAGTAGCGGAACCAACAGCGAGTTGAGAACGTAGCCCGGCTGTTCCTTCTTGACAAGGATCGGATCCATGCCGGTCTCTTCTGCGTAGGCGACGACCGCGTCGTATGATTCTTTCGACGTGCGCTCCGTGCCCATGACCTCAGCGACGTTCTGCACCCAGATGTTGTTGGCGAAGTGCAACGCCAGGAAACGGTCCGGGCGTCCCGCCTCGGCGGCATACTGGCTGGGCACCATTGTCGAGGAGTTGGTGGCAAAAATTGTCTTCTCGGGCGCGACCTTCGCGAGGTCGCTGAAGACCTTCTTCTTGAGATCAAGAATCTCAGGAACGGCTTCGATGACGAGATCTGCATCGACAACTGCATCGGCGAGGTCGGAAGATAGCGAAATCGATTCCGCCGCTTTGGCAGCGTGACCTTCTTCGGCATCGGGCATTGCCTCGATGTATACCGAGACCAGCTTGTTGAAACGCTCTCGCGCTGCCTCAAGTGCTTCGTCGTTGATGTCGTACACGGTCGCGCTCTTGCCGTGGAATGCTGCTTGATATGCGATCTGGGCGCCCAAAACGCCGCCGCCCAAAACAGTGACGTTGTTCAGTGTGTTCATTGATGTATTCCCTTCGACGTGCCAGCGCAAAAACGCATGACAATAGTGCCGGTGGCAGATGCCATCGGAAACATCGAGGATGAGAATCCCACTCGTCCTCTGAGCCGCAGAGCTTCGGTGAGACATCGAAGCTGGTGCGCGCAGAACCATGGAATGCATAGTGTGCATCTCTTTGATCGCTACATTCTCAGGCTATACCCGACCAGATTCTGGGCTGCCCTCAGGGGAAGAGTTTCGCCATGAGCGTCATCGTTCGGTGACAGTGCCCGCGTCAACCCGCCAATGACGATCAGTCTTCACTGTGGCGAGCATTCGGCGATCATGCGTGACAAGCAACAGCGTGCCGTCATAGGAGTCGAGCGCCTGCTCCAGTTGCTCAATCGCTGGCAGGTCGAGGTGGTTTGTCGGCTCATCGAGCACGAGCACGTTGACACCGCGAGCCTGCAGCAACGCGAGCCCCGCGCGAGTGCGCTCACCCGGCGAAAGGGCCTCGACGGCGCGATTCACGTGATCGGCTTTGAGCCCGAACTTGGCTAGCAAGGTGCGCACTTCGCCCGACGACATCTCGGGAGCGAGAGCTTCGAACACGGCCGTGAGCGCCTGCGAGCCCGCAAGCATCGAACGCGCTTGATCGATCTGGCCGATCTGCACATTAGCACCCAGGCTCGCAGTGCCCTCATCGGGGGCTTGAGTGCCCAGCAGGGCGCGCAACAGGGTCGATTTGCCGGCACCGTTCGGGCCCGTGATGCCAATGCGCTCGCCGGCGTTGACCTGAAGTGACACGGGTCCGAGCATGAAATCGCCTTGGCGAAACACCGCTTCGTTCAGCGTCGTGACAACTGCACTTGAACGTGGCGCGGAACCAATCGTGAATTCAAGCTGCCACTCTTTGCGCGGCTCTTCGACTTCTTCGAGGCGGGCTATGCGGCTCTCCATCTGGCGAACTTTCTGTGCTTGCTTTTCGCTCGATTCCGTCGCTGCCTTGCGTCTGATTTTGTCGTTGTCGGGCGACTTCTTGATCGCGTTGCGCACACCTTGGCTCGACCACTCGCGTTGAGTGCGTGCCCGCCCCACCAGATCTGATTTCTTCTCAGCGAACTCGTCGTACTTCTCTCTCGATTGACGTCGCAACGTGGCGCGCTCTTCGATGTAGGAGTCGTAGCCGCCGCCGAATACACGGTTGGCGTTCTGCGCGAGATCTAGTTCCAGTACCCGTGTCACGCAGCGCGCAAGAAACTCGCGGTCATGACTGACAAGCACCACGCCGCCGCGCAGCCCTCGCACGAATGCTTCAAGTCGCTCTAGCCCGTCAAGATCGAGGTCATTGGTGGGCTCATCGAGCAGCACGATATCGAAGCGACTCAGCAACAGCGCCGCCAGCCCGACGCGAGCAGTTTGGCCGCCCGAAAGCGAGGTCATCATTGTCTGCTCTGGTGCGTCGCCGAGATCAAGGCCAAGTTCTGCGAGCACAACCGGTAAACGCTCGTCGAGATCAGCCGCGCCGCTCGCAAGCCAACGGTCGAGGGCGAGCGAGTAGACATCGGCGGGGTCGGTGCCCGGGGCAGCCAGCGACTCGTCGCCGAGCGCGGCGGCGGCAGCATCCATTTCTCTCGAGGCTTCAGCACAACCCGTGCGACGCGCGACGTACTCTGCGACGCTTTCGCCCGCGACACGCTCATGTTCTTGGGGTAACCAGCCTACGAACGCATCAGCAGGTGCGAGCGAGATCGAGCCCGCCTGCGGTGCGTCAACGCCTGCGAGCAACCGTAACAGCGTCGACTTGCCTGCACCGTTGGCACCCACAACTCCGACGACATCGCCCGGGGCAACAGTCAATTCGAGGGAATCGAACAGCGTGCGATGGCCGTGGCCACCGGCGAGGCCTCGAGCGACAAGTGTTGCGGTCATTGATTGATCATTTCACCCGACGGCGACCCACGATGACCGCCGCGGCGCACAACGCACCGCGGCGGCAAAGCCGTGCAAAATCAGGCGGCAGGCAGACTTGGGTAGTCCGTGTATCCCTCAGCGCCGGGTGCATAGAACGTAGTTGGATCGGGCTCGTTCTCGGGATGACCACCCTGCCAACGTGCCACCAGGTCGGGGTTCGCGATCGAGGCGCGGCCCACCGCAACCGCATCAGCTTCGCGACGCTCGATGAGGCCGTTCGCTTCTTCTTTGGTGGTGAGTTTTCCAAAACCGCTGTTCGCAATGAACACACCTTCGAAACGGGCGCGCAGCGCCTGAACGAAGGCCCCTGCAGGCTCTGCGTGCAACAGGCTCAGGTAGGCGAGCCCCAGCGGTGCGAGGCCCTCCATAAGTGCTCCGTACGTGGCGCGCACATCGTCATCGTCGGTCTCAAGCACGCCCTGGATATTGTGCGCCGGTGAGATACGAATGCCGACGCGCCCGGCTCCGACCGCCTCGGCGACCGCCGTCGCGACCTCGATGACGAATTTCGCCCGCGCCTCAGGGGAGCCTCCGTAGGCGTCCGTGCGGCGATTCGAGGCGGGTGACAGAAACTGGTGCAGCAGGTAGCCGTTCGCGCTGTGGAGCTCGACACCATCCATCCCCGCGCGGATCGCACGCGTAGCCGCGGCCACGAATTCTTCGCGCACCTGCGCAAGCTCGTCGGTGGTGAGCGCGTGCGGCACCGGGAACGGCTTCTTGCCGTCGGGAGTGCGAACTTCACCGTCGATCGCGATTGCGCTCGCAGAAACGATGCGGTCGGTGCCGGTGATGTCGGTGTGCGACACACGTCCGCTATGCATGAGCTGCATCACGATGAGACCATCCTGCGCATGCACCGCATCGGCGACTGCGCGCCAACCCTCCACTTGCTCGTCGGTGACGATGCCGGGCTGCCCCATGTATGCGCGTGACTCTGCGCTCGGAAAAACACCCTCGCTGATGATCATGCCGTGGCTCGCCCGCTGGGCGTAGTGCTCAGCGACGATTGTGCCCGGTACTGCGTCCATTCCCGAGCGCAAACGCGTCAATGGCGCCATAACAACGCGGTTTGCAAGATCAAGGTCACCGACTGTGAGCGGGGAAAACAGATCCACAGAGGAGGTCCTTTCAGCGAAAATCGGCACCGTGAGGTGCGGGCCGACACGATGGGGAACAACTGGCGATCGCGGGCTATTCCTTGAGATGGATGCTGCACCGTGCATTTTCGTCCATCGCTCGCCGCCGAAGCTGAACAGGACCCAGCGAACGAAGACCCACCAGCTAGTGCGGGGCCCGATCGTTGGTGGCCAGGTGGCGACGAGCTCGAGAACCCGCCGGGTACCGCAGCCGACAGCTCCGACGGAAATGCGCCGTTCTGATCAGTCCCAGTCCAGGTAGTCCTCGATCGCCCACGATGTCGCACCGATGTGCGTTGCCGGGAACATGTGGTTGCCACCTTCAACCGGCACAACGCTCACGCGGTCGGAAGCAGAGATCTGCAATTCCTCGCCGTTTGCCGGGGGGGTCAACTCATCGTCAACACCTTGAATGATCAGCACCGGCAGGCCTTCTGCAAGCGGAACCGGACCGCCCGCTACTTCACGTGCCGCGCTCTGCATAGCCACAACGTCAGGGTCGTGCATGCGCGCCGGGATTCCGGGGAAGTCAAGAGAGCTTGCCGCCTGGTCAGCGGACTCCACGCCCATCAGCAGCACCCCGTTCACACGGTCATGGTGATCGGCAGCTACCGAACGGGCTACTGAGCCGCCGAACGCGTGCCCACCGACCCAGGCGTTCTCGACTGATAGGTGATCCATGACGTCGATGATGTCTTGTGCCAGGTCAGACATCGTCACCACGGCATCCTGTGAGGGCCGACGCGAACCGACGCGGATCATGCAGAAGTCTTCTTCGGCGACCGAGTGCGCCAGGGTCCCCAGATACGAGATGTTCAGGCCTTGGCCTGCAATCAATACAACAGCGGGTCCGTTGCCTTCGACGGCGTACGGAATCGCCCGCCCCTCAGGTTCGAACGTCTGAGTTTCAGTCACAGCGCGGAGTCCTCTCGAAAGCAGGTGTGTGCCGATCGACCACGGCTAGGGGTGAAGATCTCGACCAGATCTGATTCGCCGATATTCTCTCACAGCGCTCTAGCCAGCCCCGGTGCGCCCCGTCAGTCTTCGTCAGCCACTCTCGAGAGCCGCTGCGAAAAGTAGACGGGAATGAGCGAAAGCCGGGTATAGCGCTCGACGTGGTTCTTGGCTGAACGAGACGTTCGAGCTCGGCTGATAGTGTCGGCGCCCATGAGACGCCGGATCTTCTTTGTTCCCACGATCATCCTGACTACCCTGCTGCTGGCGTCGTGTGCTGGTAACACGGACACTGCCCAGAACGCGGCCACCTCAGAAGCAACAAGCACCAGCGATGAGACGTCAGAAGCTGCTGAGTTGCAGGAATTTCCCGATGTTGTCGATGCCGCGCTCACCGCGAGCGGTGACGAGTTCACTGTCGCGGTCACGATCTCGTCGCCGTATGACACGCCGCAACGCTACGCGGATGGTTGGCGGGTGCTCTCCCCCGATGGCGATGTGCTCGCGGAGCACCAACTGGGGCATGATCATGCGAATGAACAGCCGTTCACCCGCACCGGTGGCACGTTTGCGATTCCCGAGAACGTCGACGAGGTGACCGTCGAGGGGCGAGACCAAGACAACGGCTATGGCGGTGCGACCGTGACAGTCGAGGTTCCGCGCTGACGCGAACACCCGCTCACCGCGACCAGCACCGGCTCCGAGCAACGGGGGTAGGGTGGCGGCAGCCCAACGAAGGAGACGTATGTGCCGCGTGCTCGCCTACCTCGGTCCTGAGACACCACTGGAGAACCTCCTCCTCAGGCCACAGAACAGCCTGATCAACCAGGCACTCGACCCCGAACGGCACCCCGAGCTCCAGTTGGCCGGATGGGGATTCGGGATCTGGGGCGAGCACCTGCTGAAGCCCGAAGAACCCTTCATCTACCGCCGACCTATGGCGGCCTTTTACGACGACAACGCCAGCCGGATCATCCCCAGCCTTCAAGCCAGCACGATGCTGGCGCATGTGCGAGCGGCGGCGTACGACTCGAAGGTCGTGATGGCCGACGAGAACTGCCACCCGTTCTCCTTCGAGGAGACCCCGTGGATCGTCGCCCAGAATGGCTACCTGCCCAACTGGCAGCGCCTGCAGCGCGAGCTGCTGCAACACTGCGAGGATCGATATCTCACACAGTTGCGCGGGAACACCGACACCGAGTTCATCTACGTGCTACTTCTCTCGCTGCTCGAAGGTGACAGCAACGAGGACGTCCAACGAGCGATCGAGAAGCTCATCGAACTGATCGCCCAGGCTATGAAGGACCTCGACCTCGGGGCTCTGACCAAGCTGAAGATGGCCCTCGTGTCGAACGGCCGCATCATCGGTGTCAACGTCGGCCTCGGTCACCATGGTGAGACCAACCCGGCCGGCGACTGGAAGGAGCTGCGAAAGTCAGCCCCCGACAGTGACGACTTCGCGCTCTCGATGCTCCTCGAACCGATGTACCTACTGATGGGGCGCAACTTCGACCACGACGCAACGACCTACGACTTTGAGGAGTGCGGCGAGGATGACGCGACCGGTGTCATCCTCGCGTCCGAGCCCTTGACCGAGGGCGACGATTGGTCACAGCTCGAGTTCGGCGAGATCGTCTTCCTCGAAAAAGACGGTGAGCGCATCACTAGAACCGTCAACACACTGAAGGTCTCAGCGCGCTAGGTGTTCTTCTCACGGAGGTTGTGAGCAACCTGGCGTGCTGGAACAGGTGAGGAACCCGCACGCGGCAACCGTCGAGCATCTCTGCGGTGGACCGCAGTATGTGTCGAATCAGTTGTTGAAGCGGAACTCCACCACGTCGCCATCCTGCATGACGTACTCCTTGCCTTCGAGACGCGCTTTGCCCTTTGAACGAGCGTCAAGCACCGAGCCGGTCTCCACGAGGTCGTCGAACGAGATGACCTCTGCCTTGATGAAGCCCTTCTCGAAATCCGTGTGAATCACGCCAGCTGCCTGGGGAGCCTTCGATCCCTTTGGAATCGTCCATGCACGCGCTTCTTTCGGACCGGCGGTGAGATAGGTCTGCAGACCGAGTGTGTCGAAACCGATGCGCGCGAGCTGGTCGAGACCCGACTCGTCCTGACCCGTCGAAGACAGCAGCTCTGCAGCATCCTCAGGGTCAAGATCGATGAGCTCGGACTCGATTTTTGCGTCCAAGAAGACCGCTTGCGCCGGAGCGACAAGAGCCGCGAGCTCCGCCTTGCGACCATCATCCGTAAGCACTGCTTCGTCGACGTTGAACACGAAGATGAACGGCTTGGACGTGAGCAAGCCGAGTTCTTTGATCGGATCCAGATCGATTGTGGATGCTGACAGCAACTCGCCGCGCTCGAGAGCATCTTTCACCTCGAGGGCTGTCGCAAGAACGGAGGGATCAAGCTTCTTGCCCTTGACCTCTTTCTCGTAGCGGGTGATTGCCTTTTCGACGGTTTCGAGATCGGCGAGCTGGAGCTCGGCGTTGATCGTTTCCATGTCGTTCTTGGGGTTGACCGAACCCTCGACGTGGACAACATCGTCGTCGGCGAACCCGCGCACAACCTGAGCGATAGCGTCGGCTTCACGAATGTTGGCCAAGAACTTATTGCCCAGGCCTTCGCCCTCACTTGCACCGCGCACGATGCCGGCAATGTCGACGAACGACACTGCCGCAGGCAGAATACGCTCGCTACCAAAGATCTCAGCGAGTGTGTTCAAGCGCGGGTCTGGAAGATTCACGACACCGATATTCGGTTCGATCGTGGCGAACGGGTAATTCGCTGCGAGAACAGAATTCTTCGTCAGTGCGTTGAAGAGGGTGGACTTGCCGACGTTGGGCAGGCCGACGATGCCGATAGTAAGAGCCACGGGAGATCAGTCTACGCGGCGCACTCCCCGCTCATCGACGCGCAATTTCAGTCTGAGACGGCCCGGCGCGCCTGACCGTGGGGCACTGCTGCTCGGGCGAAGGTAATTAGGTGCCCCTGGATTTCACCGCAATCGACTTTGAGACGGCGAACTCCTCGAATGCCTCGGCCTGCGCCGTGGGACTCGTACGGGTGCGCGATGGCATTGTCGTGGAGCAGACAGGCTGGTTGATTCAGCCGCCTCCCGGGCACGACGAATTTTTCGAGCTGAACACCCGCATTCACGGAATATGCGCCAACGACGTCGTGGATGCGGCGAGCTGGACGTCGCAGCTCAGCGCGCTCGTTGACTTCGTCGGTGACGACGTCATCGTCGCGCACAACGCAGGCTTCGATATGGCCGTGCTCAAGCGCGCGTGCGCCGCCACCGAAGATGACCTGCCTGCCTACCGTTACGTATGCAGCCTGCAAGTCGCGCGAAAAGTCTACGAACTGGATTCATACCGGTTGCCTTTTGTCGCCGCGGAAGCGGGTTTTGCCGAGTTCGCGCACCACAACGCCACCGCCGATGCGCTTGCTTGCGCTCACGTCATGATCGACGCGGCTCGACGCCAAAATGCCGACAGTATCGAGTTGCTGGCTGAAGCTACCGCGGTGAAGGTTTCGCAGATCACCGTTGCCGCAGCTCCTCCGAAGACAGTTTTCGCCACGTAGGCCGAGCACAGTCATGTTGCGCGGGTCGCATGTTGGGGCGGGCCCTGTATGGGGGCGGGTCCTGTGTTGGGGCGGGTCGCGTTGCGCGGCAAAACCAGTCGGCCCCGGCCAGCCGCGCCTTTGATGTCTGAGGCCAGCACCACTATGAGGGCATGGACACAATCGCTGTACTGCTGATCACCGTCGTGATGCTCGCTCTCGGCGCGGCGATCGGCCTCTGGATTGGCAACATGCGCGCGTCTGCACGCGCGGCGACTGTGAACGCAGACCTGCACGCACGGGTCGCAACTGCTGAGGCCGCGAGGAATGGCGCGCAGGCGCAATTAGAGCAGCAACAGCAGCTTTACCGAGAGCTGTCATTGCAGACCCGCCAAGATCAAGTTGCCCGCGAAGAGCGCGAGCGTCGAGACCAGACAGTGCTGCGCGCCCTCGCTCCCGTTCAAGAAACCCTCACGGCGATGCAGGGCAAAGTAAATGACCTCGAACGAGACCGGCAGGAGCAGTTCGGCACACTCGCCGAGCAGCTGCGACGTGCGCACGAGTCTGATGAAGCACTGCGCGCCACCACCGAATCGCTCGCGAGCGCGCTGCGCTCCGGCAGCACTCGCGGAGTGTGGGGTGAGACCCAGTTGCGTCGAGTCGTAGAGGCGGCGGGACTCACCCGCTACGTCGACTTCGATCTGCAGACATCGATCTCGTCAGACGCCGGCGTTGGGCGCCCCGACATGATCATCCGACTCCCCGGTGGCAAGGCCATCGCGGTCGACGCGAAAGTGCCGCTGGATGCGTACATCGAGGCGAGCGCTATCGCACTCACCGCCCAAGGTGCCGAAGGTGCTCAGCGCAAGGCATTGCTTGAAAAGCACGTCAAAGCTGTGCGCAGTCACGTTGACGCGCTTGCGAAGAAGGCCTACTGGGCAGGGCTGGAGTCGAGCCCAGAGTTCGTTATCTGCTTCATTCCGAGCGAGTCACTGCTGGCAGCCGCACTCGAAGAAGACCCGTCGCTGCTTGACTACTCGTTCAGCAAACGGGTCGCGCTTGCCTCACCCGTCAACCTCTGGGCTGTGCTCAAGACCGTCGCATACACGTGGACGCAGCAAGACGTATCCCAAGAAGCCCGAGTGCTGTTCGATCTGGGCAATCAGCTCTACGAACGTCTGGGATCTCTCGCCACGCACGCCGACGACCTGCGCCGCGCGATCGAGCGGACGGTCACGAGCTACAACAGCTTCGCTGGCTCACTCGAGAAGCGCGTGCTGGTGACAGCACGCAAGTTTCCCGGCATCGATCAGACCAAGCTTGATTCCGTGGCGGCGCCGCAAACGATCGAGGCTACTCCCCGTCAGATGACCCAGCCGGAGTTGCTGGATGGACTGAACGAAGAGCACCTTGCCGATTCACGCTCAGGGGTGACCGCCGAACTCGGCGATATTCGCGCGCGTCTGTCGCCAACCAACGAGGCAGAACGGATCTCTGGCACGCCCTAGAACACGTTCTGACCCGACGCGGGCTAGAGGGTTACACGGCGAGGGCAGCGGAGCGAAAAAACCGGCTACGCGCCGCCGGGCACAAAGCTCATCACGATGATGACGACGGCTGAGACGCCAACGAATGCACCGATCATCCACCATGCGCTAATTTCGTGGCCTTCTTCGCGGCGAACGCGAAGAAGCACATCAGGTCGACGTGCGGGGTCTGCGGCACTCGCGATGACAGCCTGCGCGCCCGTTTGGGGTGCAGGACCACCAGTAGGTGTAGACATCGACAAACCCCCTCGAATCACGACAGATCAGCGACGCATCGTCGTTGCCGCCTCTGCGATTCTGCCAGAGTTGCCGCGTTGATGACGGATCGAACCGCGACTTACGCCTAAAGCCACTTCGAGGTGAGGTGCTCCGACGAGATACGGCGAAGGGTTCCTGACGCTCCACGAAGTACGACAGATTCGGTGTAAACGTACCCTCCGTCGCGTCGAACACCTGCCACAAGCTGGCCGTCCGTCACACCTGTCGCGACGAAGATCGTGTTGCTTCCGCGCACCAGATCGTCGGCTTCGTACACGTGATCGTCGAGCTTGAGGCCGGAGTCGATACCGCGCTGCTTCTCGTCATCATCACGTGCCCACAGGCGACCCTGAATATGACCGCCCAGAGACTTGATCGCGCACGCGGTGACGATTCCTTCTGGGCTGCCGCCGATGCCCACACACATATCAGTACGCGCATTGTGACGCGCCGCGTTGATGCCGCCAGCAACATCGCCGTCGCTCATCAGTCGCGTTCCCGCGCCAGCTTCACGGATTTCTTCGATCAGCTGTTCGTGACGCGGACGGTGCAGCACCGACACGACGAGTTCATCGACCGGCTTTCCGAGCGCCTTCGCCAGCAAACGGATGTTTTCACCGATGGGCAGGCGAATGTCTACGACGCCTACCCCGGCCGGACCGGTAACAAGCTTGTCCATGTAGAACACGCTTGACGCATCGAGCATCGTGCCGTGGTCAGACACCGCGATGACCGACAGGGCGTTGTTGCGGCCCGCGGCAGTCAGCGAGGTGCCGTCGATCGGGTCAACCGCCACGTCACAGCGAGGACCGCGGCCATTGCCGACTCGTTCGCCGTTGAACAGCATCGGCGCTTCGTCTTTCTCGCCCTCGCCGATCACGATCGTGCCGTCGAAGTTGACGGTGGTGAAGAACGCGCGCATCGCGTCGACGGCAGCTCCGTCAGCATCTTCTTTTCGCCCCCGACCGATGAAAGGGACCGCTCGAATCGAGGCAGCTTCGGTGGCACGAACAAGTTCAAGTGCCAGATTTCGGTCGGGATGCAGCGGACTCATATCCGCAGTAAGACTCACCATGTTCCTCAGCATAGGGTTTCGCATGACGAATATTTCAAACTTTGATGCCCTGTGAAGTGAAGGAATCGCAATTCTTTCCTGAATGGCAGGAGTGGCCACCGCCAACAATGAATCCACGCGCACGCGGCCACTTCGATAGAGTTCTTGTGCACCTGCCATCACGACCAAGGAGCCTTCATGCCCGTCGCAACCCCTGAGCAATATGCCGAGATGCTTGACCGCGCGAAGGCTGGTGGCTTTGCCTACCCGGCCATCAACGCGGCTAGCTCGCAGTCCGTCAACGCCGTCCTGCAGGGACTCACAGAAGCCGGATCAGACGGTATTCTCCAGGTCACCACCGGTGGCGCCGATTACTTTGCCGGCCACACCGTCAAGGGCCGCGCCACTGGCGCGCTCGCCTTCGCGAAGTTCGTGACCGAGGTCGCCAAGAACTACCCGATCACGGTGGCGCTGCACACTGACCACTGCCCGAAAGACGCGCTTCCTGGCTTCGTGCTTCCTCTCATCGAAGCATCCGAAGAAGAAGTGCGCGCCGGTCGCAACCCGATCTTCCAGTCGCACATGTGGGATGGCTCGGCCGTTCCCCTCGACGAGAACATCGAGATCGCCAAAGACCTGCTCCCCCGCATGAAGAACATCAACGCCATCCTCGAGGTCGAAATCGGCGTCGTAGGCGGCGAAGAAGACGGCGTGCAGCACGAGGGATCGAACGATGCCCTCTACACCACCGTCGCTGACGTGACGAAGGCCGTCGAGGCTCTCGGGCTCGGTGAGCAGGGTCGCTACATTTCGGCCCTCACCTTCGGCAATGTGCACGGCGTGTACAAGCCCGGCAACGTCAAACTGCGCCCCGAGCTTCTCGGCGAGATTCAGGCTGGCATTGCTGAGCGCTTCGGCACCGGCGAGAAGCCCCTCGACCTCGTGTTCCACGGTGGCAGCGGTTCAACCTCCGAAGAGATTGCCCTCGCGGTAGCAAATGGTGTTATCAAGATGAACATCGACACCGACACGCAGTACGCGTTCACTCGCTCGGTCGCTGGCTTCATGTTCGAAAACTACGAGGGTGTCCTCAAGGTAGACGGCGAAGTGGGCAACAAGAAGAAGTACGACCCCCGCGCGTGGGGCAAGATCGCGGAGTCGGCGATGGCAGCTCGCGTTGTCGAAGCGACTCACCAGCTCGGCTCAGCAGGTAAGAGCCTCGGCGCCTAAGGCGACAGACCGATAGCAAGAGGGCCGGATGCTGCAGTGCAGCATCCGGCCCTCTTCTTTGCGTTTATCGCGTCACGCCACCGCGTCGAGAATCGCCTGCCAGACGCCCGGCGTGTTCATCAACGGCACGAGCATAAGAAGCGCTGAGATGCTGGTGAAGACAAACGCACCCACGAGCGGAATCCACCACGAGATGCGGCCGCGCGACATCGACATCCACGAGAACATCGCGGTGACGAACCAGCCGAACACCAACACGAGAGCGGCCGCGATGCCCCAAGACTGCCCGGCGATCGTTGCGGCGAGATCGGTATCAACGCCCATCATCGAGAGCATCTGCTCGGCGTACGGGTTGTACTCGACGAGTTCGGTGAATGACGTCACCACCGTGATAAGCCCGTAAACCAGCAGACCGAACGTCGCTGCACGGTCGAACGGACGCCGACGGTTCTGCCGCTTCGCGCCGCCTTCGCCCACCACCGGCGTCTCAGCAGGGATCACGTCAGGTGAGAGTTGACCCTGGGGGACGTCCGCGACAACGCCGGTGTCGAGCGCCTGGCTGATGTCTGGTTGCTTGATGCGCGCTTGCTGCTCTTCGGCAGTGGCATATTCGCCGTACTGCGGTCGTGGTCGCGGGTCGATGGCATCGTTCATGAGGTGATCCGTCCGCCAAGCGCGCGCTCGTCGCGCTTGCCCTCGTTAGTGGAGCGCAATTCCTTGGGCAACGAGAACAACAGGTCTTCCTCTGCGGTTTTTACTTCTTCCACATCGTTGAAGCCCGCGTTGGCGAGGTCGTCCATCACTTGCTGCACGAGCACCTCCGGTACCGATGCGCCGCTCGTGACGCCTACGGTTTCTACGCCTTCAAGCCAAGCCTGTTCGATCTCATCGGCGTAGTCGACCCGGTAGGCGGCCTTGGCGCCGTATTCGAGTGCCACTTCAACCAGGCGCACGCTGTTCGAGGAGTTCGATGAACCCACGACGATCACGAGATCAGCGTCTTTCGCCACCTTCTTGATCGCTACCTGACGGTTCTGGGTGGCGTAGCAAATGTCGTCCGACGGAGGATCTTGCAGCTGAGGAAAGCGAACGCGCAGTCGGCGAACGGTCTCCATCGTCTCGTCGACCGAGAGCGTGGTCTGCGAAAGCCAGACGACCTTTGACGGATCGCGCACCTCGATACGGTCGGCGTCTTCGGGTGAGTTCACGATCGTGACGTGGTCGGGGGCTTCGCCCGCGGTGCCCTCAACTTCTTCGTGTCCTTCGTGGCCGATCAGCAGAATCTCAAAATCGTCACGCGCGAATCGCACTGCCTCGCGGTGCACTTTGGTCACCAACGGGCAGGTGGCGTCTATAGCCAGCAGACCACGGTCTGAAGCGCTGTCAACGACAGCGGGCGACACGCCGTGTGCGCTGAAGACGACGTGCGCACCAGCGGGCACTTCGTCGACTTCTTCGACGAAAATGGCGCCCTTCTGCTCCAATTCGGTCACCACATGAATGTTGTGAACGATTTGTTTGCGCACGTAAACGGGAGCGCCGAAACGTTCCAATGCCTTCTCTACGGCTATGACTGCGCGATCAACGCCAGCGCAGTAACCGCGGGGAGCGGCGAGCAGCACCCGCTTGGGTCCGGGCACGGCGATATCCTGAAGTGGTTCACGCCGGCGCGGAACACGAGGAATGGGCATGCTGATAGTCACCCCCCGAGTCTACGGCCGGTGCCGAGCGCCAGCCTGAAAGGTGCCATGACGAGCTTCGAGCCCGGCCACATCGTCGGCGAACCGCCTCCCGCAGATTCGGTACGTCCCAAAGACTCCACCAACGACGCTCCTACCTCGGTGTCACGGCTCAACGACACGATTCGTGGCTTCATCGCGAACTGGGGGTCGGTGTGGGTCGAGGGCGAGATCACCCAGTGGAACGCGCGCGGCGGCAGCGTGTTCGGTCGACTGAAAGATCTCGTGACCGATGCGGAAATCTCGATTCGAATCTGGTCGAGCACCCTGAATCGTCTCCCCTCCGACCTCAAGGTCGGCGATCACGTCGTTGCTTCGGTGAAAGCTGACTACTTTCCCAAGCGCGGCGATCTCTCCTTCGGCGTGAACGCGATGCGCCATGTCGGTGTGGGCGAGCAGCTTGAGAAACTCGAGCGGCTTCGTGCACAGTTGCGTGCCGAAGGGCTGTTCGACGATTCACTCAAGAAACCGATTCCCTTTCTTCCGCAGGTGATCGGCCTCATCACCGGCGAACGCTCGGACGCCGAGAAAGACGTGCACCGCAACGCCGAGCTGCGCTGGCCACAGGTGCGCTTTCGCACTCAGCACGTCGCCGTGCAAGGGGAGCGTTGCGTGCCCGAGACGATCACGGCTCTCAAACTATTGGATGCTGATCCCGACGTTGACGTCATCGTCATCGCTCGCGGCGGTGGCGATGTTCAGTCTCTGCTCGGCTTCAGTGACGAGAAGCTTGTGCGGGCGGTGGCGGCAGCATCGACCCCTATCGTGAGTGCTATCGGCCACGAGAATGACCGACCGCTACTCGACGACATCGCCGACCTTCGCGCCTCGACGCCTACCGATGCGGCAAAACGGGTGGTTCCTGACGTCGTCGAACAACGTACACTGATCGGCCAGTTGAGATCACGGCTCGCCACGCGGTTGTCGCAGCGCGTCAATCATGACATCGCTCAGCTCGAACAATTGCGCAGTCGCCCGGTGCTGCGACAGCCCGAGACTCTCGTGCACACGCGAGCCCAAGACGTCGAGATCGTCACGACGCGAGGCCGCGAACGCATCGCGCGTGTGCTTGAAACCTCGGCTCGCCGCACCTCAGAGCTCCGAGCCTCGCTACGCGCGCTTTCACCAGCAGCGACGCTCGAGCGCGGCTACGCGATCGCGCACCTGGACGACGGAGTGATCGTTCGCGATGCCAGCCAAGCACCGAGGTCGACACCCGTGATTGTTACCGTCGCTCGTGGCTCTTTTGCCGCACGCTCTGACGGCGAAATTGTGGAGTCGTCGGAGACATCTTGAACGGGCAAATCCGCCAGCGCGCCGAAGTAGGATAGACAGCATGACCGAAGCGAATGGAGCCGTCACCGACGTCGCGGATCTTTCGTTCGAACAGGCTCGAGACGAACTCGTGCGTGTCGTATCAGAGCTCGAGCAAGGTGCACCCACGCTTGAGCAGTCACTTGCCCTCTGGGAACGCGGCGAGGCACTCGCAGCACGCTGCGAACAATGGCTGGTCGGCGCGAAGCAGCGACTCGACGCGGCCCGCTCTGGCGCGGTGGCCGAGGACGACCAGAAGTAATGGCGAGTCAACAGCGAATTGTCGCCGAACTCGGCCGTCCCGAGACTCCGCAAGAAACTGCCAATCGCAAAGCGGCTTCTTCACACGCGTATCGCTCAAGCCAGACCGCGCGCAACCTTATCGCCGCGCTGCTCATCACCCTCGTGCTCGTCGCAATCGTGATCTTCGGCGTTCCTCGTGGCAGCGCACCCGAAGCGGAGCCAATCGATGTCGCCGCAGTCGCTGAGAGCGTCGAAGCCGCTGAAGGCCAATCGGTTATCGTGCCTGACGCTCCCGATTCATGGCGTGTGAACCGTGCCTATGTTGACCGCAACGATCTAAGCGCCTGGACGGTCGTGTATGCGCCGACAAGCGGTTTTGTGCGCATTGCCCAGGGCTTCGACGCAGACGCGGCATGGACGACCCGAGTACTGGGCGGCGCGAACTCTGGCGACAGCGTGAGCATCGACGGAATCACCTGGACGCAGTACGACATCTCAGACCCCGACCGTGCCGGCGGTATTACCGCCGCGATGTCGACGCAGGTCGGCGATGACACCGTGCTCATCTACGGCGTTGCCGATGATGAACTGCTTCTTCAGGCCGCCGAGTCGGTATCGGAATCCATCCACCAGCTTGAAACGGAGTCCCAGTGAGCGAGCACCCTACCCCCGCACAGGTGTGGAACGAGATGGAACGCGGCAACGAGCGCTTCATTTCGGGAGCGCCACAGCACCCGCGTCAGAATGTAGAGCGTCGCCACGAGCTTGCGAGCGGGCAGCGTCCACGAGCCGCGCTCTTCGGCTGTTCGGATTCGCGGCTCGCTGCGGAAATCATCTTCGACAAAGGCCTCGGCGATCTCTTTGTCATTCGCAACGCTGGTCAGGTGATCTCTGAGTCAGTGATCGGCAGCCTCGAGTATGCCGTCGCGGTGCTTGAGGTTCCTCTCATTGTCGTGCTCGGACATGACGAGTGCGGCGCCGTCCGGGCTGCCATCGACAGCGCGAATATGGACTCTGCTCCCCTGCCCCCGCACATCTGGCGACTGATCGCACCGATCGTGCCGGCCGTGCGTCGCGTGGTGCAGGCGACCGGAGCGGGCAAAGCGAACCCCGACACGATCGACGCCGAACACGTTGGTCGCGAGCATCTGCGCGACACCGTCAAAGAGATCCTCCATTCTTCCGAACTCATCACCGACGCAATCGCGTCCGGGCGCCTCGCGATCGTCGGCGCGAACTACCAACTCGCGCAGGGAAAGGCCGTGGCTGATATCGCTGTAGGCCTTGAACTTGTCGCATCCTGACCACACATTCACAAAGGAACAATGAAGTGACTGACATCGAATACCGCATCGAACACGACACCATGGGCGAAGTTCGCGTGCCGAAAGACGCGTTGTACTCCGCACAGACACAACGTGCCGTCGAGAACTTTCCGATCTCGGGTTCAGGTCTCGAATCGACGCAGATCGCTGCGCTCGCGCGCATCAAGAAGGCTGCGGCTCTCGCCAACAAAGAACTCGGCACGCTCGACGGCGGTATCGCTGACGCCATCGCGGCGGCAGCCGACGACGTCATCACTGGTGCGTTTGACGCCCATTTTCCCGTTGACACGTACCAAACCGGCAGTGGCACCTCGTCGAACATGAACATGAACGAGGTGCTCGCTAACCTCGCCTCGCAGAAGCTTGGCGCTCCGGTGCACCCGAACGATCATGTCAACGCCTCTCAGTCGTCGAACGATGTCTTTCCGACCTCGGTGCACATCGCCGTCACCCAGGCTCTGATCGACGACCTGATTCCCGCCCTTGACCACCTCGCGGTGTCACTCGAGGCCAAGGCCGAACTGTGGAAGACCGTCGTGAAGTCGGGTCGCACCCACCTGATGGATGCGACACCTGTCACGCTCGGTCAGGAGTTCGGCGGGTACTCACGGCAGATGCGACTCGGTATCGAGCGCGTACAGGCCGTGATTCCGCACGTCAGCGAGGTGCCTCTTGGCGGCACCGCCGTGGGCACCGGAATCAACACCCCTCCGGGATTCCCGCAGAAGGTTATTGCGCTGCTCGCCACTGAGACCGAGTTGCCGATCACCGAGGCCAAAGACCACTTCGAGGCTCAGGCAAACCGTGACGGTCTCGTCGAAACATCTGGCGCACTGCGCACGATTGCGGTATCGCTGACGAAGATCAACAACGACCTGCGCTGGATGGGCTCTGGCCCGAACACCGGGCTCGGGGAACTGCACATCCCAGACCTGCAACCGGGTTCATCAATCATGCCGGGCAAGGTCAACCCGGTCGTCCCGGAGGCCACGCTCATGGTGTGCGCTCGTGTGATCGGCAACGATGCCGCTGTCGCATGGGCGGGCGCCTCGGGCTCCTTCGAGCTGAACGTCGCCATCCCGGTCATGGGAACCGCACTGCTCGAGTCGATTCGCCTGCTTGCAAACGCGATGCGAGTGCTCGCTGACACGACCGTTGACGGCCTCGAGGCGAACGTCGACCGAGCGGCCGCGTATGCGGGCATGTCACCGTCGATTGTGACTCCTCTGAACAAGCTCATCGGATACGAAGCCGCAGCGAAGATCGCGAAGCACTCGGTTGCCGAGGGCATCACGGTGCGCGAAGCTGTTCTCGATTTGGGTTACGTCGACCGCGGCGAACTCACAATCGAGCAGCTTGACGAGAAACTAGACCTGCTTTCTATGACACACCCTGGATAATCAAGGGGTGAGCCGCACTAGACGGCCGATCTCGGCGCGCGTCAGAATCCTGGGAGCGATCCTCGGTGTGACGTGCGTCGGGCTCGCCATCGTGGGGAGCGTGACCTTCGTCGTGCAGCGAGAGCGCGTGTTCGACGAAGTCAACATCCGCTTGCAATCGCAGGTCGATCGTTTGACGACTGTCGCCGAGCAGGCGATCCCCGCGCCGACGGATGCAGACGGTGCAGCAGACGAAGGCACACAGCCGGCGGATGAGAACTTCACGCCGCAGTCTTTCGATGACCTTCGCTCGTATATGCGCTCTGTGGTCGCTCGCTTGGTGCCAGCGCGCAACGAAGCGTCGATGGCTATCATCGATGGCGAGTTGGCGTTCGTGCCGTCGACGCTCTCGGGTTTCACGCTGCCGGATGACGAAGAGTTCATCGATCGAATCGTCGCCGAAACCGCTGACCGTGAGATCATCATCGGCACCGCGACGACAGATGACCGCACAATTCGCTATATCGCAGTTCCCACTGAGGTCGAGGGCGACCCGAGTTCCGGCATCTACGTGCGCGCGAGCGACCTTGGTGCCGAGCTGCAGCCAGTCACCGCTTCTCTCACCACCTATGTACTCGCCGCGCTGGTGCTGCTCGTGGCTACGGGTGTGGTCGGCTGGTTTGTGACCGGACGTCTACTCAAACCGATTCGCGATATGCGTGTCACCGCCGACTCGATCTCGCTCTCGGATCTTTCTCCTCGTTTGCTCCCTAGGGGTGACGATGACATCTCAGATATGTCTCGTACGGTGAATTCGATGCTGGATCGCATTCAAGGATCGGTCTCTGTGCAGCAGCAGTTGCTCGATGACGTGCGACACGAGCTAAAGACGCCTCTTACGATCGTGCGTGGACATCTAGAGCTGATGGATGCTCATGACGCGACCGACGTCGAACTCGCGCGTCAGATCGGGATCGCCGAGCTCGATCGCCTTGCACGCCTCGTTGAAGACATCGACCTGCTCGCAGCGGTCGAAGGCGAGGCATACTCTCCCACCGACGTCGACGTCTCCGCCCTCACCGCACGTATCGGCGAACTGGTGACGGTCATTCCTGGTCATACGTGGAGCGTCGAGAAGGTGGGAAACGGCACGGTTCTCGGCGAAGAGGACCGTCTGCTGCAGGCCTGGCTTCAGCTTGCCGATAACGCTGCGAAGTACACACCAGCGGGCTCTCCGATCGAGGTTGGCAGCTCTGTGACCGCCGATGGGACGCAGCTCTGGGTGCGTGACCACGGGCCAGGAATCCCTCCAGCTTCACGACATCGAATCTTCCGGCGCTTCGACCGGGCAGGCGGCAAACGTTCCGTCGGAGGCTCGGGTCTTGGGCTCGCCATCGTCGACGCAATCGTCAAGGGGCACGGCGGTAGTTGCACGGTCAATGACACTCCTCGCAGCGGCGCTACGTTCGCTATCCACCTTCCACCCACCTCAACTCCCCTACCGCAGCCTGTGCGCGCCGGTGATGTTGTCATGCAGCGAGAGGCATTCGAATGACGCACATACTTATCGTCGAAGACGAGCCACAGATCGCCTCGTTCGTATGTCGAGGCCTCGTCAACGCAGGATACGAAACAACGATCGTCGAAGACGGAGACAAGGCGCTAGAAGAGATCCTCGGCGGCGCCTATGATCTGGTGCTGCTCGACGTCGGCCTTCCCGGCCTTGACGGTTTCGAGGTGCTGCGGCTTGTGCGTGCGCAGGGCTCCATGGTGCCCATCATCATGCTGACCGCACGCACGAGTACTCGAGACACCGTTGATGGACTCGACGCGGGCGCCAGCGACTACGTACCTAAGCCGTTCACGTTTGAGGAGCTCCTCGCCCGCGTGCGCTCCAGACTTCGCGAATCCACCGCAGCTGCCGCGATGATGATCACCGAAGGAGAGGTTGAGCTAGACGTCTTGGGCCGCCGCGCCACAGTGGCAGGCCGTGAAGTTGAGCTTTCAGCCCGCGAGTTCGCACTCGCCGAGCAATTCCTTCGAAATCCGGGTCGAGTGCTCAGTCGCGAAGTGCTCCTCAGCCAAGTCTGGGGGCTGGACTTCGACCCGGGCTCGAACGTCGTTGATGTGTATGTGCGCTATCTTCGAGGCAAACTAGGCGCCGAACATATCGTGACGATCCGTGGCACCGGCTATCGCTGGGAGTAGCGGATAAGCACCGAGAGCGGCCGGGTGCAGCAGAAAAGGAGAAGCCCCCGGTGCTGGGGAACACCGGGGGCAGGAAGCCGGGCTGGGGAAGCCGGCCTCGTGTCAATCGCGACGATCTGGGGAAACGTGCGATTGAGTCTTGTTGTCGTCGCGTCGATCTTTCTCAGACTTACTCGACGCGCGGTCGTTCGACGCTCTTAGGCCTTCTGGCTCGCGAGTCGAATCTGAGCGCGACTCGCGAATCTTCTCAACGACCTGTTCGACGATCTCGATCTTCTCCGCTGGAGCGCCATCATCTGATCGGCTCTTGTAAGCGGAGGCGGGGGTGCTCGGCTGCTTCACTTGATCAGCTTGCTCTTGACTTCCCGGCTCGCTCGATGCGGCGCTGACCGCGACAACAGCACCGTTGGCTTCTGCGATCGGTGTTGTTGCGATCGGTGTTTCTGCGGCGGGAGCTTGGCTCTCGGCCCCTGAAGCAACAGCGTCTGAAGCAGTAGCGTCTGAAGCAGCAGCGTCTGAAGCAGGAGCGTCGCGCTGCGTAGCCTTGACAACCACCGTTCCGCTTCCCACTGCAGTGCCGCGCACGTCTGCCAATGTTGCAGAGTTCGACATGGCAACAGCGACTACGAGTCCGACGCTTGCCGCCACGCTGGCGATACCGCCAGCTGCGTACTTTGCGCGAGTTTCCATGATGCCGTTCCCATCGAACAAAATCTGTTCTGGATCAATTTTCGCACGCGTTCAAGTCAGCTCAGAACACGGTGGATGAGACTATTCTCATCCCGTGCCACGACGCGAGCGGGAGGGCCGAGCTAGGCATCCCGGCCTTCCCGCTCGTGTGGTCACGCGAGTTCGCCAGCCTCCAGGAGCTCAGTCACCAGTGCGGCAATTGCGGAACGTTCTGAGCGGGTGAGAGTGATGTGCGCGAAAAGCGCATGGCCCTTGAGCGTTTCGATTACTGATGCGACGCCGTCATGTCGGCCGACCCTCAGATTGTCTCGCTGGCCGACATCGTGGGTGAGTACCACGCGTGAGTTCTGGCCCATGCGGCTCAGCACGGTCAAGAGCACGTTTCGCTCGAGCGACTGCGCCTCGTCGACGATAACGAACGCATCGTGCAGCGAGCGGCCGCGAATGTGGGTCAGCGGCAGCACTTCAAGCAATCCGCGCTCGACGACCTCTTCAAGAACATTGCCCGAGACGACAGAACCGAGAGTGTCGAAGACTGCTTGCCCCCACGGATTCATCTTCTCTTGCGCATCGCCGGGCAGATATCCCAGTTCTTGCCCACCCACGGCAAAGAGCGGACGAAACACGATGATCTTTTTCTGCTGCTGACGCTCGAGTACTGCTTCGAGTCCGGCACACAGAGCAAGCGCTGACTTGCCCGTTCCCGCTCGGCCTCCGAGCGAGACGATCCCCACCTCAGGGTCAGTCAGTAAATCGATCGCAATACGCTGTTCAGCCGAACGACCGTGAAGGCCGAAGACGTCGCGGTCACCGCGCACCAACCGGTACGAGGTGTCCCCCGTCACTCGACCCAACGCCGATCCACGCTCTGAATGAACGATCAGCCCTGTGTTGACGGGAAGACCGCGAACATCTTCGCTCGTCGCCACTTCGCTCTCATAGAGATCGCTGATGTCGTCGCCTGCGACGTCGAGGGTCGCAATGCCCGTCCAACCTGAATCCACTGCCTGCTCAGCAAGGTACTCCTCCGCGCTGATACCCAACGATGCCGCCTTCACACGCATGGGCAGGTCTTTGGAGACCACCGTGACTTCTTGGCCGTCCTGGGCAAGGTTCATCGCGACAGCCAAAATACGGCTGTCGTTGTCGCCGAGCCTCATTCCGGCAGGAAGAACAGAGACGTCGGTGTTGGTGAGTTCGACCCGCAGAGTGCCGCCTTCTCCCACCGCCACGGGGAAGTCAAGGCGGCCATGCTCGACGCGGAGTTCGTCTAGATGGCGAAGTGCCTGACGTGCAAAGTAGCCGATCTCGGGGTCGTGGCGTTTTCCTTCGAGTTCGGTGACCACCACGACGGGAATCACAACATTGTGTTCGGCAAACCGGAAATACGCCCGAGGATCGCTCAGCAGAACCGAGGTATCCAGCACATAAGTGCGCAGATTCTGATCCTGATCGTCGATGTGCTCGACGCTCTGACTGCGCTGATTGTGTAGTGCTCGTGTGGTCACAACCCACTCCCGCCCCGGGTGTGAACCCGGCAGTCACGAGTCGACCAAGGTCACGAGTCGCGATCTTTCAGGCCGACTCGAACGGACTCTTTGTCCGTTGAGATGACCGTACGACTGCCAGACGCAATCGCGCCAGGCCGACACGCGGGAAGCTGGTTACGGCTGGGTAAATTCGAAAAGTCGGCTCGTTCACCACACCCGTGCCGACGAAAAAGCGGCAAGCGCATCGCCGAACAGACGCAGCGTGTTGGCGCCGGTTCCGACGTGAGGCGCCACGCGTACGAGCCCGGAGCGCACAGTCACTGTCAACCCGTGATTCGACAGTGATGCTACGAGTGGCGCAGCATCTTGCGGTGCGGGCGCGAGCGTGACGATACCCGCTCGACGTCGCTCGTCGCGCGGCGTCACCACGGGCAGTTCATATCGATCCGCAAAAAACATCACATCTCGTGTGCGCTCAGCAAGCTCCGCTTGTAGCGTGGCGACACCGATGTCTCGAACCTCGGCCAGTCCCGTTGCAAGGCGCGCCGCCGCGAGGTTGTCGACGCGGCTGACGGTGAACGCGCGCGCGGAAGTTGACGGAAGCGGAACGACATCCGTCGGGAGTTCACTATCTGTGCCCGAGAAGCCGGACAGCACGGGAGCAATCCGCTCAAGTGCTCGATCGCTGAACGACGCAAACCCGGTGCCACGTCCTGACCGCAACCACTTATAGCCATTGGCGCACACCACATCGGCGGCACCGAAGTCTGCATCAACAATGCCGAAGCCTTGAATGGCGTCGACGATAAGCAGCCGGTCACCGATGACATCGCGCAGCGCCGAGAGATCAGTGCGATAGCCCGTACGAAAATCTACGAGGCTCACCGCGACAGCGCGGGTGTCGTCGGTGAGGCTGTCGCGCACCAGCTCGGGGGTGATGAAGCCATCATCAGGCTCAAGCCATTGCAACTGAATGTTTCCCAGCGCATCAGCAGCGCGAGTGGCCGCTACCGTGAGCGATGGGAATTCTCCTCTGCCCAACATGAGCCCGCCAGTGAGGCCATACATCGCCTGCATGAGCCCATGTGTGGTCGAAGGTTGGAGCACAACGCGATTCGCGTCGACGTCGAGAAGCTCGCCGATCAGCGAGACCGCCGCAGTAGCGTGCTCGTTGACCAGCTCAATGCTCGATGGTCGCCCTGACCCGAGCAGCTCGGTATCAGCTTGCGCCTCGGCACGAACGGCAGGCGAAAGCGGTCCGAACGCGGCCCAGTCCAAATACCCCGGCTCCCCATCGAACGTGGCTAGAAATGCATCCAGATCCGTCACTTTGTCATTCTGGCATGTCAAGCCCGCAGGCAGGGGTGCAATGCATATGACGCCTCAGCTGCCGAAGCGACGATTGCGGGTCGCGAAATCACGGATCGCTCGAAGGAAGTCGACCTCACGCAGATCGGGACCGAGAGCTTCTACGAAGTAGAACTCACTATGCGCTGACTGCCACAGCAGAAAGTCACTCAACCGCTGTTCACCCGAAGTGCGGATGACCAGATCGGGATCGGGCTGCCCTCCGGTGTACAAATGCTCACCGATCTGTTCGGGAGTAAGGCTGGCAGCAAGCTCTTCAAGAGAGCCGCCGTCTTTGTCGTGTTGCGAGATGATGCTGCGCACGGCGTCGACGATCTCACCGCGGCCTCCGTAGCCAACGGCGAGATTCACGTGCAGTCCAGTGTTACCGCGCGTGCGCTCGGCGGCCGAGGCGAGCACGCGCGCCAGTTCAGGCGGGAGTAGATCGGAGCGCCCGACCGGCTGCACGCGCCAGTCCGGCTGATGAGAGAGCTCATCAGCGAGTTCAGCGATGATCTCGATGAGGTCTTCGATCTCTTTGGTGTCGCGCTTTTGGAGATTGTCCATGGAAAGCAGGTAAAGCGAAACGACGCCCACACCGACATCGTCACACCAGCCGAGAAACTCACGCATCTTCGCGGCACCGGCGCGATGGCCGTGAGCCACGGAGTCGAGGCCGAGCAGCTTGGCCCAGCGGCGGTTTCCGTCGATCATCATGGCGACGTGATGCGGCACACGCCCTGGATCGAGCTGTCGCCGCAGTCGCTTGATGTAGAGGCGATAGAGCGGGCCGCGCCCTGTATTCTCCGAACCTCGTGTCACGCTCCTACGCTACCGCGATACGCAGGCGAACTTTGGAGACTAGGTGCCACAATCGCTGGCACTGAGTATGTACGACTGAGGGCATAGGAGTGGGCCTACCCTGGGTAGCATGAGTCGACGCAGCGAGGAATCCCACCCGCCTGAGGTCCCCGAGCTTCCGTTGATGGATGCGGCGGCCGTCGATGCCACGCTTCCCGAGATCAAGCCGTCGTGGCGTGGTTGGATACACGCCGCCACTTTTCCGGTGACCATCGTCGCGGGAGTCGTGTTGATCGTCGTCGCCGAGGGGTCGGCAGCCAAGTGGGCGTGCGCGGTGTTCGTCGCGACCTCGATGCTGCTCTTCGGAAACTCGGCTCTGTATCACCGTTTCAACTGGGGCCCGAAGACCAAGGGCGTTCTGAAACGCATCGACCATGCCAACATCATGTTGCTCATCGCCGGCACCTACACCCCACTGGCGGTGCTCGCGCTTGAACCGCCCAAAGGATGGATCCTGCTCGCCGTGGTCTGGGGCGGTGCGCTGCTGGGCATTCTCTTTCGAATCTTCTGGATCAACGCCCCGCGCTGGCTCTACGTCGCGCTCTACCTCGCGTTGGGTTGGGCCGCCGTGATGTACATGCCCGATCTCTTCCGCGCGAACGCCGCCATGATGGTACTCGTCATCATCGGCGGTCTGCTGTACACCGGCGGGGCAATCGTCTACGCCATGAAAAAGCCGAACCCCTGGCCTGGCCACTTCGGGTTCCACGAAATTTTCCACGTGTGCACGGTACTGGCGTTCCTATGCCACTGGACGGCATGTTTGCTGATCGCGATCAACCCGCCTTACAACGGATAGACATCGAGCCTCAGCCGCGCGGCGGTTCGCTCTCGGGGTTCGTTGCTGACGACTCGGACCCTGCGACACCGCCGGGCGTCTCTTCCGATTCCGCCGCGAGTCGCGCCTGTTCAGTATCCAACTCTTCATTGACGTCCGCGCGCACACGCCCGCGCCGAATTCGTCGCATCATGTCTGCCACCAGCAAGAAAACGGCGACCACAATCAGCGCGATGACAAAGAAACCCTCGGGGCCTGGAGTCACGGAGTCAGGGTCGAGCGTCGGCGTAGGAGTCGGCGTCACCGTTGTAGTCAGCCATACGTGCGCGGCAAGCGATTGCATATCGTCCTCTGGTCTGCGGGGGCTCCAATTGCGGTGCACCACGAGGGCGCGGAACCGCATAACCTTGACCTACAGCCTAATCTCCGAGCGGAAACGAAAAGCGACAAGGCATGACGACTGAACAGATGCTCGACGAGCGCTATGGGCGCGCGACGTCGGGGCGAAAGCGGCTCGGACTGGGCATCGCCATCGCCTTGGGCACGGTCGCGACACTGTTGCTCGGCTGGGCGGTGTACAACAGCAACGTCAACTCTGTCGATTCCGACAGCACGGGTTTCGAAGTCATCGATGAGCACACCGTGACCCTGCGATTTCAAGTGACCACGGTTCCCGGTCGCGATATCTCCTGCGTCATCGAAGCGCAGGATGAGGACTTCGGCATCGTGGGGTGGCGAGTGGTCAGCTTCGCGGGGTCCGACGTGACGAGTCGAGAGTTCGAAGAGTCCATACCGACGACAGCGCTGGCCACGACAGGTTTTGTCAACTCCTGCTGGGTGTCGTAGTCTGGGCCGAACGCCGTCACCGCGCGCCCTGGCTAAATGCCGGGGCGTTTGACTTATATGCGCGCCCCCGACTGAAGGAGTCAGACGTGTCCAACGATGCCCCAGTGACCTTCCTCACCCAAGATGCCTACGACCGTCTCGCCACCGAGCTCGAGCAGTTGTCGACGACCGGACGCGAAGAGATCGCCAAGCGCATTGAAGCCGCGCGCGAAGAAGGCGACCTCAAAGAGAACGGCGGCTACCACGCGGCCAAAGACGAGCAGGGCAAGCAGGAGGCACGCATCCGCACTCTGCAGCATCTGCTGAAGACTGCAACCGTCAGCGAAGCACCGCAGAGCACCGGCGTTGTCGAGTCGGGAATCGTTGTCACGGCGATCGTCGCTGGGGGCGAAGAGGTTTTCCTCCTCGGCAATCGTGAAATCGCAGTCGGCTCCGAGCTCGATGTGTACAGTGAAGCATCCCCGCTGGGCGCTGCCATTCTTGGTTTGAACGAGGGCGAGAAAACGAGCTACACCGCGCCCAACGGTCGCGAGATCAGCGTAGAGATCGTGAAAGTCGCCACCTACACCGGCCAGTAGCCTGCCGGTTAGTCCAGCGCGACCCGTGCAGTGAAACCAGCCTGCTCGAGCACGTCGATCACGTGGGCACGGTGTTCTTGACCACGGGTCTCTACGCTCAACTGCAGGATCACTTCACTAATCTGCAATCCCTGTCCGTGTCTGGTGTGTAGCACTTCGATCACGTTTGCCCCCGCCTGCGACAACAGCTCAGACACACGCGCGAGCTGGCCAGGACGATCCGGCAACGGAATCTGCAGAGTCATATAGCGACCGGATGCGGAAAGGCCGTGAGCGACCACGCGCTGCAACAGCAACGGGTCGATATTGCCGCCCGAGAGCACTGTGACAGTGGGGCCGTTGGCCTGGATCTTGCCAGCAAGAATCGCGGCCACACCGACCGCCCCTGCGGGCTCCACTACCTGTTTGGCCCGTTCGAGCAGCACCAGCAGAGCGCGAGCGATGTCATCTTCAGTGACGGTCACGACCTCATCGACGAGCTCGCGGATGATCTCGAACGGCAAGTCTCCCGGCCGAGCAACTGCGATGCCGTCTGCGATGGTCGGGCGGGTCTCAACAGTGAGCGGCATGCCCTCGCGCAACGACGTGGGGTAGGCAGCTGAGTTCTCGGCCTGTACACCGATCACCCGCACGGTACGACCCGCTGCAGCAGCGCGAGCCTTCACTGCGGCGGCGACGCCAGCGATCAGCCCGCCACCGCCGATACCAAGCACCACGGTGTCGAGGTCAGGGATCGCGTCAATGAGTTCAATTCCAAGCGTTCCCTGACCAGCAATGACATCAGGATGATCGAACGGGTGGATGAAAATAGCCCCAGTGCGCTCGGCAAACTCCGCGGCGAGACGCAACGGAGTCTCCACCGTGGCACCTTCAAGCACCACGTCTGCGCCGTAGCCTCGAGTTGCCAAGAGCTTGGGCACAGGCACGCCAAGCGGCATGAAGATCGTCGCGGGAATGCCCAGCGTCTTCGCGGCCAGGGCCACGCCCTGTGCATGGTTTCCGGCGGAAGCTGCGACAACGCCACGTGCTCGCTCTTCTTCTGTCAGTCGCGAGAGCCGATACGTCGCACCGCGGATCTTGAACGATCCGGTGCGTTGCAGGTTCTCAAGCTTCAGGTAGACGGGTGCTCCCACGAGCTCAGAGAGAAAGTCGGAGACGTCGAGGGGCGTCTCACGAATCACGCCTTCTAGCGACGCCGCGGCATCGTCAAAGTCGGCGATCGACGGTGCACGAGACTTCTCGTGCACCACTGACTGTGACGGGTTTTGTACGCTCACGAACGGGTCCTCCTCGGACGCGGGACAGTGTCCCATATCAAATCTCCCGTGGGTTTCAGCCCGGTCTCCCAGGCGCGCGCGGCCAGATACACCACCACCACATTCACAAACGCGGCGACGGGCACCGCGAACAGTGCGCCGGGAATGCCAGCGATCATTGCGCCGCCGGCGACAACCAGCACGACCGCGATCGGGTGCACCTTCACCGCTGAGCCCATCAGCAATGGCTGCAAAATATGTCCTTCAACCTGCTGCACGCCCAAAACCACCACGAGCATCCACAGCGCAATCCACGGCCCGTTGTACACGAGGGCAAGGAACACCGCGACGGTGCCTGTCAACACCGCTCCCACGATCGGGATGAAAGCGCCCAGAAAGACCAAGACGCCGATAGGGATGGCAAGTGGAACGCCCAAGAGGTACGCGCCGAGGCCGATGCCGATCGCATCTACCGTCGCTACCAGAAGCTGGGTGCGCGAGTAGTTGACGATGGTGACCCAGCCCGCCCGCCCTGCGCCATCGGCTGCCGCGCGCGCGCGGCGGGGGAAGATTCTCACCGTCCAACGCCAGATTCCGGCGCCGTCCGCGAGCAGAGCAATCAGAATGAACAGTGCCAGCAGAGTGCCCGTGGCGACGTGCCCGACGGTAGTGCCCAATGCGAGCGCGCCACTCCACAGCAGTTCTGCCTGCTGCTGAATCAGCTGCCACGACTGGCTCAGCACGTCATCCAGCTGAGCTGCGGTGAGATGCAACGGACCATCGATCAGGTACTGGCGAAACTGCTGTAGCGCTTCCACGGTGCTGGCCTGCACTGACGCCCACTGTTCACCTACCTGCCATGCGACCAACCACACCAAACCGGCAACAATCGCCAATAGTCCGACCACGGCGATCACAATTGCCAACCAGCGAGGCACGCGGCGGCGCACCAAAAACGAGAACGCGGGCCACACCAACGCGGTGATGAGAATGGAGACCATCAGCGGTATGACCAAGAGCTTGAGCTGAATTACCAGCCAAATGGCAAGTCCGATCGCTGCTGAGATCACCAAAAAACGCCATGAGAACGCGGTGGCGACACGCAAACCGTGAGGCACGATCTCCGACATGTCGGAGGTAACTACGCGGTTGCGATCGCGAAGCGCGTCAAACAGCGAGCCTTTGGGCTTTTCATCAGGGCCGCTCATCCCGCCAGTTTAGGCCCGCCACATGCCTCCAACGTTATGCGGCGTTGTCCGCGGTCCCCCGTAGCCTGGCCCCGTGAAGAATTCACTCAGCGCCGCCGAGGCCCGACGCGTCGCGCTCGCCGCTCAGGGGTTCGCCCGCGCGCCCTCGCGAAACGTCGGAACACGGCAGTTGAATGCCACCCTGGCACGCATGTCGACATTGCAGATCGATTCGGTCAACGTGTTCGCTCGGTCTCACTACATGCCACTGTTTTCACGTCTCGGCCCCTACGACACTGCGCAGCTCGACAAGCTTCTTTTCGAACGGCGTTCGCCGTACGTGGAGTACTGGGCGCACGTTGCCGCGTTCATTCCGGCCGAAGATTGGTCGCTCTTCGGCTTTCGCATGGAGAACATGCGGCAGAAGTATGGCTCAGACCCTGACGGCTGGTTCTTGCAGAATTCAGCCACCGTCAACTGGGTGCGCGCAGAACTGCGACAGCGCGGCCCGCTGCGGCCAGCGCAGATCGAGCACGATAGCAAGCGCGCCACGCGCGGGCCGTGGTGGGATTGGGATGCTGTCAAGCGATCGCTCGAGTACCTATGGCTGTTCGGCGAGGTGGCGATCGCCGGCCGGCAGGGCTTCGAGCGCACCTATGCGCTGGCAGAAGACGTCATTGCCCCAGAAACCATGGCGCGCTCGGTGTCGCGCCAGGATGCCATTCGCGAACTCGTCAGACGCGCATCGCGCGCCTATGGCGTTGCGACGGCAGCTGATCTCGCCGACTACTGGCGTATCAACGACCGTCGAGCGGTGCTCGCCGCCGTTGCAGAGTTGAGCGAGCTTGGCGAGTTGCAGCAGGTGAGCGTCTCGGGTTGGACTCGCAACGGCCGGCCACTCCCCGCGTGGCTACACCGTGACGCTGCGCTCCCCCGCCAAGTCGATGCGGCAGCTGTTCTCACCCCATTTGACCCCACGGTGTGGTTTCGCGATCGGGCGAAGCGATTATTCGCTTTCGACTACCGAATCGAAATCTACACTCCCGCGCGTAAGAGGCAGTTCGGCTATTACTCGCTTCCGGTGATTGTCGGTGACACCATCGTTGGCCGTGTCGATCTGAAAGCCGAGCGAGCAGCATCGCGGTTGCTTGTGCAATCTGCGTGGTGGGAGCGCGACGCACCCCTCGACGCCGCCGCGCGGCTCGCTGGAGTATTAGAGGATGCGGCACGGTGGCAGGGCCTCGAGGGTATCTCTGTATCGGGGTGGGGTAACGCAACCGACGACCTTGCACACGCCATGCCATATGCGAAGCGACACGAAGCTCTCGCCAGGCCCACGAGCTCGCTCGCTGCGAGCACCACCGCAAGCATCGAGACTCACGACGACTAGCGTAGGAAGAGTGAAACGTGCCGGAGTCGTCGCCATCGTTGCAGGAGCAGTCGTTCTGGCTGGCGTGGTCATCGGCATCGTTTCCCTCTCAACCAACGCGGCCGGTCCAGAGGAGGCTGCGCAGTCCTATCTGAGCGCTCTTGCCGCTGGCGACGGTGAATCGGCCGCAGAGTTGATCGTTGACTCGCCCCGCAATGAGTCGGAGCTCGCGGCAGCACTCGACACTGCGGCCTCCCTCATCACCTCGCCCGAGGTGCTGGGTGTTGAGTCTTCCGATGCGGCAGCAACTGCAACGTTTACCTTCCTCCTCGAGGGCGAGAACGTCGAAGGCACGTTGTCTCTCGTGGAGACGGACGACGGTTGGGGCCTCACCCCCGATGCCCTCGGCGTCATCGTGCCGACTGCCCAGCAGGGCGACTCAGTGATGGCCGCGGGCACACTCGTGTTATCCGCCGCCACCGTGGTGTTGCTGCCCGCTGTGTATTCGGTGTCGGCAGCTCCCGTAGACCTCCTCGAAGGCACGGTGACGGCACGCGTTACCCCTGGCTCGACGGTTGGTGTCTCTGCGCCCGCAGAGGTCTCTGCCGAGGCCATCGTTGCTGTTCAGGAGCAGCTCGATAGCTATGCCGATTCTTGCGCGGCGTCAGTCGATGACGTCCCAAACGAATGTGGCATCCGCGTGCCGTGGGGCGTTGATCTCGCTTCGCTCGACCGCATTGCTTTCGAAATCAGCTCCTACCCCGCCGTGGAGATCAGCGACGATGGTGGGAGCTTCCGTTCCTCCGGCGGCGTGATCGTGGCGACCGCAACAGGAACCACGCGCAATGGTGAGACACAATCATTCACCTATCGGTCCGACGACTGGGCAATGCAGGGAACAGTCCAGTTCATCGGTAACGAGATGGTGCTCTCGGTCTTTTAGGACTTCAGCGAGCAAGCTCGACGCCAAGCCACGACGCGAGAGCACTGATCTCGCGTTCCACGTCGTCGCGCACTCCCCGCGACCATCGCGTGTCTTCGTGCATAGCCTGAACACGCAGCACGCCCGCCTTGCGATCGACCTTCGCGTCAAGTTTGCCGACGAATTGATCGCCGTGAAGTATCGGCAGTGCAAAATAGCCCCACCGCCTCGCAGCCGCCGGCTTGTACATCTCTAGTAAGTACTCGAACTCGAAGAGCTCTTCCAGCCTTGCGCGATCAAAAACCATACGGTCAAACGGCGAAAGCAGCGCCGTCCGCGGCAGAAAATTCCCATTCAGCACGCTCGAATCGACCCACCAGACCCCGTTCGTGCCTTCGACCGTGGCCGCCTCAGCAACGTCATCCAGCTCAACCGCCTCATAGACGCGCGACAGCGACTTTGCGCGCGCAATCCCCATTGATCCGATGCGACGAACAGCGCGTTCGCGACCAGCGTCGACAGGCGACACTGTGGGCATCCCACTCGGATACACCCGTTCGGCGAGATCAAAGACCCTGCCAGCAGCATCCCGTCGTGAGATGGCAACCTCGCCCCGGGCGACAAGAATCTCAAGCATCTGCATCGAGTTGCGATTGTTGGTCCAGCCAGTGGATCGCCATGACTGTTGGGCGGTATCGGGTATTTGAGATGCGCGAAGCGGACCCTGTGCTTCCAGCTGCGCCAAGACCTCCTCGCGGAAGCGGTCGTTTGCGGCGAGCCAACTGCGCGCCCGCGAGGAACGCGGGCGCGCTGCCATCTCGTGGCGCAACAATGGCAGATCTGCCATCGGGCGGTAGAAGCCGTCCCACTCGAACACCGCTCGGTCAACCTCAACGAGTCGCGTCAGGTCTGTCGGGTCATACGGCCAGCCAAGTCGGCTCCACAAGATCAGATCAGCGCTCGGCGCGACAGCTGCCGTGGGCTCGATGTTGACATACATCAACGCGTCGATCGTCTCTACGATGCCCGCGGGGCGCCTCTGATCAAGGAGCTGAGCACTCACAGCCAGTCTTCGAGCATCTTGGCGGCTGAGAGAGAGCACCGTGCTACCTCAGCGCCGCAGGGGGTCAGAACTGGACGCGCGGTGGTTCCGCAATGCCAGCTCCATCGACAACTTCAAAGAAGTCGCGCTCGTGGAACCCGAGGTTGCGGGCGAAGAGGTTGTTCGGGAACACCTTGATCTTGGTGTTGAGCTCTCGCACTCCTCCGTTGTAGAAACGTCGCGAGGCCTGGATCTTGTCTTCCGTATCGACAATCGAGTGCTGAAGCTGCAGATAGTTCTGGCTCGCTTGAAGCTGGGGGTACGCCTCAGCCACTGCGAACAGCGATTTCAACGCCTGTTGGAGGTGTCCCTCGGCGAGCCCGGCCTCAACTGGCCCGGACGCCGCCAGCGTTTCCGCACGCGCACGCGTAACGTTTTCGAACACTGCTTTCTCGTGCGCAGCGTATCCCTTCACCGTCTCGATGAGGTTGGGCAGCAGATCTGCGCGACGCTTCAGCTGAACCGTGATGTCGCTCCACGCTTCGTCGACACGTACGTTCAACTGCACCAACGAGTTGTAGGTTGCCCAGAGGTAAATACCGACTGCAGCAACCAGCACCACGACGATAAGAACCGGGATCAGCCATTCCCACATGCGCACGACTCCGTTCTAAGTATGAGTTCATCCTAATCAACGGCGTCACCTGTGGCGACGACAGCGCCCGTACTCTCAGCCGTCACTCACCCAGAACACGCTGCAGGTAGGAGTTTTGGAACATTCGATTGGGATCAAGCCGGTGTCGAACCGCAACGAAGTCATCAAAGCGCGGGTAGCGTTCCCGTAAAGCCGCGGCGTCAAGATTGTGCATCTTGCCCCAATGCGGCCGGCCGCCGAACTCCGTCATGATCTGCTCGACTGCGTCAAAGTACTCCGCCGGGTCGTCGCGCCAGTAACGGTGCACCGCGATGTATCCCGAGGTTCTCCCGTGGGCGGTTGACATCCACAGGTCATCACCTTGGGTAAAGCGCACCTCAACAGGAAACGAGATGCGCCAGCGACGCTTGCGCACGAGCGCCTGCACAGCCTCGAATGCTGCGCGCACGTTCTCAATGGGAAGTGCGTACTCCATCTCTCGAAATCGCACCGACCGAGCAGTCGCAAACACGCTGGCCGAGGAATCCGTGAACTCGCGGTCGCCCCACAGCTTCACTGAGAGCCGGTTAATCCCTGGCGCCGTTGACGGAACCCAGTGTGTCAGGTTGCACGCCACCTGGTGCAGGGCGGTGCCAACGAGCACGTCGTCGACCCACTTCCCAATCCGCGGGAGGGGATGCTTCGGAGCATCCGCCGGCAGACGAGTATTGGTCTTCGTCATGGCCCTGTCAGTGTGGGGGAACCAGTAGAACTCGAAGTGGTCTGTCGCTGCGACGCGGGAATCGAGTTCGCCTAGCACCTTGTCAAGCGGCTCAGGTTGCTCAAGCGCGTGCAGCACGAACGCAGGCACGCACCGCACGGTGACATCGACGATGATCCCGAGCGCCCCCAGACCGAGCGCTGCTGCGGGGAGAAGTTCAGAGTTCTCCTCTTCGTTCACGACGAGAATCTCACCGTCAGCGGTGACGAGGGTGAGGCCGACCACCTGGGTTGCGATTCCCCCAAACCGTAATCCCGTGCCGTGTGTGCCGGTCGAAATCGCGCCCGAGATCGACTGGCTGTCAATGTCACCGAGATTCTCCATCGCGAGTCCGTATGGGGCAAGCAGCTGCGGAATATGGTGAAGCCTGGTTCCCGCGAGCAACGTGACATAGGAACGATCTGCATCGACGCTGACCAAACCCGAAAGATATACGAGCTCCAGCAGCACGCCCGAGGCAACCGCGATGCCGGTGAAACTGTGGCCCGCGCCGATAGCTTTCACGCGCCGCCCATGCGCACCCGCCGCCGCTACGGAGCGCTGCACTGCCTCGGCCGTTCGCGGGTACTCGACAGCCTGCGGGCGAACCATCTCGCTGCGCCCCCAGTTCTGCCAGACCCCACCCATGCGCATCACAGAAAGGCCTTCTGTTCACCGCGATACGTCGCGCTCTCGCCGACCAAACGATCCCCATCGACGAGGTGGTACGACTCGACGCGCTCCGCCAGCTCGCCGCTCTTAGAGTGCCGAAACCACACGCGGTCGCCGACTTTCAGCGTTCGCGCTGCCTTGCCCTGCAACGGTGTCTGCACTTCTCCCGCGCCTTCGCGGCTCAGGGTGGAGAGCCCCTGCGGCCACACCGGTTTGGGCTGACGCGATGCATCAGCAGGCCCGGAAGCGATCCAACCGCCGCCCAACACGGTTGCGATATCGGCGGTCGGCTTGCGCACAATCTCGAGCGAGAACGCAGCAGCCGGAGCGGGGGCGAAGCAACGATAGCCATCAAAGAGGTGACCGGCGAGTAAGCCGCTACCCGCGGTAGCTTCGGTGACTGCCTGGTCGGAGGCGGTGAGTTCAAGAGAACCCGTACCGCCACCGTTCACAAACTCGATCGGAGCGATATCGCGCAACACGCGCACGATTGCGCCGCGGCGTTCACGCAGCTCAGCGCCGGAGCGGCGTTGCATCCACCGGATGGTTGCGTCCCCACGGCCGGTGGAGTCTCCCTGCCCCGCAATCTGAGCCTCGTACATCATCAAGCCAACGAGCGTGAAACCGGGGCGGTCAACGGCCGTACGAGCAAACGATGCAACGTCTTCTGGCTCGTGCAACGGCGACCTGCGCACGCCGATGTGTCCAAGCGCCGGGGCTCGCCACGAGGCGTCGGCGTCGATGCAGAGCCGAACCGTGGGTCGTTTACCGGGGTCAACCACTGAGTCGATGAGGTCCAGCTGTGAAACATCATCGACCATGAGTGTGATGCGGGCCGCGGCACGCTCATCTGCTGCCAGAGCCGCAATCGCCTGACGATCGGCCGTCGGGTATCCCAATACCACGTCGTCATGCCGCTCAGCTAGCCAGAGTGCTTCGGGGAGTGTGAAGGCGAGGATGCCGCGGTATCCGGGCAATGCAAGCGTGGCATCCATGACTTCGCGCACACGAATCGATTTGCTCGCGACACGGATCGGAAGACCGCTGGCACGCACCACAAGATCGAGTGCGTTGTGCCGCAGGGCGGAGACGTTGATCGCGGCAATCGGCCCAGAGAGGTTTTCGGTTGCTCGGGTCATCGCACCCCAGTAGGCCGCGGGGTCGCTCCAAAGCGCCCCCGTCGTTGGGGTGGACAGCATAGTGAGGCTCATAGGGCCCGCTTCGGGTGCGCGCACATATCAACAGCCTAGGCGTGCCGCGCGGCCGCGCGGCCGCGACGCACTATTTCTTCGGTACCCCCGCTGGGGCTCGAACCCAGACTGGAGCGATTTTAAGTCGCCTGCCTCTGCCAATTGGGCTACGGGGGCACGACAGACACGCCTGAAAACGCATGTCTGTCTGAATCAGAGTACGACGAACTCGCCGGCTCCGTGGTGCAGCCTAGCTACCTCAGCCGCCAGTAGGCGACTTGCCTGCGGGCTTCGCGCCCGCATCGGGCTTCGCGGGAGCGTCTGAAGATGCAGCAGGGCGCGGACGAGCGGCGAACTCCTCAAATACGTAGCGCGGGTGCTGAACAGTCTGCAGAGACACGTTGTCGCGACCGAGCCAGAAGTTGTGCCACCAGTCGCCGATAACGCGCCACTTACGCTCCCACGATGGCATTGCGAGGCCGTGGTAGCCGCGGTGAGCGACCCAGGCGATGAAGCCCTTGAGCGCAATGTTGCCCGACTGGAAAACGCCGTTGTAGAGACCAAGCCCCGCAACCGCGCCGAGGTTCTTGTGGACGTACTCGTGCGGGAGTTCGCCCCGCAACACAGCGACAAGGTTCTTGGCAAGAAGCTTCGCCTGGCGCACTGCGTGTTGCGCATTGGGCACGCAGTAGCCGCCGGGGCCTGCACCAGTGAGGTCGGGAACCGCCGAAATGTCGCCAGCTGCCCAGGCACCCTCAACGATCTCGTCGGCCGTTCCGACTCGCAAGTCAGCGCGGGTCGCGATGCGGCCGCGTTCTTCAACGAGCAGGTCACTGCCGCGAACCACCGTCGGGTTGGCCATAACGCCTGCAGTCCACACGATGACGTCGGTCGGGATGATCTCGCCGGTAGACAGTTCAACGTTGCCGTCAACGGCGCCGGTCAACTGCGTGTCGAGGTGCACGTTGGCGCCGCGCTTTGCGAGCGATTTCAGTACCCATTCGCTCGTCTTTAGCGAAACCTCGGGCATGATTCGACCCATGGCCTCGATCAGGTGGAAGTGGGTGTCTTCAAAGCTGAGCGTCGGGTAGTCCTTGATCAGCGAGGATGCCAGCGCGCGAAGTTCGGCAAAAATCTCAATTCCCGCGAAACCACCGCCAACAACTACGACCGTCAGCAATCGGTCACGCTCGGGCCCCGCGGGCAGGTTCGATGCACGCTCGAAGTTCGTCAGCACCCGGTCACGAATCGCGACAGCCTCTTCGATCGTCTTGAGCCCGATTGCGTTGTCGGCGATGCCGGGAATCGGGAACGTACGCGACACGGCACCGGCGGTCACAACGATCTGGTCGTAGGTCTCTTCCCACGCGTCGCCCACAGCGGGCGTGATCGTCGCCGTCTTATGCGCGTGGTCGATGCCCGTCACCTTGGCAGTGACGATGCGAGTCTTCTTGAGGTGTCGGCGGTGTCCGACGATGACGTGGCGGGCCTCGATTTCTCCGGCAGCAACTTCGGGAAGAAACGGCTGGTAGGTCATGTAGGGCAGCGGGTCAACCATGGTGACCTCGGCTTCGCCCTTGCGAAGGTGCTTCTCGAGCTTCCAGGCGGTATAAAAGCCTGCGTATCCGCCACCGACAATGAGGATCTTGGGCACGGTGTTCGTCACGGGGGAAATTACTCCTGAGTATCAGCGGCTCGGCGAGGACCTCGCCGATCGGATGCGTCGGACAGCAGCAGTGACGCCGAGCGCCACCAGTATAGCGCTGGCAGTGCAAAGCATGAGTGGAACCGAGCCGTAAATGAGGGTTGAGTAGCTCGGAAGCAGGGGCGAAGCCACCGTGGTGACGTCATCGACGGGCGGAAGCGCGGGCACGACAACGGGCTCTTGCGTCTGCACGGGGACCGGTGCACTGTCGGCGCGACGGTACAGCCGAATCCAGTCGCTGAGGCTGCCCATCGGGTTGCTCTGCACGGCAGGAATGCTCGCTGTCACGGCCGCGCCCGCGTCTACGAGCCCGTAGCCGTAGAGCGGATCAGGATCTGCCGTCGCGGCTGCGGCGGGCTCAGCCGTCTGAATGATTCGATTGATGACACTGTTTGCATCGAGGTCGGGGTGGGCTGAACGAACCAGGGCCGCGATGCCGGCAACAATGGGCGCAGCACCGCTGGTGCCGTCCCACTGCACGAGCCGGCCGTCAGCAGACACGCCGATGAGGCGTTCGCTGGGGGCCGACACTCCGATCGTGATTCCTTGCGTCGACGCGTCGACGCTCGCCACTCCGTTGGGGTCTACTCCGCCTACCGTCAAAACCCCCGGGATGGTGGCAGGGGCGCCAACTCTCGTGGTTCCGCTCCCCCGGTTGCCCGCCGCGACAACGACAACGACGTCGTTGTCGAATGCGTACATGAATGCGTCATCCCAACTCTGATCCCAGGTTGCCTCATTCGTGGTGAGCGACATATTGATGACGTCTGCACCGTTGTCAACTGACCAGCGGATTGCTTCCGCAATCTGCTCGGTGAAGGGCTTTTGAGCGGCAGCGCCAAACCCGACCGAAACTGAGAGCAGCTCAGCCTCCGGCGCCACGCCGACCATGCCTTCCTCTGCGCTGGTGCCACGGGCAGCTGCCAGTGAACCAACCCAGCTGCCGTGATCAGCATCGACAGCACCGACTGGAGTGCGACCATCGGGAGTGCCAAGGCCCGAGACATCAGTGCCGGCCACCACCGCCCCCTCGAACTCGGCCGGTCCTCTACCGATGCCCGTGTCGATGATCGCGATGCGCACGCCTTCGCCGCGCGTCACTTCCCAAGCGTCATAGATTCCATAGTCTTCCAGCCAGTACTCCGCGCGTCGCACGGGGTCAATGTCATCGGCTTCGGGCGTCGCGGTCGGGGTCGCTGCGGGGGTCGCTACGGGGGGCACTGCAGTCACAGCTCCGGACATGCTCGATGATGCTATCGACTGCACTGACTCCGCTGCGGCCGTCAACGGCAGAGCCGCGGCGAGCACGCTGGCTGCCGCGAGTGTGGCGAACGAACGGCGGATCATCCGCCGTTTCCGGGATCGGCGCACACACAGCGTTCTGGCGACCAGATCGACATCTCGAGCGCTCGGTCACCGACCGGGTTCACACCCGGGCCAGCAGCCAACGCGTGGCCTGCCAGCGCGTGGAGGCATTTGACTCGTGTGGGCATTCCACCCGCAGAGATCCCCTCGATCTCCGCGACCTCTCCGTATTGCGCACGATCGGCGAGGTACGCCTCATGAGCACGCTGGTAGGCAGCCCGGAGCGCTTCGTCTTCTGCCAGCTCTTCGGCAAAGACGTTCATTTGATGGTCGGCTTCGAGCTTGGACATCGCGATTGTTGCGCCAGGATGGGTGAGGTAGTAAAAGGTCGGGAACGGCGTTCCATCGGGCAACCTCGGCACGGTCGCGACCACTGTGGGATTGCCGCATACACAACGCGCCGCGACTCCGATCACACCCCGCGCGGGGCGTCCGAGCTGCTCCCGGAGAACGGCGAGATCAGCATCACTGACAGGGGCGAAAGGCGGGGTCGTCACGACGGCTACGCTACCGGGTACGGCTGAGACACCGCTGGATTACTCGGTCGGTGTGGCTGAGGGCGTGGGCGCTTCATCGGGAATGCCGATCGTTGGCGCGACGACAGTCTGCGCGAGTCCCGCTTCTGTCACCGAAGAGACGAGTTGCGCCATCCAATCGGTTCGCGTGACCTCCAGCGTTTCGCTCACTTCGCGCTGCTCGACAGGAAGATCTTCGGGCGGCAGATCGTTATCTACCAGGTAGACAACCTCGCCCGGTTTGACGTAGTACAGCCGCTCGCGTGCTTGGGTGGTGATGTAGGCAGCGTCTGACCACCGATCGCGTTCTTGCTCGAGCGCTGCCATTTCTTCTTGGCTCAGTTGCACTGCGGCTTCGAGAGCAGCGATCTGCTGCCGCTGATTGACGTAGGTGCCTATGGTCGGCACGAGCACGAAAGCAGCAAGCACCACGAGCGAGAGCATGATGACCATAAACCCCGACAGGCGGATGCCACCAAGCCAACCCCGCACGTCGAGCTGGCCCCTCCCCGGGGAGCGGGGAGTACGAGAAGGGGGAGCCGTCGTCTTGGCCACGGCTCCCCCTCTCACTTGCAGTTTGTTGAGCGCTATCCCTTGAAACGGGGGAACGCGGCACGGCCGATAAAGCTACCGGCGTCGCCGAGCTCTTCTTCGATGCGCAGAAGTTGATTATATTTTGCTACCCGCTCGCTGCGAGCGGGCGCGCCGCTCTTGATCTGACCGGCGTTCGTCGCCACAACCAAGTCGGCGATTGTCGTGTCTTCAGTTTCACCGGAACGGTGCGAGAACATCGACGTGTAGCCAGCGCGGTGGGCCATATCAACGGCGTCGAGCGTTTCGCTCAGTGTGCCGATCTGGTTGACCTTCACCAGCAACGAGTTGGCAACGCCAAGGTCAATGCCCTGCTTCAGTCGCTCGGGGTTCGTGACGAAAAGGTCGTCGCCGACGAGCTGCGTCTTGACACCCAGCTTCTCGGTCAGCGCCTTCCAGTCTTCCCAGGAGTCTTCTGCCAAAGCGTCTTCGATCGTGACGATCGGGTAGTTGTCGACGAGGTCAACGTAGTAGTCAGTGAGCTCCGCTGCCGTCCATGGCTTGCCCTCGAAGTGGTACTTGCCCTCGGAGTAGAACTCGGTTGCTGCGACGTCCATGCCAAGCGCGATGTCGGTGCCGACAGTGAAGCCAGCCTTCTCGATCGCTTTGACCAAGAAGTCCAAGCCCTCGCGGTTGCTGCCGAGGTCGGGTGCGAAACCACCCTCGTCGCCAAGTCCGGTGGCGTATCCGGCTGCCTTCAGCTCGCTGTGCAGCACATGATACGTCTCGGCACCCCAGCGAAGCGCCTCAGAGAAGCTCGCTGCGCCGATGGGCGCGAGGAAGAACTCCTGGCAGTCAATGCCGTTGTCTGCGTGCGAGCCACCGTTGATGACGTTGAACAGCGGCACGGGAAGAACGTGCGCGTTCGGGCCGCCAAGGTAGCGGAACAACGGAAGATCTGCGGAATCTGCGGCGGCCTTGGCAACGGCGAGAGAAACGCCCAAGATGGCGTTTGCGCCCGCGCGCGACTTGTTGTCGGTTCCGTCGGTCTCGATCAGAATCTCGTCGATGATGCGCTGCTCGCTCGCTTCGACTCCTTCAATCGCCGGGCCAAGCTCGTCAACAACGGCGGCCACGGCCTTGAGGACGCCCTTGCCGTTGTATCGACTCTTGTCGCCATCACGAAGCTCATATGCTTCGAACGCGCCGGTTGACGCACCTGAGGGAACGGCCGCGCGCTGAACGATGCCATCGTCGAGCAAGACCTCCACCTCTACGGTCGGGTTGCCGCGTGAATCCAGAATCTCGCGTGCGCCTACTGCCTCGATAAGTGCCACTTGGGTACTCCTTGTGTCGTGGAGGGGTGGATCTGCGGAGCGTCTTCGGTCCGTTCACGAGTCTAGTGACCGTGCGCGAACTTGCCAGTGTCATATTTCGTTCTGCACCAAAGCGAGCGTCATCGCGCTCAAATTACAACTGCCACAGCGACTCCGTCGTAGCCCTTTCGATCAAGGGTCTGCAGCGCTGTGGCATCGAAGCGCGGATCACGGGCGAGCATCTCAAGCCCTCGCTGTGTCCCGATCACCTGAGAGTTGGTGGTCGCCGGGTCAGCGATCTCGCCTGCGCGCCCAACGTTGTCGACAATCACTACGGTGCCGGCTCGCCCCAGGCGCGCAGCCCAGTCGAGGTAGATGGTGTTGGATTCCTTGTCTGCGTCAATGAACACCAGGTCAAACGGCGCATCGCTGGCAAGGGTGGGGAGCACGTCGACAGCACGTCCGACTCGAATATCGACTTTCGCCCCCACGCCCGCGCGGTCGAGGTTGGTGCGCGCCACACGCGCATTGGCTGGTTCGGCCTCAATCGTGATCACCTGACCGTCGCCAGGAATGGCGCGCGCCAGCCAAATCGTCGAGTACCCGGCGAGAGTTCCGATCTCCAGCACACGGCGAGCGCCTGCGATGCGGGCCAGCAGATTCAAGAACTTGCCGTTCACCGGCGCGACCTCGATTGCTGGCAGCCCGGCGGCGTGTTGATCGTGCACCGCCGCATCCAACACGGGATCCGCTCCCACAAGGAGCTCGGTCAGGTAGGTGTCGACGCGGCGCCAAACGTCTGCAGAAGGCTCGGGCATGAGTCCAGCCAACCGCCGAGGCGCGGTGGCGTCAAGCACATCGCGGTGTCCTGACGGTCTCGGTACTCCATCAATCAGCGTGCGTCAGCTCGATGCTTTGGTCGCACGCTCAGCAAGAGCCGCGAGCAACGCTGCTCCGGTTTCGGCATCGTCAGTCGTCACCACGAAGCGTCGCCCGTCGTTGCGGGTGACTTCGATTGCTTGGCCCGCCCGAAGCACAACGCCAAAACGCCCCGGAGCCATTCGAACTCCCCAGCCTCCGAACTCCCCCATCGGCATCACGTCCGCCACTTCGACCCCTGCCACGTCGGTCAGTGGCACCGAGAAGCGCGGCACTCCCCACACGGAGCGCACCGTCAGGCCCGCGTCGTTCACGACGACACGAAAAGCTGTTGTCGCGCCTACCACAATCACCAAGAGCAGCCCGGTCGCCGCGAGAATCCATCCCGACGCTCCGGAATCCGCGGCGATGGCTATAATGCCCGCGCCAGTCAGAGCGATCGACAGACCCCAGAGCACCCACATCACCGCCGGCTTCATGACAGCTCCATGCACCCAGACGACGCGTTCGCCGGAGGCGAGCGCGAGGTCTTGCGGGGCCCGCGAGAGCGAGCGCACCGTCGCTGTCGCAGGTTGCAAGAACCACGCCATCAGCGCCAGCGCCGACGCGACGACCAATGCCACGACGAAGGCAAAGTAGATTCCCGCGCCTTCCGCCGACGACTCCCCACCCGCCTGAATCACGAAGGTCCACGTGAACAACACGACAATGAGAGCGGAAACCCACGTTCCTGTCGCGCCGAGGAAGCGATAGGTCACTCCCCTGTCGCCGCGCCGAAGGCCGGGGGCTGCAAGCAGCGCGAGCAAAGTCGGCACCCCCATACCAAGCAGCAGCGTCGCGAGCGGAACTGACCACGCTGGCGCGAACCCGTCAGGCTCACCTGAAGCATTCCAGTGGGTGGCTACGGTCGAGGGCACGTAGGGCAATGCGACGAGTTGAACCACGATGCCTGCGAGCGTGATCATCGCCGGGATGATGACCGCAACCAAAACGAATCGGCGAGCGACGAGAGAGGATTTAACGGTCATGGGCGATTTCCTTTACCAGAGAGGTCAGCAGTTCAGGTGAGATGCCGAGGTGGCGAGATTGCGCCACCAGCTCGTCGATCTCGTTTCGCAGTTGTGCGAGCGCAGCTACCGCATCGGTAACCACGGCACCCCGGCCACGCCGCATATCGACGAGCCCCTCGTCACGCAAGTCTTGGTAGGCGCGCAGCACCGTGTGCAAATTGACGTCGAGAGCGGTGGCTACTTCGCGAGCGGGCGGCAACCGGTCCCCGGAGCGCAATCGTCCCGCCGCAGCATCCGACCGGATGGAGGCTGCGATCTGCTCGAACAGGGGTTCATCGCTGGTGGGTTCGATTCTGACTAGCACAAAGTTATTCTATATCAACTAGAACAACTCTGCATTCCCGTGCAACGAGGCCAGCCGAGCCGATACCTTCAAGTGTCGTGAACGATCGGCGCCTCATCTTCGCGGTGATCGTCGATCCCGCCAGCAGGATACTTCTCAACCTCCGGCCGCGCCCTCAGCGCGAGAACGCTGAGGATCAGCCCTCCCCACACCAGAACGAGGGCAAGAATCAGGAACGTGATGGCAACGGCGGTCATCGCGACACCTCCTCGGTGTACTCGGGCCATGCATCGAAGTCATCCACAGGGCGCTTCCATTTCAGCAGCGGCATCACCACAGCGCCGATGACCAAGAGCAGCACCGCACCCCAGCCGATCGCGACAAGGTAACTGACCGGGTAGCCTTCGTATCCCTCGGAGACAAGCACGATGATGCGCTGAATCAGCATGTAACCGAGCACAACGGGGGCAAGCAAGCCAACGAAGAAGAGCCACGAACGCCCCACCCTAAACGTGGAAACGCTGTTGAGATGGAAGCGAAGTTCGTTCCCCTGGCGCAGCATCCAGAGAACAAAGACGACGGTCAGAATCGCCGAGGTCACGATGCCGATGTTGTTGACCCAATGGTCGATTGTGTCGAGTGCGATGAGTCCGGTCGTGGTCGAGAACAGCAGCACCGAGAGCATTCCCGAAACGACCCCGATCGTCGCGGCAGAGCGGCGCGGCGACAGGTTGAATTTCTCCTGAAATGCGGCCGAGACTACTTGCAAGACCGACAGCAGCGAGGTGAATCCCGCGACGACGAGCGATCCAAAGAACAACGCGCCGAACAGCGGACCGCCGGGCATCTCGGAAACGATTGCCGGGAAGGTAACGAATGACAGCAAGACCCCGGTGATGTCGTTTAGTTCGCTCACTGCTATCCCCTGCTCGAAAGCAAAGAACCCGAGGGTGGCGAACACACCAATGCCGGCGAGAATCTCGAACGAAGAGTTCGAGAACGCCACCACGAGACCGGGAGTGGTCAAGTTCGACCGACGCTTGCGATACGACGAGTAGGTGATCATGATGCCGAAGGCGATCGACAGTGAGAAGAAGATCTGACTGTACGCCGCGATCCACACATTTGGATTGGCGAGGGCGTCCCATTGCGGCGTGAACAAGGCGTTGAGCCCATCGGCGGCGCCAGGCAAAAAGAGCGCACGCACAACGAGAATCAGAAAAGCTACGACCAACAGTGGCAAGAAGATGAAGTTCGCTCGCTGAATGCCGCGTGCCACACCTGCCCCGAGCACGACGATTGCCGCAATCCACACGATCACGAGCGGAATGAGCACCCCTGGCACAAACTGTGTGCTCAAGCCTGGATCACCGAGCTGTAGATAGTCGTTGATCAAGAATCCGGCAGCATCGTCGCCCCAACGCAGATCGAATGAGAACACGAAGAAGCTCAGCGACCAGGCGATCACCACGGTGTAGTAGAGCCCGATCACGAAAGCGATCGTCACTTGAAACCAACCGAGCCCCTCAAGCCACCGCCCATGACGCCGCCCGCCGAGTCGACGAAAGGCGGTCGGCGCCGCGCCGCGAAACCGGTGCCCGATCGCATAGTCGAGAAACAGAATCGGGATGCCCGCGGTGATCAGTGCCACGAGATAAGGGATCAGAAACGCGCCGCCGCCGTTCTCATACGCGACCCCGGGAAACCGCCAGATGTTTCCGAGACCCACTGCTGATCCGATTGCTGACAGAATGAATCCGGCCTGGCCGGTCCACTGCTCGCGCTGCGGAGCGACACCTGCAGATGCCGACGCGGAAGTGGATGCTGACACTGACGCCTCCTCGATGCTGGGCCCAAGTGATGCCGTTGAGCGCACGCTACCAGCGCCGCGCAGCGAACGCACCTGGTTGTTTACGCGCGTGGGTTCTGCTCAAGGACGCACGGGACGGTCACCTCGTGCGCGGCAGCCTGTCGCTCGGCCACCGCCGCGGCAACAGCGGGCAGGAGGGCGTCGGCAGTGCGCCGATATCCGAGGGCGCTCGGGTGAAAGCGGTCGAGACTGAACATCTCATCGGGTTCGGAAATGAAGAACTGCCCCACGGTATGGCGCAGCGACACCGCGTATGCGCCTGCACGCCGCGCCACCGTTGCCTGTTCCGATGCCAGCTGACGGGAAAGTCGCGAGCCAAGTGTTCGCAGCGGTTGCGGGACGGGGCGCAGAGCCCCGAGGTCTGGACATGTACCGACAACAACCCGTGACCCCTGAGTGTGCAGACGCTCGAGGGCCTCCGATAGGTGACCCGCTGAGATCGTGACGGGAACACGATGCGTGATGTCGTTGCCGCCGACGATGATGACGGCGACGTCTGCAACGTATCCGTCGTCGAGGCCGTCGAGTTGCACACTCAGCTGCGAAGTCTCCGAGCCCACAACCGCCGCCGTGGTCAGGCGCACAGGCCGCTGAAACTGCGATGCTAGCGCTTTCGCAAGTCTGCCGCCGAGGGTGTCCTTGCGTCGGTGCGCGCCCAGCCCTGCCGCGATCGAGTCGCCGAGCAGGAGTAGCTCGATCGGCGAACCCTCGAGTGACCGTCGCCAGACACGGTCGGCATCGATGGCGTCTTCGCCGAGCGGCTTACCGATGCGACGCCGTGCGATTGCCGCTTGTCGGTGTAGTGCCGTGCGAGCACTGAGCATCGCGGCCACGATCACCGCGACCGCCAACAATCCGCTCTGCAACGTCCGTACGCTCTGCAACGTCCGTACGCTCTGCCGCTTCACCGTGCGCCCCATGAGCAGAGTCCACATCGAATAGCTGAACACGATACGACCGGGCGGTTACCAGCGGTGTACACCACCCCGTTTCTTCTGGGACATAGGATGCCACCGTGACAGCCCCCTCACTCGAGCGACGCCTGGGGCTGAGCGACGCCGTGTTCATCGGTTTGGGATCGATGATCGGCGCCGGAGTCTTTGCCGCCTTCGCACCCGCGGCCGCAGCTGCCGGCTCCGGTTTGCTCGTCAGTCTCGCAATTGCCGCAGTCGTGGCGTTTGGAAACGCCACCTCCACCGCTCAGCTCGCCGCGGTACACCCGACATCGGGTGGCACCTATGCGTACGGGCGCGCCGAACTCGGACCCTGGTGGGGATTCGCCGCGGGCTGGGGCTTCATCATCGGCAAGACCGCAAGCTGCGCCGCGATGGCGTTGACTTTCGCCGCGTATGCCGCGCCCAGCGGATGGGAACGTCCCGTCGCGATCATTGCTGTCGTTGGGCTGATCACGGTCAACTGGTTCGGTATCACCCGCACTGCGCAGCTCACTCGTGCGATCGTCACGATCGTACTGATCAGCCTGGCTATCGGTGTCGCTGCGGCAGGCTCCGCCACTGACACCCCCGGTTGGCTCACCGCCGAGGCTCTCGGTGAGTTCGGCTGGTACGGCATTCTTCAGGCTGCTGGACTCCTCTTCTTCGCCTTTGCCGGATACGCGCGCATCGCCACCATGGGAGAAGAAGTCCGCGACCCCGCGCGAACGATCCCCCGCGCGATCCTCATCGCGTTCACCCTCGCGCTCATTCTCTACTTCATCGTGGCGGCCGCGGTGCTCTCAGCCCTGGGCCCGAATGCAACTGCCGCGTCGCTCGCTCCGGTTGCTGACGCAGCGGCAGCCTCCGGCTTCGTTTGGACATCTGCTGTCGTGAGTGTCGGTGCCGCGGCGGCATCGCTCGGCGCGCTGCTGGCGCTGATCGCGGGCATCGGTCGCACCAGCTTCGCGATGGCGCGCGAGGGCGACCTTCCCCGCTTTCTGGCTGCCGTGCACCCGCGATGGAAAGTGCCGCACCGCGCGGAGCTGACGCTCGGGCTCATCGTGATCACGCTCGTCGCCACCCTTGACCTGCGCGGCGCAATCGGCTTCTCGTCATTCGGCGTGCTGCTGTATTACCTGGTCGCGAACATCGCGGCGTTTCGCCAAGGCGCCAACGTGCGGCGCTATCCCCGGGCGCTGCAGGTAACCGGAGGCGTTGGATGCGTCGTGCTTGCTCTCACCTTGCCGTGGCAAGCCGTGGCCACTGGCATCGCCGTGGTCGCTGCGGGCTTTGTCTACCGCTCGGTTCGACTGCGGGTCATGCGAGAGGTTTGATCTCGATGGAGTCGCTCGTCGCCCCAGGCGAAATGATCGCAAACGACGAGTAGCCGTCACCAGACGCACGCTCCAGTAGCGCCTTGAGATTCTTCGTGCGTATTTCGAGCCGAACGCGCAGCCCTTCAGCGACCAGAGATGCTTTGATCGCAAGCAGTTCCGCCATCGGCACGCCGCGGTCGTGAATGAGCACAATCGAGCGGGATGCTTCGTCTTCAGCATCCTTCACCAGATCAACGATTCGCTCGAAACCTATTGAGAAGCCAACCGCGGGAACGTCTTGGCCGAGGAAGCGGCCGATCATGCCGTCGTATCGGCCACCGCCACCCAGCGAATAGTCGACCGAGGGGTGAGCCAGTTCAAAGATTGTGCCGGTGTAGTAGCCCATTCCGCGAACGAGGAAGGGATCAAACACCAGCGGTATATCGCCCGGCACGATGCTTGAGGTCGTTCGCGCTGCACTCACCGCTGCGCCGATGCCGAGCAGGTGCTCAACGATTTCGTCGGGCACCCCGTCGGGAAGCAACTTTCGCACTTGGCGCTCACCGTAGGGGTTGTACTCGAGCGTGACGGGGCGGCGCATGAATGCCTCGAATGCATCAACGGCTGCGGCGGTAGCCCCTCGCTCGCGCAGTTCAGTGACCACGCCCTCCGCGCGAATCTTGTCGAGCTTGTCGATCGTGATCAGCACACCGGGTCGTTCAGCCTCGTGGAATCCGAAGTGCCCCAACATCCAATCGAGAACCCGGCGATCATTGATTCGCACGCTGGCGCCTTCGAGGCCGAGCGCGTCAAGAGTGTCGAGGCTGGCGACAATCAGTTCTGCCTCAGCGCGCGACGTTGCGTCGCCCATGATGTCGATGTCGCACTGCATGAACTGCCGGTAGCGGCCTTTCTGCGGGCGCTCCGCTCGCCATACCGGAGCGATCTGCACGGAACGAAAGACGCTCGGCAGCTCGCCCCGATGACTCGCGTAGAAACGCGCGAGTGGCACCGTCAGGTCGTAGCGCAGGCCGAGGTCCGTGAGAGCCGCTGGGCTGTCAGCTGCGGCGGTGATCGCGGCGGCATCGAGACCACGTTTGAGCACGTTGTACGCGAGCTTCTCGTTGTCTCCGCCGATGCCCGAATGCAGGCGTGAGTACTCCTCCATAACGGGAGTCTCAATCTCGTCGAAGCCGTGCGCGCGATAGCGTTCGCGGATGACGGCGAGCACACGCTCGCGACGAGCCTTGTCTGCGGGAAGAAAGTCGCGCATTCCGCGCGGAGGATTGACCGTTGCCACGCTTCTATCTTTGTCCATCCACGGGTGTGGCCTGTGCACGGGGGCGGGTCTCGGCGTCGCGAACGTCAGCCGTCAAGGCGCGCAAGCTCTCTCGGAGCGCGCGTTCCGCATCCCAACCTTCTCGCCTTGCAAGAGCAGCCAACGCGACCAGCTGCTCGCCGAGTTGCTGTTCGGATGCTGGTTCTTGCACCGCGATCGCTGCCTGGGGCTCAACACCAACAGCATCCGCCTTGCCAATCAGCTTCTGCGCGAGGGCGAGGGTGGGCATTCTCTCGCTGACACCATCGAGCACACTAGTGCGAGAGCTCTTCTCCTCGGCCTTTGCCGCGTTCCAGTGCGTCAGCACCTCTTCGGGTGTCGCCGCCACTGCGCCGGCAAAAACGTGCGGGTGTCGCCGAACCATTTTCTCGGTGAGCCCTCGTGCCACGTCGTCAATATCGAACGGTGACCGCTCATCTCTCGATGCGATCTCGGCGTGAAACAGCACCTGCCACAGCAGGTCTCCGAGCTCCTCACGCAGGTCGTCGCGGGTTCCCACTTCGATTGCGTCGATCAGCTCGGCGCTCTCCTCCTCGAGGTAGGGCACCAGAGCATGGTGGTCAATCTGCTGTGTCCAGACGCAACGATCGCGCACTGCGCGCATAGTTTTCGCTGCCTCGCGTAGCGGATCGCTCTGAGGATCGCTCACAGCAACATCACGCCGTAGCGCTCTTATCATCGGCAGCGGAGTCTGCCTCAACCTGATCAAGCCTGCGGTAGTGCCGCGCACGCCAAGAGACCAGAACGCCGGCAAGCAAAAGCGAGATCATCGAGCCAGCGAGAACACCGAGTGTGGCTTCGTCGCGAAGCTCATCGTTGCTCGCGAATGCGAGTTCAGAGAGCAACAGCGACACAGTGAAGCCAATGCCGCCGAGCGCGCCCGCTGCCAACAGATCGGTAAACGCAAGCGCAGGTTTCTCTGCATCCTTGTCGCGTCCGACTCGCAGCGAGATCCAGCCGAACAGCGAAATTCCGACGATCTTTCCGACCGGCAGTGCGACAACGATGCCCCAGAATGCGGGCGAGAGTTCGCTGAGCGGCACCTGAGGGATGACCACGAGGGCGGCAGCAAAAGCGAACACCGGCAGCACTACGCCGTTGACCCACGGCTCCATTGCATGCCGGGTGCGCAACGCGGGCTGTTGAGCCATCACGAGCCCCAGCGCCACACCCGCAATTGTCGCGTGAACGCCCGACTGGTAGGTGAACACCCACGCGGCGATAGCGAGCAACACGAGAACGATCGAAATCGCGATGCGTCCTCGACCGTCAAGCTGCCTGCTGAGCACGCCGAAAAGGGCTACGCAGATCGCAGCAGCGGCGAGCATGCCGAAATTCACATCGGAGGTGAACAGTACCGCGATAAAGATGATGCCGACGATGTCGTCGAGAATCGCCAGCGCGAGCAAGAAGATGCGCAGCGCCGACGGCAAGCCCCGACCGAACACTGCGAGAACGCCCAACGCGAATGCGATATCGGTAGCCGTCGGGATCGGCCAGCCGTTCGCCGAGTCGGTGCCTGCGGTGAACGCGAAGAACACCAAAATCGGCACGATCACGCCGCCAGTGGCGGCAATTGCGGGCTGTAGTGCCTTTTTGGCGGAGTTGAGTTGGCCGTTGGTCAGCTCAAACTGAAGCTCGACAGCAACGACGAAGAAGAACAGCACGAGCAGACCGTCTTTGATCCAATGATCAACGGAAAGCTCGAAGACATCGGGAATGCCGACGTAGGAGTGCATGAAATCGTCGGCGGCCGTGCCCAAGGGGGAATTGGCCACGATGAGGCCGAGCGCGGCAGCGCAGAGCAACACGATCGCGGGGAAACGTGCGGAACGAAGCAGGGACATAGGGTCCTTTCAGAGTGCCAGTCGGTGGTTCTCTACCGACGCCGACCAGACTTCCCGGCACTCCGCACAAGAGTCTATCGACGTTCAACGTCACAAGTGCCGCTCGTGTGACCAGCACGAAACACAGCGACGCTACCGTTAGAGGATGCGCGAACTGACTCACACCGAAGCGATCGACCTTGTCGGACGATTCGAAGCCGGCCAGGAGATTCCGGAGCAGATGCGCTCCGACGTCCGAATGCTCGGCTCCCTTCTTGGCAAAGTACTCCGCGAGAGCGGCTCGAAAGGGCTATACGAAGATGTCGAGCGCCTGCGCGTTGCGACGATCCATGCCTACACGGATGAGTCCCCCGAAGCCTTCGAACGAGCGGCAGGCATCGCTGACTCCTTCACCGTGGAGCGGGCAGACGAAGTCGCACGCGCATTTACGACGTACTTCCATCTCGTCAACCTGACCGAAGAGCATCAGCGTGTACGGGTACTACGCCAGCGCGACGGACGGCCCGCTCGCGAGAGCGCGACTGACTCAGTAGCTGCCGCTTTCGTACGCCTCGCTGAAGAAGTCGGTGACGACTCGGCGCTCAAGCGCCTGCAGGCGATGCGATTCCATCCGGTGTTCACGGCGCACCCCACCGAGGCCCGTCGGCGCGCTGTATCGCAGAGCATCCGCCGATTGTCAGAACTGCTCGAGGAGCACGACTTCGCCCTCCGCAACGGCGCCGACCAGCGACGCGCTGAGCGCCGCATGCTCGAAGAGATCGACACGCTATGGCGCACCGCGCCGTTGCGCCCGCAGAAGCCATCGCCGACTGATGAAGTGCGCGCTGTCATGGCGGTCTTCGACGAAACACTCTTCACGGCCGTTCCTCACGTGTACCGTCGCGTCGATGACGCACTGCAGGGCCCCGCCGCGGGCGACCGTGCACCTGTGGTGCGCCCGTTCGTGCGAGTGGGATCGTGGGTGGGCGGCGACCGCGACGGCAACCCGTTTGTGACCGCATCGGTCACCCGCAAGGCTGCAGCAATCGCCAGCGAACACGTGTTGCTCGGCCTCGAACGCACTGCGAACCGCATCGGCCGCACTCTTACGCTGGACGCGACATCCACCCCGCCCAGCGAGGCTGCCGGGGTGCTCTGGCGGCGGTTGAAAGCCGCGGATGAAGACGCCGCAGCCGAGATCGCCGAGCGTTCACCGAATGAGCCTTTCCGGCGCATCATGCTCTTGATCGCCCGCAAGCTCACGGCCACGCATGCCCGAAACGCTGATCTTGCCTATCGCGATCCCGAGCACCTGCTCGCCGATTTGCGCGTCATTCAGGACTCGCTCGTCGCCGCCGGTGCGTCACGCCAGGCGTACGGGCATCTGCAGCAGCTGATCTGGCAGGTCGAGACCTACGGTTTCCACCTCAGCGAGCTCGAAGTACGCCAGCACTCGGCAGTTCACGCGAAGGTGCTCGCCGAGCTTGACGCCGGTGGGGCACTCAGCGAGCAGGCCGAAGAAGTTCTCGACGTCTTCCGTTCTGTTGGCTTTATTCAGGAACGTTTCGGTCCACGCGCGGCCGGTCGCTATATCGTTTCGTTCACGCAGTCGGCTGAGGATCTCGCCAATGTGCACCGACTTGCGGCCTTCGCCGCCGGGCCTGATGGGAACGTCCCGGTGCTCGATGTCATTCCGCTCTTCGAGACTTTCGCCGACCTGCAGGCCGCACCGGGCATTCTCGCCGAGATCGTCAACCACCCTGAATTCGCTGCCAGGCTCGATGCGACGGGACGCCGCCTTGAGGTGATGCTCGGCTACTCCGACTCGTCAAAGGACGTCGGCCCGGTTGCGGCGAACCTTGCCCTTTACGAAGCCCAAGCAAAGATCTCGGCGTGGGCCAAAGAAGAGGGCATCGAGCTCACTCTCTTCCACGGTCGCGGTGGTGCGCTCGGCCGCGGTGGCGGCCCTGCAAACTCGGCGATTCTCGCTCAGCCGCAGCACTCTGTCGACGGTCGATTCAAGCTGACCGAGCAGGGGGAAGTGATCTTCGCGCGCTATGGTGACCCGGCAATCGCAATGCGGCACATTGACCAAGTTGCCGCAGCGATCCTGTTGGCGTCGTCGCCGTCGAATGAAAAACGAAACTTCGATGCGGCAGAGAAGTATGCCGATGTCGCAGCAACTATGGACACCGCTTCGCGCGAGCGTTTCTTCTCACTCGTCAAGGCTCCCGGATTCGCTCCTTGGTTCGCCACGGTGACCCCGATGGAAGAGATCGGACTGCTGGCGCTCGGCTCGCGACCCGCCCGCCGCGGACTCTCCGTGGAGTCGCTCGAAGATCTGCGCGCAATTCCGTGGGTGTTTGCCTGGACGCAGGCCCGCATCAACCTTGCCGGATGGTTCGGTCTGGGAACTGCGCTCGAGGCAGTCGCCGATGAAGCGCTTCTGACACAGGCCTACGCCGACTGGCCGTTGTTCCAGACGATGATCGACAACGTCGCTATGAGCCTTGCTAAGGCTGACGACCGCATCGCACAGCGCTATCTCGATCTGGGCGATCGTGACGATCTCGCGACGCTCGTGAGCGAAGAGATGGCGCTCACTCGCGCGTGGGTCACCCGCATCACAGGCGGAACCGAATTGCTCGGCAATAAGCCGGTACTGCAGCGGGCGGTCAAGATGCGCAGCCCCTACGTCGATGCGCTCTCGTTGCTGCAGCTACGTGCATTGCGCGCGTTGCGCGATGCCGATGAGAATGCTCCGGTGGATGCTGCGCAGCAACGGCTATTGCTGCTGTCGGTTAGTGGCGTCGCGGCCGGGCTGCAGAACACCGGGTGAGCTGAGGCGCCGCGGGGAGCATCAGTCCGAGGGCTGATCGTCTGCGTGCCGCGCCAGGCTACGACCGTAACGTTCGGTGAGCTGCACCATCAGGTCGGGAGTATCACGGTCAAGTCCGAAAACGTAGCCGGGAAAGTCAAGATCCTTCTGTGCTGCCCAGATATCTTCGTGCTTGTCGGGCGAGAGAATCAGTACGGGCTCACCGACAGCGACCCATGCGATGGGCACAACCGTCTCGGCGGGCAGAATTGTGCGAACATGCACGACGGCGTTGATGCGTATCTCGCAACGCTCGCCGATTCTGGCACCATTGAACACTCGTGTTCCGGTAGCCAGAAATGTCTCGTTGCCAATCGACGCCCCCGACACGCTCGCCATCGGCCCGACGAGCACATGGTCGCCAATGTGCACCGGATTCGTAGACGTCGCGCGGATCAGCGCGTTCTCCATCACGATGACGTGCTCACCCAGAGTGATCGCACCGCCTTCAGCGGTCACCACCGCCCCGTGGAGCACCTGACAGTCGGCGCCAATCTCGACATCGCCGCTGATCACTGCGGTGGGTGCGATGACGGCGCTGGGATGGATGCGAGGCGCTGCCCCGAGGTGCGAAAACCGCATAGATGCCCTCCGTGGGTGCCAGCGTAGCGTGGCGCTCACGCTGGCGAAAGGGCCCAATCTGTTAGAGAGTTGGAGCGCTACGCTGAGGCATCGGCCTTCGCAGGCGCCGGCCATAGCTGGTCAATAAGCTGACCAACCCACGCGATCAAGTCGGCGTCGCTGACTGGCTCGGAATTCACCCGCGGCAGTGGCACGACAAGGGCGTCACCGCCAGCGAGCAGTTTCGCTTTCGGATACAGCCGCTGCAACCGCACACGCATTGAGTCCGGCAGGTGAGCGGGTGCGATGCGCAGGTTTGGCCCCATCGCGACCACATCGGTCAATCCCGCCTGCGTAGCGCGCCGGCGCAGGCGAGCGATTGATAGCAGCCCTTCGACATCGGCAGGCGGTTCGCCGTAGCGATCACGAAGCTCGTCGATCACCGCATCGAGCGAGTCGTCTTTCGCCTGCGCGGCCGACGCTGCTGACAGCTTTTGGTACGCCTCCAGTCGCAGACGTTCGCTGTCGATGTAGGCCTCAGGAATACGAGCCTGCACGGGCAACTCGAGCCGCAACTCGACGGGGCCTTCAACGTCATCGCCCCTGAACGTCGAGACAGCTTCGCCAATCATGCGCAGGTAGAGGTCAAATCCGACACCCGCAATGTGCCCGGCCTGCTCGGCGCCCAACATGTTTCCGGCACCACGGATCTCAAGGTCTTTCAGCGCCACCTGCATGCCGGAGCCAAGGTCGTTGTTGACCGCGATTGTCTCAAGACGGTCGGCAGCAGTTTCGGAGAGCGGCTTCATCTCGTCGTACATGAAATAGGCGTATGCACGCTCGCGTGCACGCCCGACTCGCCCGCGCAACTGGTGCAACTGGCTCAGCCCGTACTTGTCTGCTCGGTCGATGATGATCGTATTGGCGTTCGCAATGTCGAGGCCTGTCTCGATGATCGTGGTTGACACCAACACGTCTGCCTTGCGCTCCCAGAAGTCGTCAACGACCTGTTCGAGCTGATGCTCCCCCATCTGACCGTGCGCGACCACAACCCGTGCCTCTGGAATCAGCTCAGCAAGTTCAGATGCCACACGCTGAATGGACTGCACTCGGTTGTGCACGAAAAACACTTGGCCTTCGCGCAACATCTCACGACGGATGGCAGCCGCGATCTGCTTGTCGTTGCGAGGACCGACGTACGACAGAATCGGATGCCGATCCTCGGGTGGGGTCTGCAACGTCGACATCTCGCGGATACCGGTGACTGCCATCTCGAGTGTGCGTGGAATCGGCGTCGCGCTCATCGCGAGAATATCAACGTTCGTCTTGAGCTTCTTCAACGCGTCTTTGTGCTCAACGCCGAACCGCTGCTCCTCATCAATGATCATCAGTCCGAGGTCTTTGAAGAGAACCTTCTCAGTGAGAATTCGGTGCGTTCCAATCACCATGTCGACGGTGCCATCAGTAATGCCAGCGAGAACCTCGCGTGCTTGTTTATCGGTCTGAAAGCGCGACAGCGCTCGCACTTTCACGGGGAAGCCGGCGAAGCGCTCGGCGAACGTCTCGATGTGCTGCTTGACCAGCAACGTCGTCGGCACCAGCATGGCAACCTGCTTGCCATCCTGAATGGCCTTGAAAGCGGCGCGCACCGCCACCTCTGTCTTGCCGAACCCCACATCGCCCGACAACAACCGGTCCATGGGAATCGGCTTCTCCATGTCGGCTTTGATCTCATCGATCGTCTGCAGCTGGTCGGGAGTCTCGGCAAACGGGAATGCTTCTTCCAGCTCACGCTGCCAAGGCGTGTCTGGACCGAAGGCATGGCCTTTCGCCGCCATGCGCGCCGAATAGAGCTTCACCAGTTCGACCGCGATGTCTCGCACTGCCCTGCGCGCTTTGCCCTTTGCTTGGGCCCAATCGCTGCCGCCCATCTTTGACAGCACGGGCGTCTCGCCCCCGACGTAACGCGAGAGCAGGTCAAGCTGATCGGTGGGCACGAACAGCTTGTCGCCCGGGTAACCGCGCTTGGACGGCGCATACTCGATCACCAAATACTCGCGAGTGCTTTTGATCGCGTTGCGACCGCCGCTCGAGACCTCGCGCTGAGTGAGCTCGACGAACTTTCCGATGCCGTGCGTAACGTGCACGACCGCGTCGCCCGCCTTCAGCTGCAGCGGGTCGACAACGTTGCGACGCCGCGATGCCAGTTTCTTGACGACTCGCTGGTCGCCGCCGATCGTGCGGCCATAGAACTCGGACTCCGTGAGAACGGCGAGCTTGGCCTCCGCCGATTCGAAGCCTCGCTCCAGAACAGATAGCACCACGTGCGCGACTCCTGGCTCAGGAATCGTCAGGACCTCATCGACCATGCGTGCGGCGATCCCCCGCTCCGCCATCACATCGCGTGCGCGCTCTACCAACCCGACACCCGAGGCGCTGACGATGACACGCCACCCTGCTTGCAGCAGCTCGGCGATGTGGGCTGTCGCGCCGTCAACGTTGCCATGGAACGAGGGCACGGCATTGCCCGGCACGCGAACCACCCGCGCGGCCTCGAGAGCAGCGTCGATATCAAGCAACCCCTCTGCCGAGGCGTCTGCCTCGCCTGAGTCAAATGAGCTCAATGTCCACCAGACATCGCCGCGTGACTCTGCGGCTTCACGCAGTGCTGGCAACGGTACGAAATCGCCGGTACCAAGATCGACCGGAGTATCCGCGCCCGCGGTGGCTGCGCTCCATGCCGCATCGAGAAACTCTCGATTCGTATCGCTCAGCGTGATCGCACGACTCACGGCACGCTCGGGATCAAGCAAAGCTACTGCGGCCTGTTCGGGTAGATAATCCACGAGCGTAACGAGGCGATCGACGAGCGCGGGCAACAGCGACTCCATGCCCTCGACGGGGATGCCCTCCGTCATCTTCTCGAGCATGTTGCGCAACCCGGGGAACGTCTCATGCAGTGCAGCGGCACGATCGCGAACGTCCTGGGTAAGCAGAAGTTCGCGACTCGGCAGCAACGACACTGCTCGCACGTCCTCGGGCAGCGAACGCTGGTCAGCGACCGAGAACTCCCGAATCTGGTCGACCTCGTCGCCGAAGAACTCGATACGCAGGGGGTGCGCGGCGGTGGGAGGAAAAACATCGAGGATGCCGCCGCGCACGGCGAACTCGCCGCGGCGCGACACCATGTCAACGCGTGAATAGGCACGTTCCACGAGCCCGAGCACCACATCGCCCAGTTCGTTGCCACGGCTGCCCATCGCCAGCTCGATCGGCCCGACATCGGTGAGGCCAGCTGCAATCGGCTGGATCGCCCCGCGCACTGATGATGTGATGACGAGCGGAGTATCTCCCTGCCACTTCGCCACGTGCGCGAGGATCTCCAGGCGCTTGCCCACGGTCTCTGCGCTGGGACTTAGCCGCTCATGAGGCAACGTCTCCCATGCAGGAAAATGCAATACCTCTGCACCGGGTAGGAGCGCACCCAGCGCGGGCCCGAGCGACTCAGCGCGTCGTCCGGTGGGCGCGATCAGCAGCACCACCGGTGGCTTTCCCGCCGCGCGGCGCCGCTCGATCAGAGCGGCCAGAAGCGGTGCGTCAAGTCCTTCGACGAGAGAGAAGTCAGCGTTTACAGGCGCCGCAGAAACGGCGTCCTGAAACGGCTCCGCCTGCTCGAGGGCGCGCACTATCCCGGGAACTGTCACCTTAGAAGTGTACGGCGCACAGCGGACACCACGACAGCTGCACTCCTTCACACGACTGGCCCCTCCTAGGATGAAGGCGTGAGTGATTCCACGCCTGATCAAAGCCCCGTGCCACCGCCCGCGGCTGCCGCGAGCGGCTGGACGGCGCCAAGCGCACGTCCCTTCGCTCCTCCCGCTGGCTATTCAATGCCGCCGGGGTATTCCGCACCGCCTACGCAACACCTCGGCACCAGCGTTCCGGCCGCTCCCCCGGCGCAGAAGCGTGGCGCCGCTCTCGGCGTAGTCGCGCTGTTGCTCTCGCTTTTTGCCGTCGTTATCGTGCCTCTAGTGCTGGGAGTCACCGCCTTTGAGATTGGTCAGGGTGCACTCACCCAGAATGTGCTGACCACGGCTCAGTTCAGCCCCGAAGCCCTCACTCCCGTGCGCGGCTGGGTACTGTTCGCAGAGATCACGTTTTGGACCGGCACTGTGTGCGGCATCTGGGCGCTCACCCAAGGCATCGTCGCGATCGTGCGCCGACGCGGACGTGGTGCCGGAATCGCCGCGGTGGTGTTGGCAAGCGCAGGTCCGCTCATTGCTCTTGTGGTTGGGTTCAGCGCACTCGCCGTCGGCGCGACCATGAATATGGGCGGCTAAGTCTCAGGGGCACAGCAGGCCGCGCTAGCCGCGCGGTGCGTGGTGCTTCTGCTGAGCCGCGACCAGGCCTTCCGCAATCAGCTGTTCCACTGCGTCGGCAGCATCCGACACCAAAATAGGGAGCGTTTTGCGCTCGACCGAGCCGAACGGGTCGAGAACCCAGTCAGAAGTCTCTTGGCGTCCTGGCGGACGCCCGATACCGATGCGAACTCGGGGGAAGTCTGGTGTGCCGAGCGCCTTTGCGACGTCGCGTACACCGTTGTGACCACCGTGCCCGCCGCCGATCTTGAGCTTGATCGTGTCAAAAGGGATGTCGAGCTCATCGTGCACGACGACGGTATGTCTGGGCTCGACGGAGTAGAAATTCGCGAGGGCCGCGACGGGCCCACCTGAAACGTTCATGAAGCTGTTGGGCTTGGCGAGAACTAGTTTGTCGCCACCCGGGCGCAACCAGGTCTCGACCGTTCGTGCGTTCGTCTTGTGCGTGCGGAAGGTTTCGCTGCGACGGGCTGCGAGTTCGTCCACGACCATCTGTCCCACATTGTGACGAGTGGTCTCATATCGAGGCCCGGGATTGCCCAGGCCCACGATCAACCAAGACTGTGCCATGTTTTCCATCCTGCCTCGGGCGCGCGTCAAAACCGAAACGAGGGGATGCGGAATCCGCACCCCCTCGTCACAAGCGAGAGTCTTACTCGGCTGCTTCCTCGGCCTGCGTGTCAAGAGCTTCGCCCTCGGCTGGAGTGGTGTCTTCAGCGTCAGCACCAGCGGACGGCGCCGAGATCGCAACGATGAGCAGCTCCGGGTCAGCGGCAAGCGACGCGCCCTTGGGCAGCGGCAGGTCGGCGGCGGTGATGTGCGCGCCCTCTTCAAGACCATCAACGTCAGCCTCAACGCTCTGCGGAATGTGAGTTGCCTCAACCTCAAGCAGGACCGACACCGCGTGCTGGTTCACGTTCATACCTGCAGCGGGCTCGCCGACGACGGTGACCGGAATGTCAACCTGGACCTTCTCGCCCTTCTTCACGACGATGAGGTCGATGTGCTCGATGATCTGGTGCACGGGGTCCTTCTGCACGTCCTTGACCAGAGTGAGCTGGTCCTTGCCATCGATGACGATGGTCAGCAGCGCGTTTGCGCGACGGATGAGGAGCGCGACCTGGTGGCCGGGCAGTGCCACGTGCACAGGCTCGGTGCCGTGTCCGTAAATTACCGCAGGAATCTTGCCAGCGGCACGAAGACGGCGGGCAAAGCCCTTGCCGAAGTTCTCACGGACGTCTGCGATGACCTTGTGGTCGGGCTCGTTCGACATTGTTGCTCCTTGCGGGCGTTCAGGCCCGTTTTGTCAGCGGGCCAACCTGCGAAGGCCCAGGGTATATGGGGTGGTTTCGACTCGAACGCGATCGCGTGAGGAAAGCCATAGGGCCTAATTCACCGCGTCGATCACGGATGCCGATTGCTGCTGTAGAGCGAAATTGGGGCATCCCTCGCCGAAGTACAAACACAGAGTCTAGCAGTGACCGGGCTACGATGAAGACTCACCCGATCAGCACCCGGAGGTTTTGCATGGAGTACGGATTCTTGACACACGTAATGCTGTGGGTGGTCGGCGCCGTCGCGCTCATCGGAGCAGTCGGCACGACCTTGGCTTTCTGGTCAATGGGCCGCTCCTACGACAAGAGCTGAGCTAGTCGCCCTCAGGCCACACCGCAACAACAACTTTGCCGGATTGCTCCGAGTCGCGAGCGATCTCGAACGCCTCTTCGAGGGATTCCGCAGATATCTCATGGGTGATCACACGCTCGATTTCTGGGTGCGAATCGAGTAAGTCAAGCGCCCGATCGATTTCGTCCTTGAAACGAAATGTTCCCACCCATCGCACCTCTTTTGAGATGAACGGCGCAATGTTCAGGGGTCGGTTTTCGTTAGGAACCATCCCTACTTGAACCACGGTGCCCCGAGCGCGAACCGCGCGCAGTGCGCTCGATATCGACGGCGCGACGCCCGAGCATTCGAGCACTATGTCGTAAGCGCTCTCGGGGATCTCCTCCACGGCGACGTTGATCACGGTGTCGGCTCCAAGAGCGCTGGCACGCGTCAGCGGCCCGGGAAGAACATCTGTGGCGCACACGCTGCTCGCGCCTCCTGCAGCCGCCGCAGCGACAGCCAGCAGGCCGATAGGCCCGGCGCCCGTTACGAGTACCCGCGCACCTGAGACGCCGCCCGCTTGCGCGATGCCATGTAGCGCCACCGCAAGCGGTTCAGCAAGCACCGCGCGACGCACGGGCAACGACTCGGGCAAGGGACGGATCATGTCTCGGTCGACCAAGATGTATTCCGCCAGGGCGCCCTGGGTGTGTGGTGTTGTCGAAGCGCTGCCCAGGTAGGCTCCACCCGGCCAGAGGTGCGGCTCGTCGATGATCTCGGGAAGCGGCGTCCCGAACGTTGCGGGATGCACAGTGACCGGCATTCCTCGCTCCCAGACGCCCTTTGGGTCCTCGTCTATGCGACCCGACAGTTCGTGTCCAGGAATAAGCGGCTCTCGCACGACAAACGCACCGTTGGCACCGGTGAAGTAGTAGTGGAGATCAGAGCCGCAGATTCCGACGTACTCCACTCGCACTCGCACTTGCTCTGGACCTGGCTGCGGGGAGACTGTCTCGCGCACGACGAGCTTCTGCGTGGCTTCGATATAGGCAGCGCGCATCATTTGTTCCTTTTCGACGGTCATACGACAGCCGTCATTCCGCCGTCGACGAAAATGTTCTGTCCGGAGATGAAACTCGAGGCATCCGAGGCGAGCAAGACAAGCGCACCGTCCAACTCTGCGAAGTCGCCCCAGCGCTGAGCCGGTGTGCGGGCCTTCAGCCAACCTGTGAACTCGGGGTCTTCGACAAGATCCTTATTCATCTCGGTCGCGAAGTAGCCAGGGGAGATCGCATTCACCTGCACGTTGTGGCGCGCGAGATCCGCGGCCATGCCCTTGGTCAGCTGCACCACGCCTCCCTTGGAGGCCGAGTACGGAGCAATGGTCTGGCGTGCGAGCAACGACTGCACCGAGGCCACATTGATGATCTTTCCCGAACCCCGTTCAACCATGGCAGGAGCCACGAATCGAGATACATAGAAGACCCCGTTGAGGTTCGCCGCGATGATGTCATCCCAGTCTTCGATAGAAAACTCAGTGAATGGACCCCGGCGCTGCACCCCCGCGTTGTTTACCAGAATGTCGGGGACGCCGATCTCCTCGAGGAGCTTCGCGATGCCCGCCTCGACGCCGGCAGCGTCAGTCACATCGAATGTGACAGACGCCGCCGGTCGCCCTGAGAGACGTTCAGCCTCGGCACGAGTGCTTTCCACTGCCTGCGCATTTCGCCCGTGAACAACGACACGCGCACCTTCTCGCGCGAGAGCGAGCGCGAGCGACCGGCCGAGACCTCGGGATGAGCCGGTGACCAGCGCAAGCCGGTCAGCCACATTGAAAAGTTCAGACATGAGAAAGGGTGCCTTTCAGTTGAGGTCAGACGAGAGTGGCAACGCCGTAGACAGCGAGAACGAGCACGAATGCCAATACAGACTCGATCGCCTGCTGCACTGTCCACGTCTTCAGGGTGGTCTTGACATCCATGCCCATGAGTCGCCCGACGAGCCAGAAACCCGAGTCGTTCACGTGGCCGGCGAAGACAGAGCCAGCAGCAGTCGCGAGCGTGATAGCTGCTATCTGGAGCGGGTTGAAGTCACCAGCGAGAACAGCCGGCGCCGCAAGGCCCGCGGCCGTCACCAATGCGACAGTCGCAGACCCCTGCGCCAGGCGAATGACAACCGCAATGATGTACGCGGCCACAATGACGGGAAGACCCAGGTCGCTCAGCGTGTCGGCCAACGCGTCACCGATGCCTGATGCGCGCAACACGCCACCGAACATTCCACCAGCGCCAGTGATCAGAATGACCGAAGCAACGGGACCGAACGATGAATCGAGCGTCTTTTCCAGAGCAGTGCCGTTCTCGCCGCGGCGGGTACCGAGAACATACGTCGCTACCAGAACGGTGATCAGCAGCGCGACAAACGAGTTGCCGAGCAAAGTAAGAACCTGTACCCACAGCGAGTCGCTGGCGACCACACCTTCGCTGGCGAGGGTGGTGAGACCCGTGTTCAGGAAGATCAGGAACATCGGCAACAGCAGAATCAGCACGATCGTCATCGGCTTGGGCGGGTTGACCGGCTGGTCGTCGTCGATCGAACCGAACAGTGCCGGAACAGGGAGCTTGATGCGCGCAGAGATGAACTTGGCCCAAAGGTAGCCGGAGACGTACCACACCGGGAATGCGATCAGCAGTCCGAGCAACAGGACGATGCCCAAGTTGGCGCCATATAGGCCTGCGGCAGTGACCGGGCCCGGGTGGGGCGGGAGGAATACATGCATGACCGAGAAGGCGGCTGCGGCGGGCAGGCCGAACAGCAACACGTTGTTCTTTGACACGCGGCGTGCCACAGCGAAAACGATGGGGAGCATCATTACCAGGCCCGCGTCGAAGAACATCGGGAAGCCAAGGATCAGCGATGCAACGCCGAGAGCGAAGGGAGCGCGCTTTTCACCGAAAATTTCGACAAAGCGATCCGCCAGCGCCTTCGCGCCTCCGGAGTGCTCTATCAGCCTTCCGAGCATCGCTCCCAGACCGACGAGCAACGCAACGCTTGCCAGGGTGGCCCCGAACCCTCCCAGCAGAGTCGTCGCGATCTCCGACACCGGCACTTGCGCCACCAGGGCGGTCAGTAGCGAGACGATAATCAGCGTCAAGAAGGCATGCACCTTAAAGACGATGATGAGCACAAGAATGAGCGCGATCGCGCCCGCAGCTATGGCCAGAAGTGGCCCGGTACCCAGCGTTTGGGTCCAATCATCCATCTGAATCTCCGTTGATGTGAGGAATGAGAACTCGGGGACACCCCGGCTCCCGCGTTAGGATTCGTGCGACGCGCTCCATAAATTCGAGCGCGTGCAGTGATCTTGCCACAATGATCATATCTTTGGCAAGCTTTGATCGTACTTATGGGAGGCCCTCGTGGCACAGGCAGCTCACGGACCGTTGCTCGATGCGCTCGGCGAGCGCATCGCATCGGGCGAACTGCAACCCGGCGTTGTGCTCACGCTCGCCGGACTTGAATCCGAGTACGGGGTCTCGCGAACGGTGGTGCGAGAGGCTGTTCGGGTGCTCGAGGCCATGGGGATGCTCGAATCGCGCCGACGAGTTGGCCTTACCGTCCGACCGGTGAACCAGTGGAATGCCCTGGACTCTCAGCTGATCGCCTGGCAGCTCGCGGGCCCGCGGCGCGATCAGCAGCTGCTTGTCGTGACGGAGCTACGGGCAGCAATCGAGCCCGTAGCAGCGCGCCTCAGCGCTACCCGCGCTAGTGATGTGGAACGAGCCGAACTCACCAGGCTGGCAGACCAGCTCAACGAGTTAGGAGGCCAGGGAAAAGGCGACTCCGAGGAGTATCTCCGCGTCGACATAGCCTTCCACGATCTGATCCTCGACTCGAGCGGCAACCTGATGCTTGCCGCGACGAAGTCTGCGATCGCGGCGGTGATCAGCGGACGTTCGCGCGAGGGTCTCACTCCCCCAACCCCTCATCACGAAGCGCTGCACAACCACATCCAGACGGCCGCGGCGATCGCGCGCGGCGACGCCGAAGCGGCCGAGCACCACACCCGCCGCTATGTCGACGCTGTTCTCTCAGAGGTGCGGTCGCTGAGCTGAACGCTGCCAGCTGCTGCGTCAGCCTTTCGGCGGGGTGCCCGGCAGCGTCCGCGAGTAGTGATCCAGATAGCGCACGAACCCGGCGTCATACTGCGCGCGCCGTTCTGGTCGAGGCCGGACAACTCGGCGCTCGACCGAGTCAAGGGCCGGATGCTGCATAGGCAACCCCGCCGCCGCGAGGCCCATGCGAACGGCGCCCACCGTCGAGCTGTGCTGCTGGGTAGATACTTCCATTTCGACGCCGAAGACATCAACAGTCAGCTGCGTCCAGAACGGGGAAGAAAGCACTCCACCAGACAGAATGACACGCCTCGGTGAACCGCTCAGCGCGGTCAGCTCTTTGAAGCAGTGGAACAACGAGTACACAATGCCCTCGAGCACGGCTTGGTACATGTCAGCGCGGGTGTGATGCGGTTGCAGCGCGAGAAGACCCCCCTGTCGCTGGTCTTGCCATCCTGGACTGCGCTCACCGAACAAGAACGGCATGAATACCGGCGTGTCAAGTCGGTCCGCAGAAAGTAGCGGCTCAATCTCGGCGTAGTCAGTCGACATGCCGAAGAGGCGCTCGCGTGCCCAATCGACACAGTTTCCACAACCTGAGGTAGCTGCGCCACTCAGTGATCCCATAGGCGAGCGGTACGACCAGGTACTGAGCGTGGGCGAAAAGGCAGGATGCCGCGAGGCAAGCCGCAACGCGCCGCTCGTGCCCATCGAAAATGTCATATCTCCTGGTTCGGTCGCGAGGTCGCCAACTTGACTGAGCCCACCGTCAGGCCCGGGAACAAGCACTGGCACACCAGCGCGAATGCCGAGCAGAGTGGCCGCCTCTGGCAGGAGGGGGGCCGTCTCGGTAGATGCTCGAAGCTCAGGCAGGAGCACGCGCTCAAGCCCGAAGCGAGCAATAACCTCATCGTCCCAGTCTGCGGTTGTGGCATTGAGCAATCCGGTACCAGAAGCGAGCGACGGACTCGTCCAGCACTCACCCGTCAACCGGGCGAACACGAGACTCGGCTGATCCATGGCGACAGCAGAAGCAAGGTCATGGCCTTGTTGCGCGAGATGCATGAGCTTGAACACGGGGTAGACCGCGTTCACCATGCAGCCCGTGCGCTCGTAGAACCACCAGGTAAGCTCCGCGTCGTCTCGCAACCCCGCGCAGAGATCCTGTGCGCCGGTGTACGGCCACTCCATTACGGGCGTGATGGCGTCGAACGCGGGTGTTTGCAAGGTGAGACCATGCCAGGTGCCGCTCAGCACGATCAGGTCAACGTCATGACCGTGAGCGCTTTCCCGCCCGAGCGCAAACAGCTGTGTGCAGATCGCATCGCCATCGCGAACGGCGGCGTCTGGTCCGTCGGTCTCAAAGCGCCGCGATCTGACAGCGATTTCGCCGCTGTCGGTGTCGAAGAGCATCGTCTTAGCAGACGTCGTGCTGGCTTCCAGCGCAAGGATGATCATGAGTGGCTGTCCATCGTCGGAGGGAGACGGCGACGACAACATCGTCCCGCATAGCCCCAATGATATGATCATTCAGCGGGAATCGTCTATCCCTATCCACGAAACCGACGAAGCACGCGCCGTCACACAACCTGCGAGGCGGAGCGGTCGCGCGCTACGCTGAAACCGCCGGCCCTGCCGCTTGCCACGCAGCGGTGCGAGAGCTCGGCTCTGACTGAGGAGAAAAATGAGCGGAACCGCCAATATCGGCGTTGTTGGACTCGCGGTAATGGGATCGAATCTCGCCCGCAACCTTGCAAGCCGCGAGGGCAACACGGTAGCGATCTATAACCGCAGCCATGAGAAGACCGAAACCCTTCTTGCTGAGCACCCCGAGGCGAAGTTTGTTCCCGCTTACTCGTACGACGAGTTCGCAGCCAGTCTGCAGCAGCCTCGCACTGCCATCATCATGGTCAAGGCTGGCGGCCCAACCGACGCCGTCATCAACGCTCTTGTTGAGGCTTTCGAACCCGGTGACATCATCGTCGACGGCGGCAACGCGCTCTTCACCGACACGATCCGTCGCGAGAAGGCGGTCCGCGAAACGGGAATCAACTTCGTCGGAGCTGGCATCTCGGGTGGTGAAGAAGGCGCTCTGCTGGGGCCGTCGATCATGCCTGGCGGTTCAGACGCATCGTGGGTGACCCTCGGACCGATCCTCAAGTCCATCGCCGCCGTTGCTGAAGGCGAGCCATGCGTTACGCACATCGGCCACGATGGCGCCGGCCACTTCGTCAAAATGGTGCACAACGGCATTGAGTATGCCGATATGCAACTCATCGCGGAAGCCTACGATTTGATCCGCCGTGCCACCGGAAAGTCGCCCGCCGAGATCGCCGATGTGTTCGCGGAATGGAACAAGGGCGAGCTTGAGAGCTACCTGATTGAGATTACGGCCGAGGTGCTGCGTCAGATGGATGCTGACACCGGCAAGCCCCTCGTCGATGTCATTCTCGACCAGGCTGGCGCCAAGGGCACCGGTGCATGGACGGTGCAGACTGCCCTCAACCTGGGAGTTCCGGTCTCAGGGATCGCCGAAGCCGTGTTTGCGCGCTCGCTATCCAGCCACCCCGAGCAGCGTTCGGTCTCGGGCGAACTGCCTGGGCCGAGCGAAGGCCTGTCAGTAGAAGATGCCGACACCTTCATCGAAGAGGTGCGCCTCGCGCTGTACGCCTCGAAGATCGTCGCTTACTCGCAGGGGTTCGACGAGATTCGCGCGGGAGCAGCCGAATACAACTGGACGATCGACCTCGGCGCCGTGTCCAAAATCTGGCGGGGCGGTTGCATCATCCGCGCGCAGTTCCTCAATCGCATCGCCGATGCGTATGCCGAAAGTCCCGAGCTACCAGTGCTCCTGACCGCTCCATACTTCGTCGATGCGCTCGGCCCAGCACAGACAGCGTGGCGGCACATCGTTGCCACGGCGGCTACCGCCGGCATCCCCGCGCCCGCATTCGCGTCCTCGCTGGCCTACTACGATGGCCTGCGCGCAGACCGTCTGCCCGCAGCGCTTGTCCAAGGTCAGCGCGACTTCTTCGGAGCGCACACCTACAAGCGAGTCGATAAAGAAGGCACCTTCCACACACTGTGGTCGGGCGACCGCAGCGAAATCGAGGCAGAAGACACTCACTAGCATCCGCTAGCGCGCCATCTGCAAAACGCGAGCCCCGGTCCATCCGGGGCTCGCGTTTTCGTGTACCAGCAGACTACTTGCGAGTGATGTCGCGCACGGTTCCTCGCTCAAGGCGCAGACGCCGCTTGGCGCGCTTGGCCACGGCAGAGTCGTGCGTGACGACAATGAGCGTCAGGCCCTCAGCGCAAAGCGCCTCAAGCACCACCAGAATCTCGTCTCGCATGCTCTCATCAAGGTTTCCCGTCGGCTCGTCCGCCAGCAGCACCTTTGGCCGCTTGACTATCGCACGGGCGATCGCCACGCGTTGCTGCTGGCCGCCCGACAACTCTCCGGGGAGATGATCAGCACGTTCGGCCAGACCTACGCGCGCAAGCGCTTCTTCGACACGCTGCGCGCGCTCCTGCTTGGGGACACCCAGCGGCTCGAGGGCCATATCGACGTTCTCGGCCGCGGTGAGAGTCGGAATCAGGTTGAATCCCTGAAACACGAACCCGATCTCGTGCGCGCGAACCGTAGTGAGTTGCGCGTTCGACGCTTTGGCTAGATCGGTATCGCCGAGCATCACCGAGCCCGCGCTGGGACGATCAAGCGCACCGAGCAGCTGAAGAAAGGTCGACTTGCCTCCCCCCGTCGGGCCCTGAATGGTGACAAAGTCACCCTGGGCAATCTCGAGGTCGATGCCAGCCAGCGCTTTCACAACGCGGTCTTTCTGACGGTATGTGCGCGTGACTCCAGCGAGCCGATAAAGCGCGGTAGGTGCAGCATCCATGCCCTGCTCTGCGTTGGGAGCGATAAGCGTCATCTCGGTGTCTCCTTCAGAAGGTGTGCCCTCAGGGCGGGTCGGGGCGATGTTGTCGGTATGCATAGTGGCTAGCCGACCGATCGCAGGGCTTCAGCTGGGCTCAAGCGTGCAGCTCGCCAGCCACCGAAGATGCCAGCCAAGCCACCACCCAGTACGGCGATTCCGACTGCCAGTGCGATAACCGTCGGCGAGAACGGCGCGTTGAGCACGATGTCGGTCGAAGTTTCGGCGACCGCTCCGAAGGTTTGGCCGCCCTGTGCTCCTGGACCTTCCGCCCCGCCGGGCAAAGTCGTAGCCGTTTCAGCCACTGAAATCGTCGGGGCAATGAGATTTATCGCGACGATGCCTGCGAGACCGATGACCAGACCTGCTGCTCCGCCGATCAGGCCCTGGACCACGGATTCTCCCGCGACCTGTCCTACGACTCGATTGTTTGACCATCCGATCGCCTTCAGCGTGCCGAACTCACGAGTGCGGCGTGACACGCCCGAGGTTGTAAAGAGCACGGCAAGCGCAAGTGCGACACCCAGAACGATGATCGACAGCCAGGTGCCGAGGTTCGTGATCAGAGTGGATGCTGACGAAAGCGACCCAGACACGGTGGCGGCAAGATCTGACTGCGAGCTCACAGTCGCGTCAGGAAGCTCTGCGGCGATTGACGCCTGCACCGCGTCAATGTCTCCTGCGTTGGTCGCCTGCACGTAGATCGTCGACACGACATCCTCGAGACCCGCGAGCGTCTGCGCGGTGTCAAGGGGAAGATAGACGTTGGCTGCAGTGTCTGCGTCGTTCGACGTCGACACAACGATTCCGACAACGTCAACTGCGTTGCCACCCACGTCGATGGTGTCGCCCAGGGCGATCTCGGCTGTGGTGGCGTACGTCGCGTCCACCAGAGCGACGAGTTGCTCAGAGTCAGCGGCATCGAGCGCGCGCCCTTGAGAGACTTCCATCGCAGAAAGCGGTCCCGCAGTCGTCGCGGTGGGGTCGACGCCGAGCACGGTGAACGAGTCGAGATCGAATGCGCTGCCGCCGGCTCCGTCTGGGCCGCCCTGGGGAGCCTGTCCTCCTGCACCCTCGCCTTCAGCCGCTTGCCCCTGGCTGGGGTCGACTTGCTCGGTCTCGGCGAAGTCGGGAAGCTCGCCCGAGAAGGTTGTGTTGGTCAGCGAAAGGGCACCTGATGCCGCAGCCACGCCATCCACTGCAGCCACCGTGTCGATTGTCGACGCATCGAGCGTGCCGCGAAGAAAGTCTGCCGCCAGCCGAGACTGGCTGAGCGCGGTCGTGCCGTCTGACGTCTCACCCTCCTCTGCACCGAACTCGAAGCGCTCTCCGCGCTCACCGGGCTCGGCACTTGCGCCTGTCACGGTGAGATCGGTGCCCACTCCGTATACCGATTCAAGAGCCTGCGCCTGAGCGTCTTTGACGCCTGCCGCGAGCGAATTCACGATGATGACAAGAGCAATCGCGATAGCGAGTCCTGCCGCAACGATGATCGTCTGTTTCTTTCGTCCGGCAAGTTCTCGCCGTAGGTACGTTCCGTACATCAAGTCTCCTCAAGACGAGTCCGATACCCGCCGATGAAACGACGCTAAAGACGCGGCTGATGTGAATTGCTAGAGAAAGATAAGAGTTCGCTATGACTTCCAAGACGCCTTCTTTGCCTCATTCACAGCTGACACAAATGCTGACGCATAGCAGGCTCATAGGAAACTGAGCACAATAGAACACATGACTACCCCGCAAGCTTCTCTCACCCGTCCAGATGGTTCAGCCCTGCGTGTGCTCGTGGTCGACGATGAGGCCATGCTCACTGACCTGCTGTCGATGGCGCTGCGCATGGAAGGGTGGGAGGTCAAGACCGCCAGCTCAGGTTTCGAAGCACTGCAGGTCGCCCGCGAGTTCGCCCCCGATGCGATGGTGCTCGACATCATGATGCCCGATCTTGATGGCATGGCGGTGTTGCAACGGCTGCGACAGTCGGGCGACGATGTGCCCGTCCTCTTTCTCACCGCGAAGGATGCTGTTGGCGACCGCGTCGCAGGCCTCACTGCCGGCGGCGACGACTATGTCACCAAACCTTTCAGCCTCGAAGAAGTGGTCGCGCGACTGCGCGGACTCATGCGACGTTCTGGAACCGCACACGCGAGCGGTGCTGAACCGATCTTGCGCGTAGCCGACCTCACGCTCAACGAAGACAGCCACGAAGTGACGCGCGGTACCAGCGAGATCGAACTCACCGCTACCGAGTTCGAGCTACTCCGGTTCCTGATGCGCAATCAGCGGCGCGTCGTATCGAAGGCTCAGATCCTTGACCGAGTGTGGGATTACGACTTCGGCGGCCGCTCCAGCGTTGTTGAGCTCTACATCTCTTACCTTCGCAAGAAGATCGACCATGGCCACGACGAGGCCCTGATCCACACCGTGCGCGGCGTCGGCTACATGATCAAGGCACCTCAGTGACAGCCGAGCCGGCCGCCGAGCAGGTACCTCCGGTGCGGTCCGGCCGCACTCCCTGGACGCTCCAACGGCGCCTGATCGTCACCGTCGTGTCGATCGTTTCGCTCATCCTGGTGTTCGTTGCGGTGGCAATGAGCGCAATACTCGGCCAAGTGCTTGAAGGGCGTTTGGACAGCGAGCTCAAAGCGACGACGCAGCGCACAGCTTCGTGGATACAGCCTCAGATACTCTCGGGGCAGACTGCGGAAGAGATTCTTGCCACCCAGCAAGCACAGCCAGGGCTGCTTCTCGCCATCGCGACACCGTTTGGTGGAGCCTCTGCCGCTTTCATGGATGACAACGGCGACGTAATCGCTCTCGACGAGGCTCAGATTGATGAGCTCGACCGAGGACTCCAGGGCGAAGGACCACTCGTGGTCAGCATCGACGGTGCCGATACCTTTCGTGTGACGGGTTTTCCTGTGGGCCAGTCCGCCGTCGTCGTCGGGCTCTCGCGCGCCGATGTGGTCACCACCCTCAGCCAGATGTTCATCACTATCGGCCTGCTGACCGCGGGCGGACTCATCGTTCTTGCCGTCGCCACGGCGTGGACGATTCGCGCCGGCCTTGCACCCTTGCGCGCGGTCGCCGCCACCGCCGAGCGCGTGGCTCAATTGCCTCTCGATCAGGGCGAAGTGCTGCTCGCTGACCGCGTACCCGACGCGGAAGCCGATCCACGCACCGAAGTGGGACGCGTGGGAGCTTCGTTGAACACCTTGCTCGATCACGTCGATGACTCACTCACTGCACGACAGCGCAACGAGGAACGCATGCGCCGCTTCGTCGCGGATGCGAGTCACGAGCTGCGCACACCACTGGCATCCATTCGCGGATACTCCGAGCTGTCGCTTCGCGCACTCAGCCGCAAACCAGCGGAGGATTCCGACCCCAACGACCCGACGACACAGTCACTCGAACGCATTCAAGCGCAGTCGTTGCGCATGACGACGCTCGTCGAGGATCTGCTGCTTTTGGCACGCCTCGACGAAGGACAAGAGCTTGTCTACGGCAGCGTGGATTTGACCAGGCTCGCCCTCGAAGCGGTGGGTGACGCGCGACCGGCTGGCCCTGAGCACACCTGGACGGTCGACGTACCCGACGAACCCGTGATGATTGCGGCTGACGCGGGCAGGCTCCACCAGATCGCGGCCAATTTGCTCGCTAACGCACGCACTCATACTCCTGCGGGGACCGAAGTCAATGTGCAGATTGAACGAAACGCGGATGACGCGATACTGCGCGTGCATGACAACGGACCGGGCATCGATCCCGCGGTCAAGGACGAACTCTTCGAGCGCTTCTCACGGGCCGATCGTTCACGCGCGCGTCAGACGGGTGGCACTGGACTCGGGTTGTCGATTGTTCGCGCCATCGTGGAGGCCCATCACGGCACAATCACGGTCGAGAGCGAACCCGGCGATACGACATTCGAGGTGCGGCTGCCGTTGCAGCCCGAAGTGGGCGAATCCGCCGAAGATTCAGAGATCAGTAGCCGCTGAAGGCATCTGTGGTGATCGAATGCGCACGCTCCAGTGCGGGCATCAGGTCTGCGATGAGCCCTGGGGGACCTGACGCGTAGGCGTGACGCTGTGCGATGTCAGGCACGAAACCGAGCAGACCAGCGGCGTCGAGCCGCTGACCGTGAGCCCAAGTCCAATGTGCAGGCATATCCGCGGGTTCGTCGGGTGTGAAGACGATCAGATGAACACCGGATGCTGTCAGCTCGTCACGGAAGGCGAGTTCGGCAGCCTCCGCGGCGACATAGACCACGACGATGTCGCGCAGTTGCTCCGTCAGTCGAAGGTGATTCAGCTGAGAGATGAACGGGGTCACTCCGATGCCCGCAGCGACAAGAAGAATCGGTTCTTCGCGATGAGAGGGAAGCACGAAGTCACCCCAGACCCCTGTCACTGGCAACGCACCGCCGGGCTCGAGAAGCGCAAGCGCACGCTTATAGGAGCTCTGGGAGCCTTCTTTGAAAGCGACCCTCACACTGGGCAGCTCCTCGGGCGATGACACGATCGAGAATTCGCGCCGGGTGCCGCGCGCATCAGGATGACGGTGCGGAACCTCGAGCTCGATGTACTGCCCCGCGGTGAAGCGAAAGCCGCGCGGAGCACGGAAGGTGAGTTGCTTGACAGTCGGCGTGAGCGCGGCACGAGATTGAAGAGTGAGGCGAACCGCGGTGCGCACGGCGAACGCGAACGCAACCAGGTTGCCGACAAGTAGCGCTCGCTCCTGACCGAGCGAGATGGGGCCCAGATCTATCGGCCAGGCTGCCAGTACGCCGACAACGGTAGCCACCAGATACTGCTGCCAACGTCGTGGCGGCAAGGTGAGCGGTTCAGACAGCATGAAGGCGCCGAGGAACAAGAACGGCGACGACCACAGCACTGCCGCAGCAATCGTCGCGAAGTCCACGCTCTGCCCGAGCGCCTGATACTGCAGGACGGTGCGCGTTGTGCCGACCACAACAGCCACGAGCAAGAAGAGAGCGATCACACGAATCTTCTCGGTGCGCCACAGCATGACAAGGCCGCACAAGATCACCGGCCCGGCCATCGCTGGTGTGCCCACCCACCACGACGAGGCGCCGAGCGCAGGCACCGCGATGCTCGCGAGCGTCAGCACGGTGGCGCCGACCGCGGCGGGATTGAAGATGTGACGACCGCGCCACGCCAGCACATACTTCGACAGCGAAGCAGCCGTCGCAGCCAGAGCGATGCCCACAAGCGCCGCGATGTCGAGAGTCGGGCGCAACACGAACAGCAGAATATGCGCCGTGATCAAAGAGGATTCCAGGCGCCAGGGAAGCGAAAGCATCCGCTGCGCTGCAGCATCGACGATCACACACACGAGCGACAGCACGAGTAGCGTGACAACGAGCTCGAGCGGAGCGGGGCCAACCAGACCGAAGAAAGAGAGCAGCAGGGCCGTGCCCGCCAGCACCGCCAGCAGCACATAGACCAAGCGGTACATTGACACACGACCGAGCACCGCGAAGACGCGGTTCCACAGTGTGCTGAGAGCGGCCATCATCGCTACACCGGCAGGAGGGGCTCGTGCATGTCAGGGACGATGACACGAATGTCATCTCCCGCGCGCACTTCTCCACCGTGGATGACAATCGACATCACACCCACGAGTCGAACAGTATCCCCCTGCTCATTGACATAGATCAGCTCTTTCATCAGGCCCGGTGAGAACCCGTTGATCTGCGCGCAAGGATTGCGCAGACCAGTCAGTTCGACGACAGCTCCGCTCTCGAATTCAAGCCGAGTGCCGCGCCCCATCGCGAGCAGGTCGAGGCCGCGTGTGGTGATGTTCTCGCCAAGGTCCCCCGGGCTCACCGAATGACCGCGCGCTGCTGTGTGTTCGAAGAGTTCCTCGTGAATGAGATGCACCTGGCGAACGTTCTCTCGCTCAGGGTGCCGCGTCATCGGTGCCAGATGCTGCACGGTCGCCCCCGCGTGCGCATCGCCAGCAATGCCGAGCCCAGCCACCAGCGTGACTGAGTCCCTCGTGGGTTTGCTGAAGCGATGAGCATCGTCCGATGCAACAGCCACCACTTGTCCTGAAGATTCGCTCACCGCTCCACGCTATCGCCCACGGAAGAGCTCTGCGTCACATCCGGGCGACCACTGCACCTGGCCGTCGGTGAACATCCTGACCCATTGCACGCCCCAGTCCCGGGCGAGCCTCGGGCCGCCGTCGAAGAACAGCGCGGTTGCCAGCCCGTCGGCAACCATCGCCCGAGAAGCGACTGCCCAGGTGGCCGCGACCTTTTGCACGGGTTCCCCGGTGCGTGCATCGAGCACATGGTGCAGCCCGTTGCCCCAGCTGCGCCGGTTGATCGACGACGCACACAGTGCAGCATCCGATATCTCCCACACTCCGATGGCGCGACGTGGGTCGAAGGGATGCTCGAGTGCCACGCGCTGACGCGAGCCGCGCACCGACAGGTCACCACTCGCATCCACGACAATGCCGCCGCGAACCTCGGCGAGCAGGTCAACGATGAGGTCGACGAGTCGTCCTTTGCCCAGCGCACCGACGTCAAGGGTTGCTGGCGGAACTACGCTGAGGCGACCCCCATGCCAGCTCACGCTGCTTTGCCACTCGGCAAGAGTCGGTTGCGCACCGCGATCGGTGAAACTGTACGAGTCGTCATACCCGCGCGCGGCAAGAGCCTCGCCGATCAGCGGATTGACCGCGGCCGATGTCGCCGCGCTCAGCGCCGCGTAGGCGTCGAGCATCGCCGTGGCGTCGGCCGGGAGAGGCACTGAGTTCGCACCACGCGCGAGATCAGCGACCAGTGAGTCGCTGCGAAACCGCGACCAGGCTTTGTCAAAACCTTCGATGACGGTTGTTACTTGGCGTTGATGATCATCATCAAGCGGCTCGTCGGTCTCTATCTCCCACTGCGTGCCGATGGCTTCGAATCTCCAGCGAGAGCGCTCGCTCGTCATCTCACGCGGCGGCTTCGGCCTTGATCGCTTCGATAGCCTGGTTGAATCCACCACTCGTGAGCGATGAGCCCGCGACCCGACTCACTGAGATGTCGTCAATGTCTTGACCGACGACGACGTCGCTGATCCCGCCGATGAACTCGCTCTGGTACTGCTGCGATTCTCGTGCCTGCGCGTCACCTGCCACCTGCACCTCTGTGATCACATCATCGGAGAGGGTCACAGTAACGGAGATGCTCTCTACCGACTCGGGTGTGGCATACGAGCCATCTGCACTGTAGGTTCCGTCTGTATACGTGCCATCCCCTACTGACGAGCTGCCGGCGTCTGCTTCGGCCGCCTCCGTGCTTGGGCTGCAGCCTGCGAGCGCGACGATTCCGACTGTAGCTACCACGGCGGCGCCGGCACGTGCCGGACGAGAGTCGATGTTGCCTATCAAAGGACTCCTCCAGATTCGACGAGTGTTCTACGCGACAAGACTGACGTCAGTGTGACAACAAAGTCTTTGCAAGCGTTATGTGAAACCTACGCGGCACCGTCGAACATGCTGGTGACCGAGCCGTCTTGGAAGACTTCTTCGATCGCGCGCGCGAGCAGGGGGGCGATCGGCAGCACGGTAAGTGATTCGAACCGTTTCTCGTCGGGGATCGGCACCGTATCGGTCACGACAACCTCGTCGATAGCGACGTTCTGCAGGCGCTCGACGGCAGGATGGCTGAAGATGGCGTGTGTTGCCGCAACGATGACCCGCTTGGCCCCGCTCCGCTTCAGCGCTTCAGCGGCCTTGACGATGGTGCCGCCCGTGTCGATCATGTCGTCAACCAGCAGACACACTCGACCGTCCACGTCACCGACGATCTCGTTCACGGTGATCTGGTTGGCAACATTAGGGTCGCGGCGCTTGTGGATGATCGCGAGCGGTGCACCGAGGCTGTCCGACCAGGTGTCGGCGACGCGCACGCGGCCGGTGTCGGGCGACACGACGGTCAGCAGCTCTCGGTCGTCTTGGGTCAGCGTGCTCTTGAAGTACTCCAACAACACGGGCTTGGCAAAAAGGTGGTCGACGGGACCGTCGAAGAACCCCTGAATCTGAGCCGCGTGCAAGTCAACGCTCATGACGCGGTCGGCCCCGGCCGTCTTGAGCAAGTCCGCTACCAGGCGAGCACTGATCGGCTCACGCCCACGACCCTTTTTGTCTTGTCGCGAATAGGGATAATACGGCGCAACGACCGTGATGCGCTTCGCCGAGGCGCGCTTTGCGGCGTCGAGCATGATGAGAGTCTCCATGAGCCACTCATTAACGGGCGGCCCGAAGCTCTGAATGAGAAAAAGGTCGCAACCGCGAATCGACACTTCGAACCGGGTGAGGATCTCGCCCGAGGCGAAGGTGCGGTACTCGGTGGGAACAAGCTCAGTACCGAGAGCACCAGCGACATCGAATGCCAGTTCAGGGTGAGAGCTGCCACGTGCGACGACAAGTCGCTTCTTCGTCTTGGCTACAAGGCCAGGCGCGATGTCCTTGTCACGGTCAAGATCAACGGTCTTCTTCTTCGTTCGCGCCATCGTCCGCTTTCTGTGCCGCTCGGGCCTTGGCTACGGCTTCTGCCGCGCCCGTTCCCGGTCTGTTTTGCTCGACCCACCCCTCAACATTTCGCTGAGGAGCCACGCTGAGGGCCAGTGCACCGGGGGGAACATCTTTGCGGATGACCGCCCCCGCGCCAGTCTTTGCGCCTGCGCCAATCCTAACGGGCGCGACGAAGACGTTGTGCGACCCCGAGTGCACCTCGTCACCGATTTCGGTGCGGTGCTTGGCGAGATCGTCGTAGTTGGCCGTGATGGCGCCCGCGCCGAGGTTCACGCCAGCACCGATCGTGGTGTCACCAATGTAGGAAAGATGGGGCACCTTGCTTCGTTCGCCAATTGTCGAGTTCTTCGTCTCAACAAACGTGCCGATCTTGCCCTTGTCTCCCAGGACAGTGCCGGGGCGCAGATACGCGAACGGCCCAACGGTGGCGCCAGCTCCGATTACTGCGAGAGTGGCATCCGTGCGTGTGAGAGTCGCGTTCTCGCCCACTTCGCAGTCGACCAAGCTCGTGTCCGGGCCGATAGTCGCGCCCGTGGCAACGGTGGTCGCCCGCAGAATGTGGCAACCGGGCAGCACTGTCACATCAGGTGCGAGTGATGCCGTGGCATCGATCCATGTGGTCGCGGGGTCGAGAATCGTGGCACCTTCGAGCTGCCAGTGACGCACGATGCGCGCGTTCAGAACGCGAGCTGCCTCAGAGAGCTGAACCCGGTCATTCACTCCCAGCGCGGTTGCCGCGTCAGGAGCAATATGCGCACCGACAGCCAACTTAGCCTGGCGCATGAGTGCAACCACGTCGGTGAGGTACATCTCGCCCTGCGCGTTGGCGGTGGTGATGCGCGCGAGGTGAGTGCGCAGAGCTGCTGCGTTGAAAGCGTAGACACCGGCGTTGATCTCGGTGACGGATGCTTCGGCCGCCGTGGCGTCTTTCTGCTCCACAATTTGGGCAACACCGCCATCGGCGTCACGAATAATGCGGCCGTAGCCAGTGGCATCGTCAAGGGTGGCACTCAGCAGTGTTGCGGACGCTTGCGCCTCACGATGATGTGCGAGCAGTGCGCCGAGGGCCTCGGATTCCAGCAGGGGAACGTCGCCACTGAGTACCAGAATGTCACCGTCGAAGTCGCTCAGCGCGTCCAGCGCGACCTGCACCGCACGACCAGTGCCAGCAATCTCGTCTTGGTCGACAACAACTGCCGCGGGCACTGCCTCTCGCACGGCGGTTGCCACCAGTTCGCGCTCATGGCGCACAACAACGCACACCGTGTCGGGCTCAAGCACGAGCGCAGTATCGAGCACGTGCCCGACCAGGGTGCGCCCGCCGATGCGGTGCAACATCTTCGGCAGCGAAGACTTCATGCGGGTGCCCTGGCCTGCGGCCAGAACGATCACTGCGAGCGAATTGCCAGACATGCTCCGCCGCCAGGACTCGAACCTAGACCTAACAGCTCCAAAGGCTGTCGTGCTGCCATTACACCACGGCGGAACGGCCACCCAGAGGCGACCGTCTACCAGTCTGCCAGAGGTTGGCGGTGAGTCCCCACCGCGACGGCTCATGTCACAGTCGATAATGAGGGAATGCCCCCTGAAGCCGACGAAGTTGACCGCATCGTTGAAGCCTGGGTCGCGCAACGTCCCGACCTCGACTTTTCCCCTCTCGGCGTGCTCTCGCGGGTCGATCGACTCTCACGACACCTCGACCGTGCGCGCCGTGACGCCTTTCGCCGCAGCGATCTGGAGCCGTGGGAATGGGATGTGCTTTCTGCGCTGCGCCGGGCCGGTGAGCCGTTCCAGCTCAGCCCCAAGCAGCTGCTTCAGCAGACGCTCGTCTCGAGCGGCACCATGACCAACCGCATTGATCGCCTCGTGGGTCGCCGACTCGTGAAGCGAGAATCAGATCCAGGCGACGGCCGCAGCGTGCTGGTGACCATCACCGAAGAGGGCCGAACACGGGTGGATGCTGCGATCACGCGCCTCGTCGACGCCGAAGCGCTGCTGCTGAGCGCGCTGTCGCGGCCCGATCGCGAACGCCTAGCTGCGCTGCTTCGAAAGCTCAGCATCGGTTTTGACGGCTGAGCTGTCTCAGGAGCGAGCTGGGTGGGTTGGGTCAGTCGAGCACGTCACTCAGCTCGAACCAGCGCCCCTCAGCCACGTCGCGCTCTGATTCGAGAGCGCTGATTCGAGACATCTCGGCACCAAGGCCTGCAAAATCAGCCTGATCGTGGTCGGCCATGGCGGTGCGCGCCGAAGCGATCTGGGTTTCCAGCTTGCCCATTCGCCGTTCGAGAGCAGCAAGCTCCTTCTGGGCGTTGCGCAGCTCCGCTCCCGCGAGTTTGGGCTTCGCGCTGGTGGCATCCGACGCAGCAGACTTCTCGGGGCCGTTGCGCTCCCGCTCGCGCAGCCGAAGGTACTCGTCGACTCCGCCGGGCAGGTGACGCAGGTGCCCGCTCAGGATCGCGTACTGCTGGTCGGTGACACGCTCAAGGAAGTAGCGATCGTGCGAGACGACCAGCAGAGTGCCGGGCCAGGTGTCGAGCAGATCTTCCATTGCCGCGAGCATGTCGGTGTCGAGGTCATTGGTCGGCTCATCGAGAATCAGCACGTTGGGTTGCTCAAGCAGAATCATCAACAACTGCAGCCGTCGCTTCTGCCCACCCGAGAGGTCTTTCACCGGGGTCGAAAGCTGCGCGCTGGCAAATCCCATGCGCTCAAGCAGCTGGCCGGGTGTGAGCTCAGCCGACTTGCTGCCGCTGCCGAAGGTGTACGTCGTGCGCAGGCCCGCAATGACCACCCGCACGGGCTTGTCCAGGTGCGCTTCGAGCTCATCGAGGCGCTGCGTGAGAGTCGCTACCTGCACTGTCTTTCCGCGCTTGACGCGACCGGTTGTCGGTTCAACTTCGCCCGACACCAAACCGAGCAGCGTCGACTTTCCGACGCCGTTGACGCCAAGAATTCCGGTGCGCTCACCCGGAGCAATTCGCCACTCGAAAGGATGAAGCACTTCGCGGTCACCGTACGTGACGCCGGCATCAAGCAAATCGACAACGTCTTTGCCCAGACGCGTGACAGCCAGTGACTGCAACGCCACGGGGTCGCGAATTTCGGGGACGTCTGCGATCAGCTCGTTTGCGGCATCGATGCGAAATTTAGGTTTCGTTGAACGAGCGGGTGCTCCGCGGCGCAGCCACGCGAGCTCCTTTCGCGCAAGGTTCTGGCGCCGTTGCTCGATGACAGCGCTCTGGCGGTCACGCTCAACCCGCTGCAGAATGTATGCGGCATAGCCACCCTCAAAAGGCTCGACGATACGGTCGTGCACCTCCCAGGTCTTGGTGCAGATTTCGTCGAGAAACCATCTATCGTGTGTGACGACCAACAAGCCGCCGCTGCTGGGTGACCAGCGTCGCTTGAGGTGATGGGCAAGCCAGGCAATGGCTTCGACGTCGAGGTGGTTTGTCGGCTCGTCGAGAAAGAGCACATCGTCGTCGCCGGTCAGGAGAGCCGCGAGCGCGACACGTCGACGTTGCCCGCCCGAAAGGCCTTCGATGGGGCCGTCCCAGTCGAGTCCAGAAAGCAGGCCAGCGATCACGTCTCGCACGTTCGCATCGCCGGCCCACTCGTATTCGGGCATATCGCCGACGACTGCCTGCGCGATAGTCATCGTGCCGTCAAGAGTGTCCGCTTGGTCGAGCACACCGACGCGAACTCCCCCGCGAACCGTGACGCGCCCAGAATCGGGTTGCAGACGACCGGCGAGCATCGCCATGAGAGACGACTTGCCGTCGCCGTTTCGACCGACGATTCCGATGCGATCGCCCTCGTCGATGCCGAGAGAAACGCCGTCGAAAACGACTTTGGTGGGAAATTCTAGGTGGAGGCCTTCAGCCCCGAGCAGATGTGCCATGTCTCCTCAAGGCTATGCGACAAAGCGGTGACGAACTGCGAGCAAGCGCTCGCGGCCCGTCACCGCCTTGCAGAGCCGATGGGATCAGAGAAGACCGTTCTCAGTCAACCAGTCCGTGGCGGCGGTGGCAGCCGATGCCTGCTCGTCTCCTTCAACGCGATCGCGAAGCGCGATCAGATCGTCGGTAGTGAGCGCGGCAGAGATCTCGTTGAGCACTGCCGCGAGCTCTTCCGAGTCAATCGCAGTGCTGGCCAGCGGAATGATGTTCTGCGCGGCAATGAGGTTCTCTGGATCCTCAAGCACGACAAGGTTCTCAGCGACGAGAGCGGGTGAAGTCGTGTAGATGTCGGCCACCTGCACCGTGTCGTCGACGAGCTGCTTCACAGTGTCAGGCCCGCCGAAGTCTTCAATCGGCACGAATTCGACGTCTGTGACGCCGTAGACCGATGCCAGGCCCGGAATGCCGTAGCCGAGCTCGCCGAACTGCGGGTTCGCGCCGAGCACGAACGGCTGCACTCCGGCAAGGTCACCTATCTCGGTGAGATCGTTCGCCTCGGCAAACTCGCTCGTCACGACGTACGCATCCTTGTCTTCGGCCGCGGCGGAGTCGTAGACCACGAGATCGTCGGCCGCGACTGCGTCGACCAGCGCGGCGTCGACATCCTCAGTGGTGCGCTCTTCAAACTCGGTGTCGTAGTACGCAAGCAGGTTGCCGTTGTACTCGGGTATCAGATTGATCGACCCATCTTGCAGGGCAGGGATCGTCTGCTGACGCGGTCCGATGTTGAACTGAGTGTCGACATCGAATCCCGCTGCTTCAAGCGCCTGGGCGTAGATCTCACCCAAAATTTCGCTCTCAGGAAACGCGAAAGATCCTACGACGATCGTGTCTGACATCGCATTTGTATCGCCGTCGGTCTCGGGAGCTGTGGGGTCGGACTGCGTGCACCCTGCCAGAGCTACGACAGCTCCGACCGCGATGAGGCTTGCGGCCACCCGGCCTTTCTTTGAAAATCTCATGCTGTGACATTCCCTTCTCGGATTGGTGTTTCCACCGCCGCCGACGAGCGGGTCGCTCGTCGGCGAAGCTTTGTTTCCTTGGCGCGTACGGCATGATTGCCAGCGCCCGGCACTCGAGTGAGTCGTTGGACAATGGCAAACGCACCGTCGATGACTAGCGCAACAACGGTTACGAGAATCGCGCCGCCAAGTATTCGGTCGTAGTCGTTGAGGCCGATCCCGCTCGAGATGACACGGCCTATGCCGCCGAGTCCTGCGTAGGACGCGATCACCGCTGTCGCGATGACTTGAAGGACTCCGGAACGCAGTCCGCCGATGATCAGCGGCAACGCGAGTGGAATCTCTACCCGTGTCAGAATCTGCATCTCAGTCATGCCGTTTGCCCGCGCTGCATCGATCGTCTGTCGAGACACCGATTCCAGTCCGGCGTACGCACCCGCAAGAATCGACGGGATAGCCAGAATCACAAGAGCGATCATGGTTCCCCAAAACACCCCGGCGGTGCCCCTCACCATCGATCCCAAGACCATGGTGAGAAAGAACAGCACCCCAAGTGTCGGCAACGCACGCATGGCACCGGTGAAGCTGATCACAAACTGCCTGCCTCGACCAGTGTGGCCAATGTAGAAGCCCGCGGGCAACGCGATCAGCGCCGCGATGGCGACCGCCAGGAACGTGTATAGCAAGTGCTCAGCAATTCGGTCTTGCAAGGGCAACGGCGACTGGGAGCCCGGCTGCCAATTGGCCGGATCGAACAACCAGGCGAACGCATCAATGAAGAGATTCATGCGGGCTCACTCGCCTTGATCGGCGCGGCCATGCTGGCAATGTCCGCGCGGCGAGCGGACGCTTTGTCGTTCCGATTCCATGGCAATAGCAGGCGTCCTGCCGCGACCAGAATCATGTCAAAAATGAGGGCGATCAACAGACTCGCGACGATGCCGACCACGACTTCTTCGAGATTGTTTCGTGCTTTGCCGTTGACAAACAGGTATCCGAGGTTCTGCGAGCCGATGAGCACGCCCACCGAGACCAACGCGATCGTTGACACCGAGACGATCCGCAAGCCGGCAAGCAGCACGGGCCCCGCGAGCGGGAACTCAACCCTCCAGAATCTGCTCCAGCGCGAGAAACCCATCGCTGTAGCTGACTGTTTGGTATCGACCGAGACAGACGCAAAGGCGTCTGCAGATGACCGAACCATGATCGCAACGGCATAGATGGTGAGCGCCACGATGAGGTTGATATCGCTCAGCACACGGGTGCCGAGTATCGCGGGCAAGATCACGAACAGTGGGAGTGACGGAATCGTGTAAAGCAGGCTTGTGATCGTGACGATCGTCCCGCGCGCAGCGCGGCCAGCCAGAGTCGCGCGGCCAAGCGGCACTGCAATGACAAAGCCGAGCACGATCGGAATGATGCTCAACCGGATGTGGTTGAGACTCAGCTCCCAAACGAGCTCGAAGTTGGCGAACAGCCAGCTCACGAGCTACTTTCGACGATCGCGCCTTGTGTGCGACCTGCGCTATCGACCACAACAGTGCCATGAGGTGTCTTTTTGAGCCGGAGCGCGCGCTTACCTCGATCGGCGCCGATAAAGTCTGCGACGAAGTCAGATGCCGGCTGCTCGATGATCTCGCTCGGCGCGCCCACTTGCGCGATCTGGGCACCTTTTTGCAGGATCACGACCTGGTCTCCGAGGAGGAATGCTTCGTCAATGTCGTGTGTGACGAAAACCACGGTCTTACCCAGCCCCTGCTGAAGTCGGAGCAGTTCTTGTTGAAGATCGGCCCGCACAATCGGGTCCACGGCGCCGAACGGCTCGTCCATGAGCAGTATGTTCGGATTTGCGGCAAGTCCTCTTGCAACCCCGACCCGCTGTTGTTGCCCGCCAGATAGCTGGCGTGGGTAGCGCTTGGCGAGCGCCCGGTCAAGGCCGACCGTGTCGAGTAACTCCATTGCCTGCGCACGCGCTTGTTTGCGAGCGACGCCCCGAAGCACGGGAACAGTGGCGATGTTGTCGATCACCGTGAAGTGCGGCATCAAGCCCGAGTTCTGCATGACGTAGCCGATGCTGCGGCGAAGTTTCACGGGCTCACGGGTGGCGATGTCATCGCCATCGATCGAGATGGTGCCGCTGGTGGCATCCACCATGCGATTGATCATTCGCAGCAGCGTGGTCTTGCCGCACCCTGACGAGCCAACCAGAACGGTTGTCTTGTGCGGTGGCATGAGGAGACTGAAGTCGTCTACTGCGGTGGTGCCGTCTGGGAACTGCTTGGTGACGTTTTCGAACTCGATCATGGCGATAACCCCCAGTGGGTGGAGTTTCGAGCGTATCGGACGCCTCACCCCCTAGGGCGGAGAGCAGAAGAATTGCTCTCAGGCGTATAATATCCTCGCGCCCGCCACCGGACCATGAACGTGAAGTGCGTGATACCCCGCGGCTGCCAGGCTGATCTGCAGATCAAGCGCGGATTCCCTGTCGCTCGCAAGGAACGCCGTCGTGGGCCCAGAACCTGACACGACGCTCGCCAGCGCGCCGGCTCGATCGCCGACTTCTAGCGTGTCGCGAAGCTCCGGTCTGATCGCAAGAGCTGCGGCCTGCATGTCGTTTCTCACCTGCTCGGCGAGCGCTGCGGGATCTCCCGCGCGCAGCGCGTGGAGCACCCCTGGCGCGACATCACGCACCTGGGAGCGGCCGAACTCAATCGCTCCGCCCTCACGCAACTCGTCCAACTTGCCGTAGACCTCGGGGGTCGACAACCCTGCCTCACTGATGACCAGCACCCAATCGAAGCGGCCCTTCGCGAGCGCCGGGCTGAGTTCGTCACCACGGCCGGTACCGATCGCCGTGCCTCCCATCAGCGCGAACGGCACGTCGGCTCCCAGTCGCGCTCCGAGGCGTTGCAGTTCGGCATGGCCCAGGTCACTGCCCCACAGCGCATCGCAAGCGACAAGAGCTGCCGCGGCATCAGCCGAACCGCCGCCCATCCCACCGGCAACAGGAACATGCTTCACAACGTCGAGGTGCACTCCTCCGCTGTGACCGATGGTCTTGGCGAGCAACCTCGCTGCTCGCACCGCGAGGTTGCGGTCATCGGCGGGCACACCCGAAACATCGACGGTGCCCGAAATCGAGATGGTGAAGTCGTCTGCGTCTTCTGCCCAGAGGTCTTCGTAGAGCGAGACTGCTTGATATGCAGACGCAACGTCGTGAAAGCCATCCTCTTTCAGCGGGCCAACCTCGAAGAACACGTTGAGCTTGCCGGGCGCACGCACGTGCACCCCGGGCGCCGTCATCGCCTGGCTCATTCTTGCTCCGACTCGACCCACATGCCTGTGCCCATGTCTTGCGACAGCGCGTCGATCTGCTCGATCTCTTCGGTCGTGAAGGCGGGGCCATCCAGAGCCGCCAGATTCTCATCAATCTGCGCGGGCCGCGAGGCTCCGATGAGCGCTGACGCGACAACAGAGTCGCGCAGAACCCACTGCAACGCCAGCTGGGCCAGCGACTGCCCGCGTTCGCGCGCGATCGTGTCGAGCCCGCGCAGGCGCGCCAGCCCTCTCTCGCTCACCTGCTTGCCCGGCATCGAAGATCGCTGTTGCGCGCGATCAGCGGGCCCCCCAGCGAGGTACTTGTCGGTGAGGAGTCCCTGCGCAAGCGGGGTGAAGACAATCGCCCCCATGTTCTCTTGCTTGAGCGCCGCGGTCAGTCCATCTTCGATCCATCTGTTCGCGATCGAATACGACGGCTGGTGAATGACCAGAGGTGTGCCCATAGAACGGGCAATTGCGGCCGCTTGCACCGACTGCTGCGCTGAGTACGACGAGATGCCCACGTAGAGCGCCTTTCCGTGACGCACAAGCGTGTCGAGCGCTCCGATGGTCTCCTCCATCGGAACGTCGGCATCAAAGCGATGAGAGTAGAAGATGTCGACGTAGTCGACGCTCATGCTCTTAAGCGAACGCTCGGCGCTAGCGAGAACGTACTTGCGCGCGCCGCCATTTCCGTACGGTCCCGGCCACATGTCGTAGCCAGCCTTCGACGAAATGATGAGCTCATCACGATAGGGCGCGAAGTCCTCGCGCATCATGCGCCCAAAGTTGATCTCAGCACTTCCGTACGGGGGGCCGTAGTTGTTGGCGAGATCGAAGTGCGTGATGCCGCTGTCGAACGCATGGCGCAAGAGTGCACGCTGGTTGTCGAACGGAATATTGTCGCCAAAGTTCCACCACAGGCCAAGAGAAATTGCGGGAAGGGTAAGCCCTGAACTGCCGACCGGGCGAAAATCAGGCGCGTCATAGCGCTCGGGGGCAGCCACATATGGACGGTTCAGGTCGCCGCCACGGGAAAGGTATCGCGATTCTTCAGTCACACGCTCAGGCTATCGGCGCGGCACGGGCAATTCGCACGAAGTCGTCGATCGAAAGTTGCTCGCCGCGAGCGGTCGGCGCCACTCCAGCACTTTCCAAAATGGTGGATGCCTCGGCAGCTGAGCCCCCAAGAACGCTCGAAAGCGCCTGTCGCAGCATTTTTCGACGCTGCCCAAAGGCAGCGTCCACGATCTCGAAGGTTCGTTTGCGCTCAGCCTCGCTCCCGCGCATGTCGGAGTCTCGGTCGAACGCCACCAAGACGCTGTCCACGTTCGGCACCGGCCAGAACACCTGCCGCGATACCGTGCCGGCAAGACGCCAGTCGCCGTACCAGGCGGCCTTCACGCTGGGTGAGCCGTACACCTTCGATCCGGGTGGTGCGGCGAGACGCTCCCCCACCTCGGACTGCACCATCACCACGCCGCGCTCGATGAAGTCGAAGTGCTCAAGAAAGTGCAACAGCACCGGCACCGACACGTTGTACGGCAGATTGGCCACGAGCACGGTCGGTCGTCCGTCGAGCTCAGTGATCCGCAACGCATCAGCATCCACCACTGTCAGGGCGCCTGGTTCTACCCCGTGAGAAGCTGCCGTTGAGGGCAGCTTCTCGGCGAGCCGATGATCGATCTCGACGGCCGTGACACGCGCACCCGTTTCGAGGATCGCAAGCGTGAGCGAGCCGAGGCCAGGACCCACCTCGACAACGCGCTCGTGCGGTTGAACCTTCGCCACGTGAACGATTTTTCTCACCGAATTCGCATCGACCACGAAGTTCTGACCGAGCTTCTTGGTGGGAGTGACATCAAGGTCAGCGGCAAGTGCGCGAATCTCCGCGGCACCCAGAAGTGTTACGGGCATGCGTTTACTGTAACGAGTAGCGCATCGTAACGCGGCGCACCACCCGCCCACGCAATGACCTTTTGCGCGCTACGGTGACGTTTATGAATTCCAGCGCCGCCATTCCTGCGGATACATTCTCGATCCGCAGCCCCTATGGAAAACGGGCGATCGGCCTTGCTGTCGCCGCCGCGGTCGGGGGGTTTCTCTTTGGCTTTGATTCGTCGGTCGTCAACGGCGCCGTCGAATCGATCCAGAGCGACTTCGCGCTCAATGACTTCGTTACGGGGCTCGTCGTCGCCGTCGCACTTCTCGGCTGCGCGGCGGGCGCGATGCTGGCGGGAAGTCTCGCCGACCGGTGGGGTCGACTCAAAGTCATGTGGCTGGGGGCGATTCTCTTCTTCGTCAACTCGGTGGGTGCCGCTCTGGCTTTCAGCGTCTGGGACTTGGCGCTGTGGCGCGTGGTCGGCGGCCTCGGCATCGGCATTGCCTCAGTCATCGCACCGGCCTACATCGCAGAGGTCGCACCGCGCCAAATTCGTGGTGGTCTCGCCTCACTGCAGCAACTCGCCATCACTCTCGGTATCTTCACCGCGTTACTGAGCGACTACTGGCTCGAAGACATCGCCGGGGGCGCCGACAATGTGCTGTGGTTTGGCCTTGAAGCGTGGCGGTGGATGTTCCTCGTCGGGGTGGTCCCTGCCGCCGTGTATGGCGTGCTCTCGTTTACATTGCCCGAGTCGCCTCGCTATCTGATCGCCAAGGGACGAAGCGACGAAGCACGCAAGATCTATTCGCGCCTCGTGCCAGAGGTCGACCTCGACAAGACGATGAACGAGCTGATCGCGGCGATCAAGACCGATCAGAAGAACGCGAACGTCTCGTTGCGTGGCAAAGCGCTCGGTCTGCAGCCTGTCGTCTGGATCGGCATCATTCTGTCGGTGTTCCAGCAGTTCGTCGGCATCAACGTCATCTTCTACTATTCGACCAGCCTGTGGAACTCGGTCGGCCTGACCAATGCACCGCTGATCAGTGTGGTGACCAGCGTCACCAACGTGCTGGTGACGCTGGTGGCGATCTTCCTCGTCGACCGCGTCGGGCGAAAGCCAATTCTTCTCACCGGTTCAGTGATCATGGCGATCTCACTGGGGGCCATGGCTGTGTCCTTTACGTTCGCCGAGGGCTCGGGTGACGATCTGAGCCTGCCGGGCGTGTGGGCGCCCGTCGCCATCGTGGCTGCCAATTTGTTCGTCGTTGGTTTTGGCGCTTCGTGGGGACCGCTGGTCTGGGTGCTTCTGGGCGAGATCTTCCCCAACCGCATTCGTGCCAAGGCACTCGGCGTCGCTGCGGGCGCTCAGTGGATCGCCAACTTCACGATCACCATGACCTTCCCCGCGATGTCGACATGGTCACTGCCGCTCACTTACGGGATGTACGCCCTGTTCGCGGCGCTGTCGTTCTTCTTCGTGCTGTTGCGCATTCCCGAAACCAAGGGGATGGAGCTAGAGCAGTCTGAGACCCTATTCGCGCGCAAACGCAAAGAGTGACGCGCGCAGTACCGCTAGCCAGCTGCGTGGTCGCCAATGAGTGACGCTCAGCCGCGCTAATCCGAAAATGTGCCGTAGACGTTGATCGTGTTGGCAGCGATCTGTGCGCAAAGTTCGTCGACGTCGACACTCAGCTCCGCGGCCATGAAGCGAACGGTCACCGGGATCAGATAGGGCGCGTTGGGCCGTCCCCGATGCGGGGTCGGAGTGAGAAATGGCGCATCAGTCTCGACGAGAATGCGCTCCAGCGGGGTCACTGCGAGAGCATCACGCAAATTCTGTGCATTCTTGAACGTGACGTTTCCCGCGAAGGAAAGAAAGTAGCCGCGGTCGGCCGAGTATCGCGCCATCTCGGCATCACCCGAGAAACAGTGAAAGACGGTGCGTTCGGGCGCACCCACCCGTTCAAGAGTTTCGAGAACCGCCTCGTGCGCGTCACGATCATGAATCTGCATGGCGATGTCGTGCTTCTTGGCCAGCGCGATATGTGCTTCGAAGCTGTCGAACTGGGCCGGAAGCCGTTCGGACTCCGTGCGAAAGAAGTCGAGCCCGGTTTCACCGATCGCACGCACACGCGGCTGCGCAGCCAGCAGGTCAATTGCGTCAAGTGCTTCACTGAGTCGTCCTGCTTCGGCGTACTCCGGCGCTTCGTTCGGGTGGATCGCCACCGCCGCGAGCACCCGTGAATCCGACTCGGCCGCCCATGCCGACCACTGGCTCGATTCAATATCGCCGCCGGCCTGGACGACTCCGATCACACCGACCTCGGCCGCGCGATCAAGTTGCTCGCGGAGTGTGCGAGGTTCATCGCCATCCGCGATCTCAAGATGACAGTGATTGTCGTACACGGCGACATCGAGCGGCGAAGGAGCCGCGGGCCAGCGAACATCTCTCGAACCGTCTTTGTGACGCTCGCGAACGTAGTTGCTCGGGTCGCTCATCAGTGTCAGACCTATTGCTCCACTCGGGGGAACAACGGCACCAAAGAAGTCACTCTCGTGCCCGGCTGCAGGATGCCCCACGAACCGGCCTCACGAACCGGCTGGTTTTGCAGAGCTCCGAGGGAACTGTCTGCACCGAGGGCCGTCCAGAGCTTCGCTGTTGCAACGGGCATCACCGGCGAGAGCAGCACCGCGAGCGCACGCAGACCCTCTGCCGCGGTATACAGCACCGTGCCCAGTCGATCACGCTGCGCGTCGTCTTTCGACAGTGCCCACGGTTCGTTCTCGGTGATGTACAGGTTCAGCGCGTCAACGATCGTCCAAATCGACGAGATCGCTTCATCGATGCGAAAGCGATCAATGGCCGCATCCGCGGCGGTGGCAGCATCCGAAACCGTCTTTTGAATGCCCAGGTCGCCTTCGGTGTACTCCGCCGCTTCAGGAAGCACACCGTCAAAGTAACGTTCGATCATCGCAATCGTGCGCGAGGCCAGGTTGCCGAAGCCGTTCGCAAGCTCGGCCTGGTAGCGGGCGGAGAGGTCTTCCCACGAGAACGAGCCGTCTTGGCCAAACGCGATCGCCGAAAGAAAGTAAAAGCGGTAGGCATCTGAGCCGAACACATCGGTGATCTCGCTCGGCGCGATGCCGGTGAGCTTTGACTTCGACATCTTCTCGCCGCCGACGAGCAGCCACCCGTGGGCGAAGACTCCTCGAGGAACTTCGAGGCCCGCGGCCATCAGCATCGCCGGCCAGATGACGGCGTGGAAGCGAAGAATGTCTTTTCCGACGACGTGGTACGCGGGCCAGCGACGCGCGAACTCTTCGGGCTCCGCGCCGTAGCCAACGGCTGTGGCGTAGTTGAGCAGTGCATCAACCCACACGTAGATGACGTGACTCTCGTCCCACGGAACCTGGATGCCCCAGTCAAAGGTCGAGCGTGAGATCGACAGGTCTTTGAGGCCCTGCTTGACGAACGAGGCGACCTCGTTTCGCGCCGACTCCGGGCGAATGAAGTCGGGAACGCTCGAATACAGCTCGAGCAGTTTGTCTTGAAACTCGCTGAGCTTGAAGAAGTAGTTCTTCTCTTGCAACAGCTCCAGCGGCTTTGAATGAATCGCACAGACCTTCAGCCCTTCAAAGGGCCCGGAGCCGTCGACGATCTCAGACTCTGTCTTGAATTCCTCGCACCCCACGCAGTACAGCGCTTCGAACTCGCCCGCGTAGATGTAGCCGCGGTCATAGATCGCCTGCACGAAAGCCTTGACGCGCTCTTCGTGTCGTGGCTGCGTGGTTCGAATGAAATCATCGTTGGCGACGTCAAGCGTCTTCAGCAGCGGAAACCATTCCTGGGTCACAAGGCGATCGACCCACTCCTGCGGAGTGGCCCCGTTCGCCGACGCAGCACGCATCATCTTCTGACCGTGCTCATCGGTGCCCGTGAGCATCCACGTGTCGTCGCCTGCCTGGCGATGCCAGCGCGCGAGTGTATCGACAGCCACGGTCGTGTACCCGTGACCGATGTGCGGAACATCGCTCGGGTAGTAGATCGGCGTCGTGATGTAGAAAGAACTGCCGGAAGTCACTTGAAGATTCTAGTTCGAGTGGATGCTGCGCTTCACCGTGTGACAAGAACAGTTGACCCTGCCGACAAGCGCTAGCCCTTCAGTGAGCTCTTTGCGCGCGCCGCGAGCGACGCCTGATAGAGCTCCCGAGACGAATGCCCGGTGTGTTGCGACACCTCTGAGGAGGCATCTTTGAGGCGCGTGCCCGACGCCACGAGCGACAGCACTTGGGCAACCGCGTCGTCGAAATTGACTTCCTGAGGCTCGGCTCCGGCCACGACGATGACGAGTTCACCGCGAATGCCCGCCTCAGCCCAGGTGATGAGTTCTGCCAGTGTGCCCCGCGCCGTCTCTTCGTAGAACTTCGTCAGCTCTCGGCACACCGCTGCACGTCGGCCCTCGCCGAAGACCTCAGCCATGTCGCTCAACGTGGCAGCGACGCGTGTCGGCGCGTCAAAGAAGACCATGGTTCGCGCTTCGGCACCGAGCGCGTGAAAAGCAGACACCCGCTCACCGTGCTTGCGCGCAACGAAGCCTTCGAAGGTGAATCGATCGGTGGGCAGACCCGATACGGCGAGCGCTGTCAGCACCGCACTCGGGCCAGGTATCGCCGTGACTCCCACTCCCGCGGCAGCCGCCGCGGCCACAAGCCCATAGCCGGGGTCGCTCACCGTTGGCATCCCCGCATCGCTCAACACCAGCACATCGCGTTCGCGCGCAAGTTCGACGATCTCAGGCGAACGCTCTTTCTCGTTGTGGTCGTGCAGAGCAATCAGTCGGGGCCGGTTGGTCACGCCAAGCGCGGCGAGCAGACGTTGGGTGGTGCGCGTATCTTCGGCAGCGATCACCGTGACCTCTTCAAGCGTTTCGATAAGACGGCGAGACGCATCGCCCAGGTTTCCGATGGGCGTCGCAGCAAGGATGATCACGGGCCCAGCCTAGACTTGGGCGGGTGACCGATGCCTCCACGCCTGCCGCCGGGTTGCTCCCCGACGCTCGCCCGAGCATCTACGACCGCTTCGTCGGTCGCATGCAACACGACGAACGCTCTCGGCGTCTGTACTCCTGGCTCGGCCCGCTGCTGGTCACCGTGCTCGCGGGTATTCTCCGATTCTGGAATCTCGCGCATCCACACGATCTGATGAATCAGTTCGACGAGACCTACTACGTCAAGGATGGGTGGACGCTTACCCAGCTGGGTTACGAGGCGGCATGGCCTGAAGGAGCCAATGAGAGCTTTCTCGCGGGCAACACCGGCATCTTTTTGACAGATCCGTCATTTGTTATCCATCCGCCCCTGGGCAAATGGATCATCGGCGTCGGCATGTTGTTGTTCGGCTCCGATAACGGCTGGGGCTGGCGTTTCACTACCGCCTTGCTGGGCACGGCCGCGGTGCTGCTGCTCATGTTGCTCGCCAAGCGAATGACCGGCTCAACGACGTTCGCCGTCGTTGCGGGCTTTCTGATGGCGATCGACGGCCTCGCAATCTCGATGAGTCGCGTCGCCCTGCTCGATATGACGCTGACGTTCTTCGTGTTGCTCGCGTTTCTGTTCGTGGTCATCGACCGACAACGAACGATGGAACGCATAGCACTGACCGTCTCGGCACGCTTCGACGGCGACGAGCCGCCCGCGTGGGGCCCTATGCTGTGGAATCGCCCCTGGATCATCGCGGCTGGAGCTGCGCTCGGGGCCGCCAGCGCCGTCAAGTGGTCGGGTGCGTGGGTACTTGCTGGCATCGGCATCTATCTGGTCGTCACCGATGCCCTTGCTCGCCGCCGCGCGGGTGTGCTGTTCTGGCCCACAGACGCTGTGCGGCAGGGGCTTGCCACCTTTGTGCTGCTCGTACCGATAGCTTTCGTCACTTACGTCGCATCATGGTCGGGCTGGCTGCTGACCGACGGCGGCTACGATCGCCACGCCGCAGACGCGAACCCCGCGACGGGTTTGTTCTCGTGGGTGCCGTTGCCTTTTCAAAGTCTCTGGCTCGACCACGTGGCGATGTACAACTCCGCCGCGGGCATTTCTTCAGCGCATTCCTATGCGAGCCCAGCATGGCAATGGCCGCTACTTCTTCGGCCCACCTCGATGTATTACCACCAAGATGCGCTCGGTGACGCGGGCTGCACGAGTGCAAGCGGTTGCTCCCAAGCCATCCTGAGCAACCCGAATCCGCTGGTCTGGTACGCAGGGGTGGCCGCCGTCATCTATCTCGTCTATCGCTTCGTGATGCGTCGCGAATGGCAAGACGCCTTGGTTCTCGCCGCGCTCGTGATGACCTACGTGCCGTGGCTCTTTTATCCAGAGCGAACGGTTTTTCAGTTCTACACGGTGCTGATGTTGCCGTTCATGTTGATCGCTCTCACGACTGCGCTGCGCGACATTCGAGGGCCTGGGGATGCCGATAGGTATCGCCGCCTGACGGGGCAACGCCTGGTGTGGGTGTTCCTGTGGGTCGTCGTGGCACTGGCGGTCTTCTGGTACCCCCTCGCGACCGCTATGTCGGTCCCCTACGACTTCTGGCGGTTGCACACCGACTCACTGTTCAGCTGGGTCTAGAGCGGCGTCACTGAGATGGGTGTGAATGCGGGCCCCCTCAGTGTTGAAGATGCTGATGATCTGGGCAGGTTTGGCACCGTCTGCTGACAGCGAATGCGGAACCCGCGTGTCGAACTCCGCTGCCTCCCCCCGAGTCAGCACCAAGTCTTGATCGCCTAGCCTCAAGCGCAGTCTTCCCGAGAGTACGTAAAGCCACTCGAAACCATCGTGTGTGCGAAGCTCCGGCAGTGAGGCGCCGCCGGGGTAGGTGACTTTGAAGGTCTGCACTGGGGAGTCCTCGAGCGTCAGGGGGGCGACGATGTGGCCATGCTCACGAATCTCGGGGCGACGAACCCGCGGATCGCGAGCCTCGTCGGGCAACAGATCGTCGACGCGAATGCCCAATTGTCTGGTGAGCGGAAGAAGCAGTTCCAGGCTTGCCTGCCGTTTGCCCGATTCCAGGCGCGAAAGAGTGCTGGGTGAGACCCGCGCGCGTTCAGCCAAGTCGTCGAGCGTCCACCCTCGAGCTTTGCGGACCGCTCTTAGCCGAGGGCCTACCTGATCAAGTTCGCTCACACCACTCTCCTTGCTATTTCTGCAAGCTAGCTTGCCATAGTCGCTAGAGCGGGGAAAGCTCGAATCATGAAGACATCGACGTGGGACACGATTGTTATCGGCGGCGGTCCAGCGGGGCTGAGCGCCGCTCTGATGCTGGGCCGTTCGAGAAGACGAGTACTCGTGCTTGACACGGCCGAGCCCCGCAATCGCTTCGCCGATCACATGCACGGAGTGCTCGGCCACGAGGGCGCAACGCCCGCCGATCTCGCCGTACGCGGACGCGGTGAGGTGGAACAGTACGGCGTGATCGTTCACGGCGACAGCGCCGAGCTCGTGCGCTCGACTGAGAGGGGAATCGAGGTCAGTCTTCGCGCCGGCGAGCCACAGCATGCCCGCTCTCTCGTTGTCGCGTCTGGAGCCACCGACGAATTGCCGCAGATTCGCGGAATTGCCCAGCACTGGGGCTCTTCCGTCTTGCACTGCCCGTACTGCCACGGTTGGGAAGTGAAAGATCGTCGGCTCGGCTTGCTGATGGTCTCACCCGCCGGATGGCATCACGCGCAGCTCGTCAGGCAACTCAGCGAGGCGGTCACCGTCTTTTTGAGCGCGGGCGTCGAACTAGACGCTGATTTGCAGAGCCAGCTCAAAGCCCGCGGTGTCACCGTCGTCACCAGCGAGGTCACAGAGGTGCTCGGCACGGCGCCCGAGCTGACCGGAGTAAAGACCGCTGACGGAGCGACTGTCGAGCTCGACGCACTTTTTGTCGCTACGCCGGCGCACCCGAACGATGCGTTCCTGCGCGGCCTCGAACTGCGCGTCTCCGAAGGACCGATGGGCACACTCATCGAAGCTGACAGCGTGGGCCAAACGAGTGACGCGCGCATCTGGGCCGTCGGCAACGTTGTCACACCCTATGCAAATGTGCCGCTGTCCATGGGGATGGGCTCGATGACTGGAGCCGCCGTGAACGCGTTCCTCACCGGCGCAGATTTCGATCGCGCTGCGGCTGAAGCCTCAGCATCTGAACCTCAGCGCGAGGTCGAACCGGTCATGTTCTGGAACAATCGCTATAGCGAGAACGGCCGAGTCTGGTCAGGCAACCCGAACCGAACGCTCGTCACCGCATTAGACGAGCTCCATCCCGGAACTGCGATCGACCTCGGTTGCGGCGAGGGAGCTGACGCACTTTGGCTGGCAGGTCAGGGCTGGACAGTGACAGGTGTAGACATCTCACTCGTCGCGGTGGAGCGCGCACGCGAAGCCGCCCGGGAGATCGGCATATCTCCGAGGCGAATCGCATTCACGGTCGCTGACCTCGCGAAGTGGAACCCGCCCACCGCAGTCGATTTGGTGACCGCAAGCTTCTTGCACGCTCCCGTAGAACTGCCACGGATCGACATCTTGCGGCGAGCCGCGAGTTGGGTCTCACCCGGCGGCCATCTACTGATCCTCGGTCACGCGGCGGCTCCCCCGTGGGCGCGCGCTTTTGATCCTCACCGCCACCGCTTTTTCACCGCAGCAGAAGACCTCGAGAAGCTCGAGCTCGACCTAAGCGAGTGGACGGTGCTCATCGCCGAGGAGCGCTCACGCGAAGCGACAAGCCCTTCGGGTGCGCAGGCACTCCTCGACGACAGCGTGTTGCTGCTGCGACGCCGCTAGTTGAGCTCGGTCGGGTGGAGACCGACTCGACCCGAGCCGTCGCCCGGATCCATGGCATCGATCGCGGCCATCTCGGCAGCACTGAGCTCGAAGTCGACGACGTTGAGGTTCTCTGCGAGGCGCTCACGACGCACGGATTTGGGGAAGACGATGAAGCCGCGCTGCAGGTGCCAGCGGATAATGGCCTGCGCGGGAGTTTTGCCATGTGCCGCCGCTGCCGCGACAACAGGCTCAGCACCGAAGAGGTCGTATTTCCCCTGGCCGAGAGGGCCCCAAGACTCGATGCGCACATCGTGCTCGTCGGCCCAGGCTGTGATGTCGCGCTGCTGGTAGGCGGGGTGCAGTTCAATCTGGTTTACCGCTGGAACGACGCCGGTCGCAGACACTATCTCGTCGAGGTGCGACACGAGGTGGTTTGAGACACCGATGCTGGTTGCCAACCCTGCCTCGCGGATCTCAATCATCTTCTGCCACGCGTGCACATACTTGTTGTTGGCGGGAGCAGGCCAGTGCACCAAATAGAGGTCGACACGATCGAGACCCAGCTTTTCGAGACTCTCCGCAATCGCTGCGTGCGGTTGCTCACCGTCATGGCGGTCGTTCCACAGCTTGGTGGTGATGAACAGCTCGTCGCGAGGAATTCCTGACGCGGCAATAGCGGCGCCAACACCGGCTTCGTTGCCGTAGATTGCCGCGGTGTCGATGTGGCGGTAGCCCAATTCGAGCGCTTCGCTCACCGCCCGTGCGGTGTCGTCTTCGGGAACCAAGAACACACCGTAGCCAAGCTGGGGAATCGAGTTGCCGTCATTGAGCATCACGTGAGGAATTGTCATGATCCAACCCTAGCGCGCGACAGTACATGTGCATACAGGGCGACCGTGAATGCCATTTCTCGCGATACGATCGAAGGCTATGTCTGCCATCGAGCCTGTGATCGTCTACCCGCCGGAGCTGCCTGTCAGCGCGGCGCGCGACGACATTGCACGCGCGATCGCTGAGAATCAGGTCGTGATCGTGGCAGGCGCCACCGGCTCTGGCAAGACCACCCAACTCCCAAAGATCTGCCTCGAACTGGGTCGCACCGCGATCGCCCATACCCAGCCTCGACGAATAGCCGCTCGCACCATCGCTGAGCGAATTGCCGAAGAGCTACAAGTTCCGCTCGGCACCACCGTCGGCTACAAGGTGCGCTTCACCGACAAGGTCACCGCGGACACCAAGGTCGCCCTCGTCACCGACGGGATTCTGCTGAACGAGATCCACCGCGATCGGCTGTTACGCCGATACGACACGATCATCGTCGATGAGGCACACGAACGCTCTCTGAACGTCGATTTTCTGCTGGGCTATCTCGCCCGTATTCTGCCGAAGCGTCCCGACCTCAAAGTCATCATCACCAGCGCGACGATTGATCCCGAAAGCTTCGCCAAGCATTTTGGGTCGGATGCTGCCCCCGCCCCCATCATCGAGGTTTCTGGGCGCACCTACCCGGTTGAGGTGCGCTACCGACCGCACGACGAGAACGCTGAAGACGACGTCGACGGAATCACCGCGGCGTTGCGTGAGCTCGATCGCGAAGCTGGTGGTGACGTGCTCGTCTTCTTGCCCGGCGAAGCAGAGATCCGTGATGCCATGGATTCCATTCGCGGCATGTATGCGAAAGACGCGTCACCGACCGAGGTGCTGCCGCTGTATGGGCGCTTGTCCTCGGCCGAGCAACATCGCGTTTTCGAGCGCTCGGGCACAGCTGGCGTGCGACGCCGCATAATCCTCGCGACGAACGTCGCCGAAACCAGCCTGACCGTTCCCGGCATCCGCTACGTGATCGACACCGGCACGGCACGAATCTCTCGTTATAGCAATCGCAGCAAAATTCAGCGCCTCCCCATCGAGCCGATCTCGCAGGCCTCTGCACAGCAACGCTCGGGTCGCGCCGGCCGCACCAGCCCTGGCATAGCGATCCGGCTCTACTCCGAAGCAGACTTCACCAGTCGCGATGAGTTCACCGAGCCCGAGATTCTGCGCACATCGCTGGCATCAGTCATTCTGCAGATGCTGTCGTTGGGTTTTGGCGACGTCACCGCATTCCCGTTTCTTACGTCGCCCGACTCGCGCGGCGTCAAGGCTGCTTTCGATCTCCTGCTTGAACTGCGTGCGGTCAAGCCCGCGGCAGCACAGGGAACGCACGCAACGCTTACAGATCTCGGCCGCGAAATCTCACGGCTTCCGATCGATCCGCGCTTCGCACGCATGCTCGTCGAGGCGGGCCGCACTGGAGTGCAGCAGGAAGTGCTCGCCATTGTTGCGGGGATGTCGATTCAAGACGTCCGCGAGCGGCCAGAAGAACGCCGCGAAGAAGCCGACCGAATGCATGCGCGGTTCGCCGACCCCACCAGCGACTTTCTCACGCTGCTTGCGCTATGGAACTACCTGCAAGACAAGCAGGCAGAACTCGGCTCGAGTGCCTTCCGGCGTCTGTGCCGTTCGGAGCATTTGAACTACGTGCGCGTGCGGGAGTGGTCAGACGTGCACCGGCAGTTGAGCACCCTGGTGCGGGCGAAGCGGCGCGACGGCTCGCGCCGGGCAGTTTCGGATGCGCCCAGCGCCAGCGATCAAGACGCGATCCACAAGGCGATTATGTCGGGGCTGCTCTCGCATCTGGGCATCATCGACGACCGCGCGCCAGCGAAAGCGCAGGGTGGTCGAGCACCCTCGGCGCGCGTTGAGGCGCGCCGAGGTGCTGAATACATCGGAGCCAGAAACGCACGTTTCGCAATTTTTCCCGGTTCCGGCCTGAAGAAGAAGCGCCCGACTGCGGTCATGGCAGCAGAGCTTGTCGAGACATCGAGGCTTTTCGCGCGCACTGTCGCGGCGATTGACCCCGAATGGGCGGAAGCGCTCGCGGGGGACCTCACAAGACGACAGTTGAGCGAGCCGCACTGGTCGAAAGCGTCGGGCGCAGCATCCGTTTATGAAAAGGTCACTCTCTTCGGCGTCGAGATCATCCCTCGACGCCGCGTTCAGCTCGCGAGGTTTGATCAGCCCCTGGCGCGCGAGATGTTCGTGCGCAATGCTCTCGTGGACGGCGACTGGGACTCTTCACACCTCGACAAGAGGTTCACGGCGTTCGAACGGCGAAATCTTGAGCTGCGCCGCAAGCTCGAGAAGATCGAGGAGCGCGAGCGTCGTCGTGACATTCTTGTGGGCGATGAAGCCGTGTATCGCTTCTATGAGGCGCGGCTGCCTCGCGAAGTCTTCGATACGCGTTCGTTCGAGAAATGGTGGCGCGACGCCTCTGCTCGCACGCCGCGCTTGCTCGACATGGCGCAGAGCGATCTTGTCGAAGACACCTCGCGCGGCGACGAGGGCGACTTTCCTGCGCGATGGCATCAGGGCGATCAAGTGCTTTCGCTGGCCTATCGATTCGAACCGGGTGCTGCCGACGACGGAGTGACCGCGGTCGTGCCGCTCGCTCTGCTCGCGCAGCTCAAGCCTGCGGGCTTTGACTGGCAGGTGCCGGGCATGCGCGACGAGCTCATCACCGCTCTGTTGCGGTCGCTACCCAAATCTCTCCGGAGGCACGTGGTGCCGGCTGCGGACTGGGCAACGAAGTTCTCAGCCGAACTCAAGGGACAGGGGCCGGAAGATCACGGTGGATTTCCGCCGCAGTCTTTGCGTGACGCTCTCGCGGCACGAATTCAGCGATTGGCGAGCCAACAGCTCGATGGATCCGCGTTCGAGATGGAAAGAGTGCCTGGGCATCTTCAGGTATCGTTCCGCGCCGTCGACGAACGTGGTCGCGCAGTCGGCTCTGACCGTGACTTGGCCGCCCTGCAGGCCAGACTCTCAGGTCGCGCACGCACATCAGTGGCGAAGTCGCTCAACCCGCCGCAGTCCCGCAGCGCGCGCGGTCCGGCCGCAGTTGCGGGGCCAAGCGCAGGCTCCCCCGCATCGAGCAGTTCGAACTTCGCAGAGCGGTCCGGGGTCACCGAGTGGAACTTCGGCGAGGTGCCAGCGGTCGTCGACACACGTGTTGCGGGCGGAATCGTGCGCGGCTATCCGGCGATCATCGACGACGGCGCCGCTGTGTCGCTACGCATCGAAGCCACGCCTGAAGCTGCCGCCAAAGCCACACGCGCGGGGGTGCGCAGACTGCTGCTGTTGTCGGTACCGTCTCCTACGTCGTACGTACTCGAACACCTCACTGCGCCCGAGAAACTGGCGCTCGCGGCATCCCCCTACCCGTCGGCGAAAGCGCTCATCGAAGACTGCCGCGCGGCAGTAGCCGACGCCGTGATCGAGAGGGTGTCAGCGGATAGCCCCATTCGCACTGCTGCGGCATTCGCCACGGCGCGCGATGCACTGTCATCGGTTGTCGTGGATGAACTGTTTCGAACTACCTCGCTGACCGCAAAAATTCTGACTGCGTCACGCGATGTCGAACGTGCGGTGCGTGAACAGAATTCGCTGACGCTGCTCGGGGCGCTGGGCGACGTCAAGGGGCAACTCGCTGGCCTGATCTATCCCGGCTTCGTGTCGCGGACCGGCCTCGCCCAGTTGAACCACTTGCCACGCTATCTTCGAGGCGCACGAGAGCGAGTGCGTGCGCTTGCAGAAAACCCTGGGCGGGACCGCCAGCGTATGAGTGAGATTGAGCGCGCCGTTGCCATCTTCACGGATGCGGGTGGCGCAATTCCTCCCCCGCCGCACACCGCGCCCGCGCTCGAACACACGCGCTGGTTGCTGGAAGAGTTTCGAATCAGTCTCTTCGCACAACAGCTAGGCACTGCCGAGCCCGCATCGCTACAACGCATTCAGAAGGCGCTGAAGGAATAACCGCACTTTCGAACGGATTGGATCTCACATGGCCGAAGCGATTGTCTACAGAGAGTTCGGTGGGCCCGAAGTTCTCGAGCTAGCCCACGTTCCCGAAGCGCAAGCGGCGCCGGGCGAGCTCGTGATCCGGGTAGAAGCGGTTGGCGTCAACCCGATCGATTGGAAACTTCGTTCGGCGCTGCGTCCCTCGCCGCCAATCACCGAGCCACGCCGCATCGGTGGTGACGGAGCTGGAGTGATCACGGCCGTAGGAGAAGGCGTCATCGGCTTTCGGGTCGGTGATCCGGTGGCGTTCTTCGGGGCGACCGGGGCGTATGCGTCGTCGGTGAACATTCCAGCTTCGCAGGTGCACCCTCGCCCCGCGGGCGTGAGCGCGGCCCAGGGTGCCGCGCTTGGGATTCCTGCGGGCACCGCCTATCAAGCGCTCCGCTCGCTTGCCGTCGGTGAGTCAGACACCCTGCTCGTACACGGGGGTTCGGGCGCGGTTGGTCAGGCGATCATCCAGTTCGCAACGCTCGCTTGCGCTCGCGTGATCGCGACCTCCTCTTCTCGGCGCTTTGATCGCGTGCGGGCGCTGGGTGCGGTTGCCGTCGAGTACGGCGATGGCCTGGCAGAACGTGTTCGCGCGGTCGCGCCTGATGGCGTCACCGCCGCCATCGACGCCGCCGGTACCGATGAAGCGATTGCTGTTTCGCTCGAGCTCGTGAGCGAGCGCAACCGCATTGCGACGATCGTCAGAGGTCGGGATGCTGCCGGATTCGGCATCCGCGCATTTCAAGGCGGTGCGCCCGATCCGTTGTCTGCGGCGGAACTCCGCTGGCGCGAAGAGGCCTTCCCCGTAGCGCTCGCACTGATGGCGGCGGGCCGATTCTCGGTGGAACTTGGGCCCTCGTTCGCGCTCGCCGACGCCGCCGAAGCCCATCGCGTACTCGAGTCCGGTGTGCAGGGAAAGATCGTGCTCCTTCCCTAGCAGCCGCGGGAGTATGCTTCATCGGTGATTAACCGTCGTCCGCCGACGGTTGCGTCGAACCGACGCCTCGCCAGGCGGTTGTTGCACTACAAGATGCATCCCGCGCAGGCCGTCGTCGTAGGCTTCGCTGGGGCGATTGCTGTCGGAACAGCGTTGTTGCTGTTGCCGTTCGCGAAAGACGGACCTGGTAGCGCTGGGTTCGTCGAGGCGCTGTTCACCGCCACCAGCGCGGTTTGTGTAACGGGCCTTACCGTCGTGGACACACCTGTGTACTGGACGGTATTCGGCCAGGTCGTGATCATGCTGCTCATCCAGCTCGGCGGTCTGGGAATCATGATCTTCGCGTCGCTCATCGGCGCCATTCTCGCCAGGAAGATGACCGTGCGCTCACGGCTGAACACGGCCGCAGAGGCTAAATCCCTCGGACTCGACGATGTGCGCGGGCTCGTACGACGAATCGTAACCATCTCGCTTGCAATTGAAGCGGTCACCTTTGTCTTTCTGTTTGCTCGGCTGCTACTGGGTTACGGGTACGACGTCGGCCTTGCTGCTTGGTTCGCACTCTTCCATTCGGTGTCGGCATTCAACAACGCAGGTTTCGCTCTCTATAGCGACAACTTGATGAATTTCGTCGCTGACCCGTTCATCTGCTTGCCCATTTGCGCCGCAATCATTCTGGGAGGCCTAGGTTTTCCGGTTCTCATGCAGCTGCGCAGGCAGTTTGGCAACCGCCTTCACTGGTCGATGAACACCAACCTCGTGCTGTCAGCGACCTTGGTGTTGCTCGCTGCGGGCACCGTCTACATCACCGCTATTGAATGGAACAACCCGAGCACGTTGGGAGGCCTCGACCCGTGGGCTCGAGTTCTGGCCGGATTCTTTCACTCTGTGCAAACCCGAACAGCGGGGTTCAACTCGGTCGATATCGGCGCGATGCATGACGAAACGTGGCTGGGGATGGATGTGCTGATGTTTATCGGCGGCGGTCCTGCCGGGACCGCCGGCGGCATCAAGGTGACGACTTTCGCCGTGCTCTTCTTCATCATGGTGACCGAGCTTCGCGGCGAGGCGGCCGTGAACATCTTCGGCAAGAGACTCTCCCGCGCCGTGCACCGACAGGCCATCACCGTGGTACTGATCGCTGTCGCTGCCGTGGTCAGCGGTACCACGCTGATCATGCTCCTGACGGGTGAAAGCCTCGACCATTCTCTGTTCGAAACGGTGTCTGCTTTTGGCACGGTCGGCCTCTCCACAGGGATCACTGCTTCACTGTCCCCTCCGGGCCAACTGGTACTCGTCGCTCTCATGTTCCTGGGGCGACTAGGACCGCTGACTCTCGGTTCAGCGATCGCCCTGCGAGACCGCCGCATCCTCTACGAACTCCCCAAGGAAAGGCCCGCAATTGGCTAGGTTTCCACTATTCGGCTCGCCGGAACGATCACGGCGCATTGCCGAGGCCGATTCAGTCGCCGTCATCGGGCTGGGTCGGTTCGGCCACGCACTTGCGGTCGAATTGATGAACTCAGGCACCGAGGTACTCGGCATCGATATTGACAGCGACCATGTGCAATCCCTCAACGGCGAGCTCACGCAAGTCGTACGTGCTGACTCAACAAAGCGCGAGGTGCTCCACCAACTGGCGATCGACGAGTTCGACCGGGTAGTCGTGTGCATTGGCGACAATGTCTCAGCATCCATCTTGACCTGCTCGGTGTTACTGAGCATGAACATCCCGATCATTTGGGCAAAAGCCGTTGATGACGATCACGGCCTGATTCTTGAGCAACTCGGGGTACACAAAGTGATCTACCCCGAAAAGGACATGGGGCGAAGGGTCGCGCACCTCGTGCGTGGCGCAGCACTCGACTTCATAGAGATTGCCCCGGGCTACGCGATGGTCAAGGCACCCGTCCCTTCATCGATCCAGCAGGTACCGCTGGGCGAGACAGGTCTGCGCAAAATGTATGGCGTGACCATCGCGGCTTTCCAACACGATGAGGTGTGGAGCAACGCCGACAACCAAACGCTGCTGCACGCTGGCGACACCATTTTGGTGGTTGGCAAGACTCGGGATGCAGAAAGCTTCGCCCAGCTGCTTTGATGCGCGCCGCAATAGTTCGACACACATCGGGCACGATTGACGGCCTCGCCGACACAATGGAGACATGTCCGAGACTACGCGCGGCTTCGCCACGACTCAGGTGCAGGCCGGGTACGTCCCCAGCGCGGCTGAGAACACTGCGATTGTGCCGATTCACCAATCGAACGCGTTCGAGTTCTCCTCGCTGAGCCAAGCGCGGGACTTGTTCGCGCTCAAGCGCGACGGAAACATCTACAGTCGCACCGCTAACCCCACGGTTCAGGTGTTCGAACGTCGCGTGGCAGAACTCGAAGATGGCATCGCCGCAGCGGGCGTCGCTTCGGGCCAGGCTGCTGTTGCCGTTGCATTGCTCGCTCTCGCCAAGAGCGGCGAGCACATCGTGGCCGCTCGCCAGCTCTACGGCGGCACCGTCGATCTGCTGCAAGACACCTTCGCCGACTGGGGAGTCTCAGTCACCTTCGTCGACCAAGATGAGCCCGAGGAGTGGCGGGCAGCTGTTCGCCCGGAGACACGAGCGTTCTTTGCCGAGTCGATCACGAATCCGATCGCACAGGTGCTCGATGTTCGCGCGGTGTCCGACATCGCGCATGGCGCAGGTGTGCCACTGGTGATTGACAACACCGTGGCCACGCCGTATCTGCAACGGGCGAAAGATGTGGGCGCCGACATCGTCGTTCACTCGGCAACGAAATTCCTTGGCGGGCACGGCACATCGCTCGGCGGCATCGTCGTTGACCTCGGCACGTACGACTTCAGCACAAACCCGGCGCGCTGGCCGCAGCTCAACGAGCCCTACGCACGAGTGCATGGCGCCAGCCTGGTGGAACGTTTCGGCGCGACCGGCTCACCGTACATCACGCTCGTGAAGACGAAGTACGTGCACGATCTCGGCCCGTCGCTCTCGGCCTTCAACGCGTTCCAGTTGCTGCAGGGCATTGAAACACTCGATCTGCGGATGGCCCGGCACACGACAAGTGCGCTCGAAGTGGCTCGATACCTTGATGCACACCCCTCGGTTGCGCGCGTGCACCATCCGGGTCTGGAAAGCAGCCCCTGGCACCACAACGCGATCCAGTACCTGCCACGCGGAACCGGAGCGGTATTCTCGTTTGACCTGCACACGACCGGCGATATCGAAGCAGACTTCGCCCTCGTCGAAGCCTTCATTGCTCAGCTACACGTCGTTCATCTGGTTGCCAACATCGGCGACGCCCGCAGCCTCACCGCTCACCCTGCATCGATGACGCACAGCCATCTCTCCGCAGAGCAGTTGCGCGAAGCGCGCATCTGCTGGACCACGGTGCGACTATCGATCGGGCTCGAAGATCCGTCAGACATTGTCGACGACCTCGCGCAGGCGCTGGCGTCGCTGCCGATTCACGAAGGCGCAACAGCCAGGTAGGACAGCGTTCTAGCTCGCCTCGATGAGCGAGCGGTAGAACCCGATCCCCCGCAGCCATACGTCCACCCGGATGCGCTCATTGTGGGAGTGCAACGCGTCGCGCTCGGCGCGCGTGAGGTGGAACGGCGTGAAGCGGTAGACATGGTCGCTAATGGCAGTAAACCATCGGCTGTCGCTCGCACCCAACTGCAGGTACGGGGTGGTGACAATCTCGTCTCCGAGCGATGCTGCGACTGCCGTAGAGATGCGCCGCCACGCCTCACCGCGCCATGGCGAGACCGGCGAAGGGTCGGAGCCATGACGAACCACTACATCCACCTTCGGATCGTTGATGACACGACGAACCCGCTCCGTTGCGCTGGCCACGCTGTCGCCCGTGAGCAACCGAATATTCACCGAGGCCCGTGCTGATGTAGCCAGAACATTCTCACCTGGCGCGCCGCTGAGTTCGGTCGCCACTGCCGTGGTGCGTACGATCGCGTTCATCTCAGGACCGAACCGCGAGAATGCCGCAGCCACGAGCGGTCCGGTGACACCGAGGCTGCCGAACAAACCCCGCAGCGGCTGCGGAGCGTGAGGGGCCAGAGTTGTGAGCATCGCTCGTACGGGGCTGGCAAGCCTGGTAGGAAAAGGACGACGGCGCAGTCGGTCAATCGCCCGAGCCAGGCGCGCTGTTGCGGGCATTGCTGGTGGCGTAGAAGCATGACCACCACCCTCGCTGGCGGTCAACAGCACGGTCATCACGCCACGCTCAGCGACGCCCACCATCGCGGTCGGCACCGTCACCCCAGGCACGACATCTTGGACGACAGCTCCGCCTTCATCCAGAACCAGCGCGGGGCGAACCCCGCGGTCACGCAATTCGGCAACGAGCGCCTGCGCGCCGCTTCCCGCGATCTCCTCGTTATGCCCGAAAGCCAAATAGATATCGCGCTGCGGCACATAGCCTTCTGCGCAGAGCTGTTCGACAGCCTCGAAGATCGCGACGAGAGAGCCCTTGTCGTCGATCGTGCCGCGGCCGTGAATCTCAGCCTGGGCACCCTCTCCGATGATCTCGGCTCCGAATGGCGCATGAGTCCATTCGGATTCGACGACCGGCACGACGTCGATGTGAGCCATGAGCACGAGCGGGTCGACGCTCGTGGCGCCGGGCCATCGGTAGAGAAGAGAGTGGGAGTCGACCACCTCACGCGTGAGATTCTCGTGAGTTGCCGGATAGAGGCGCTCAAGCGCGGCCTCGAACTCGCTGAATCGCGCCCAATCCGTCAGATTCTCGTCTGCGTGCGAGACGGTCGGAATACGAAGAAGTTCACGAAATCGATCAACAGAAGTAGCCACCAGACGAGCCTATCGGCGCAGTCTGAGCGTTTTCTCGCGCCACCGCCGCCGTGCTCGCTACGCTCAGAGCATGACTCAACTTGCTGCATCCGAACTCCGCTGGGGCATTCTCGCTACCGGCGGTATCGCTCACCTCTTCACAAGCGATCTGCGCACCGCGGGTCGCACGGTCACCGCGGTCGGCTCACGGCGCTCAGAAGCAGCACACGAGTTCGCCCAGAAGTACGACATCCCGCACGCACACGCTTCCTACGAAGCACTCGTTGCCGACCCTGATGTGGACATCATCTACGTGGCCACCCCGCATCCCATGCACAAAGAGGTCGCCATCATGGCGCTTCGCGCCGGGAAGCACGTGCTCGTCGAAAAGCCGTTCATGCTGAACGCGGCAGAGGCTGAAGAGGTGCGCGACGTGGCCGCCGAGCAGGGTCTGCTCGCGATGGAAGCCATGTGGACGCGATACCTGCCGCATATGGTCCGCATCCGCGAGATCATCGCGGCGGGCACGCTGGGAGAGATCCGCGCGGTGACGGCAGACCACACCCAGAAGATTTCGTCAGACCCGGACCACCGCTTGAACTCACTCGAACTTGGGGGTGGAGCATTGCTTGATCTCGGCATCTACCCCATCTCATTCGCATGGGACGTACTTGGTGAGCCGGTAGGGATTGTCGCTGCTGCTCGGATCGGAGAAACGGGCGCAGACGTAGAGGTCGCGACGATCATGACGCATGCGAACGGTGCAATATCCACGTCAATCTCGGCGTCGCAGTCAGCTGGGCCGAACACCGCTCACGTCATTGGCACCGAAGCGCGTATCGAGATCGACCGTGTCTGGTACAACGCCGTGTCGTTCCGCGTCATTGCACCAGACGGCGTGATCCTCGAGGAGTACAGTTCCGATATTGAAGGGCGGGGAATGCAGTATCAGGCCCTGGCAGCCGAGCGCATCATCGCCGCCGGCAAAACCGACAGCGATGTACTGTCGATCGACGAAACGGTCGCGATCATGGAGACGCTTGACGAGGTTCGCGAACTCATCGGCGTGCGGTACCCCGGAGAACACTGATGCCCGTCGCCCAAGATCCTCGTGTCGCGGTCTACCTCGACTTCGACAACATCGTCATGAGCTGGTATGACCGCGTTCACGGTCGGAATGCATACTCCCGCGACCGCCAGAAGATCGCGGCAAACCCTGAAGATCCCGAAATCTCAGAGCGCCTCACCTCTGCGATGATCGACGTCGGCGCGGTCATCGACTATGCCGCATCGTTCGGCACGCTCGTACTCACCCGTGCCTACGCCGATTGGTCTTCTCCGGTGAACGCGATCTACCGCTCGCAACTGGTAGCCCGTGCCGTCGATCTGGTGCAGCTGTTTCCCGCAGCGGCCTATGCGAAAAACGGCGCAGACATTCGGCTGGCAGTCGACACCGTTGAAGATATGTTCCGGCTGCCCGACCTGACACACGTGGTGATTGTCGCTGGTGACTCTGATTATGTTCCGCTCGCACAGCGTTGCAAACGACTGGGCAGATTCGTTGTCGGCGTCGGCGTCGCAGGCTCTACAGCGAAGTCGCTCGCCGCTGCGTGCGACCAGTTCGACTCGTACGATGCGTTGCCCGGTGTCGCTCAGCCCGACGAAGGCAAGAAGGATGCTGCGCCGACGCGCTCGCGCCGCAAAAAAGCTGCTGCTGACCCCTCAGCAGACTTGCTGCAGCGTGCATTACGGCTGGAAAGCGACAAAGAGGGCGCCGAATGGCAGCACGCTTCGGCAGTGAAGAGCCTCATCAAACGGCTCGACCCAGCGTTCAGTGAGAAGGCTCTGGGCCACAAGAGCTTCACCGACTTCGTGAAAGCACACCCTAAGATCGCCGAAATGGATGAGTCAGGCAACATCGTGTTGATCCGGCTCATCTCTGAAACCAATTAGCGAGCGCCCTCGCCGCTCCGAGTGCTCCACAGCGCCCATACGATCAGCGGCGCCTGCAGAAGAAGTCGAATGAAGCGCGAGCGGTCGGTACGCATGAGGGGTGCTGATCGACCGGTGCGCCACTGGTGCACGTTGCCCGGCAACACCGCTACGAAGAACGCCGCCACAATCACGCCGACCCGGGTGCGATCCGCAGGCAGAACCATCAGCGCCGTGCCGAGCATGATCTCGGCTGCTCCGGACGAGACGACAATCATGTCTTTGTCGGTGCGCAATGCCGTCACCGCCCAATCCGGAACGGTGATACGGTAGCCGCGCCGGCCCCAGGTCAGATGCGAAAGTCCCGCCGCGACGAGCAACGCCGCCAGCAACCAACGAGCACCAGTTTTCACCACGTCAGGCACGTCACGTTGCTGCGCGCGAGGTACCGGCTCGAGATGCTGAGCCCTCGCTGGTGATATGAAGCAACGAAGCACGCGATTCATCGGCACGCAGCTCGAACTCGAAACGTGACCGATCACCGCGGTGGTAGGCGACAAAGAACTCGATCGGTTGGTTCTCACCGTCCCAACTGGTGCTGCGAAGCCGCAATAGCGCGGATCCCGCCGACACACCCAAGAGATTCGCTTGATCGTGTGACGCGACCGTAGCTTCGGCAGATCGCGTTCCGTGCGTAGCTACCACACCGTGCTCTCTCAACTCGCGATAGAGCGAGCCATGAGACATGTCGACCCCCAGGGTGAGCTCGCCTACCCTCTTTGGCATCCACGTCGTAGACAGTGACCAGGGCTCTTCCTCGACGAAACGCAACCGCTCCAGGACCACAGCTTCATCACCGACATCGATGTCGAGCGCCTCCGCAACTTCCGCGTCGGCCGCCTCGACTTCATGGCGCAGAACTTCGCTGTACACGTGGCCGCCACGGCGCTCGACATCGTCGTAGAGCCCGACGAGAGTGTGCACGAGAGCCTCGCTCGTCTTGGGACGAGCGATGAACGTCCCTTTGCCCTTCACTCGTTCCAGCACGCCCTCGTGTTCGAGTTGCGCCAGCGCTTGTCTAACGACGGTGCGCGAGATTCCATACTGCTCGCACAGGTGGTGCTCGCCTGGAAGCTGATCACCGGGTAGCAACTCTTCGCGACCGATGCCCTCGATGATCAGATGACGCAGCTGGTCGTACATTGGCGCTGCCGACTGCCGGTCAATGCTTGCAGCGGCGAGGTAATCAGCGGTTGCCATGTCAGTAGGCCACACCGGCGTGGAGGATGACGTTCGCGAACGGCGTGAACTCCCCCGAGCGCACGAAGGCACGTGCGGAATGAGTGCGCTTCTTGAATTCCTCGTGGGGGATCAACTCGATTTCAAAATCGGCAGCCGCGAAACGTTCACGCAGAGCCACAAGCACCTCGGGGCTGCGTTCGGCCACCTCCGCTGAAACTGTGGCACCCTCAACGACCAGCTCGGCGAGAACTGTATCGAGCACATCGAAGAAGGGTGGGGATCCCGGACGATAGGCCAGATCGATTCGCTCTGCACCCGCGGGAATCGGCAGACCAGCGTCGGTGACGACGATCAGATCGGTGTGGCCAGTTTCGCTGATCACGCGGGAGAGCGCGGGGTTGATCGTGGTGTGGGTGCTTCTCATGATGCGGCAGCCTCCGTGTCGATGCGCTCCGCGAGAAAGTCATCGACCTGCTGCTTGCTGGGCAAGCTCGGCGATGCACCGCGCACTGTCACGGCGAGCGCGCCCGCTGCGCTTGCGCGCTGAATCGCTGTGGAAACGGACGAGCCCTGTGCCAATGCTGCTCCCAGATAGCCCGCGAATGCGTCCCCCGCCGCGGTGGTGTCAACGGGGGTCACCAAGAAAGGCGTAAAGGTCTGGGTGCCGTCAGCGTCGACTAAAACGGCCCCGGCGCCCGCAAGAGTGATGAGGGCTGCTTTCGCTCCTCGCTCAAGAAACCAGCGCCCGGCGGTTTCGGCTGATTCGAGATCAGTCACCTGCTGCCCGGTAAGAATCGACGCCTCCGTCTCGTTCGGCGTGACGAGATCGATCAGGCTCCAGATATCGTCAGGGAGCTCCACCGCGGGAGCGGGGTCAAGAACCACAGTCATATCTTTGGCTCGCGCCGTGCGGATCGCGTGCATCGCCAACGGCACCGGAATCTCGAGCTGGGTCAGCAGCACATTCGCCGTGGGTGCGAGATCGTCCAGCGCTGCATCCACTTGTTCGACACTGAGCGCCGAATTGGCCAGCGGCACCATGACAATGTCGTTCTGAGCAGAAGAATCCACCCTGATATGTGCAATCCCGGTCGGCCCGGGCACAGCGCGCACGTGGGTGATATCGACGCCCGCGGCCGTCAGCCCATCGATAATCATGTCGTGAAAGAGGTCACTCCCCACGCAGGCCACGAAACTGGCATGCGCACCAGCAAGCCCAGCGGCAAGCACCTGGTTCGCCCCTTTGCCGCCAAGAACCAGCGTGAAATCCTCGCCGTGGATCGTCTCGCCCCGCGCAGGAAGTCGCTGTGAGAATGTGGTCAGGTCCGCGGTGACGCTTCCGACGACTACAACGCCGTTGCGATTTGCGGTTTGCGTGGTGACCATGTGACCTCCGGGTCTTTGACTTCTCTGTCTACCTGTCATTACATTAGCCGAGCCCGACCTGTAACGACGGGTCCAAAGAAAGGTGGCCGCAATGATTGCCGCTCCCCGCCTATACGTAGACAGCGCCGATCTCGATCAGGTGCGCGATCTTCTCGCAGATTCGCTCGTGCACGGTGTGACCACAAATCCGACGATCCTGGAGCGATGCGGCCGTACTGTAGCCGAGATTCCCGACCTTTATGCACGCTGGGTCGAACAGGGCGCGCAAGAGGTGTTCTTTCAAACTTGGGGTGAGGATGCCGCCGCGATGCTGCGCAACGCGGACAAGATTGTCGGCCTCGGCGACAAGGTCGCGGTGAAAGTTCCCGCGACGCGCGCCGGGTTCACCGCATCACGGGAACTGGTGGCGAGTGGCGCGACTGTCTTGGTCACTGCGGTCTATTCCGTCGCGCAGGCTCTTGCCGCCAGCGCCTATGGCGCGCGCTACATTGCGCCGTACTTGGGCAGGCTGCGTGATAGCGGCCGCGACGGCTCTGCGCTGATCGCTGAAATGCAGGCGGTGTGCGCGGGTTCGCACACCGACGTGCTGGCAGCGAGTCTGCGCTCTCCCGCTGACCTCGTTGAGCTCCGCCACCATGGCGTCTCTTACTTCACTGCGGCGCCGGAGGTCATCGAAGCAATGCTCTCCGACGAGATCAGCAGCTCTTCAGCAGCTGAGTTCGAAGCGGCCATCGCACGCATCTCTTCCTAGGGGGCGTGCAAGGTACCGCGTGCACTCACGGCCCACGCGGTACCCAGTACGCATCAGTGGAGTGCGACCGTGCTGACTGCGTGCAGTCCGTCACGGATAAAGCGGTTTGCGTGTGCGGCCAGGTCATCGGAGTCCTGCCACAGGTTTCGCCAAATGCCGAGCGTATTGCTTAGTTCGGCGCTCACAACCGCCGACGAAAATGACTCGAACACGACAGGCCCGTCATAGCCAACACGATCGAGAGCACGAAAGAACGATGGAAAATCGACGCTTCCGGTGCCAAGGTACCCGCGGTGGCTCTCGCCGATGTGAACGTATCCGAGCCGATCACCGGCATCCAGCACCGGTTGCCACAGATCCGACTCTTCGATGTTCATGTGGTAGGTATCGAGGTGCAGCGAGACGTTCTCGGAGCCAACCCCATCCAGGTAGCGGAGCCCCCCGCGGCCGGTGTTGAAGACGTTCGACTCATAGCGATTCACGACCTCAAGCGACAGTCGGATCCCGCGATCCTGAGCCTTCGCGGCCAGGCGGGCAATAGCTTCCTGACTGTTTGCCACGCCCTTCGCGCTGGCGGGTGCCATGAACTTGCGCATGGCCGAATAGATGACACCACACAGCACCTCGCCGCCCATCGCGGCCACGTGGTCGAGGCAAACCTCCAGCATCTCCTCGCCCGCTGCCACGGCAGCCGGGTCTTCACTGGACAGGTCTGTGGCGTCGGTCAACCCGAGCGAAGCGGTAACCGCCAGATCGTTGTCACGCAACATCTGCCCAGCGAGTACAGAATCGAACTGGTTAGGATCCATCAACGGAATCTCGATCAGATCGAATCCCGCGGACTTCGTTCCCTCAATGGAAGTTCGCAAACCGACCTCGTCGAAACTGCCGGAAAAAACAAGTGCGTGCGCGCCGATGAGCATAATTCTCCTTGTTGAGCACGACCTTCGTGCGCCATCTGTAACCAAGATGTTATTACAGCTCTTCCATCTGGCGCCGAGGTTAGATACATTTAGGTACAACTTGCGCAGCGTTGCTGAATGCGAAACCATTGGTAGGATGTCTAAGGCCGTTACCCGCCCTAGGGAAATGGCACCCGTCTTCTACAAGACCTTCAACGAAGAGGTGACCGAGTGACCGACCCCATCCTCAAAGTGCACGGGATCAGCAAAGGCTTCCCCGGCGTGCAAGCGCTGAAGGACGTTGACCTTGAAGTGCACTCAGGCGAAGTGCTCGTGCTTGTGGGCGAGAATGGCGCCGGCAAGTCGACGCTGATGAAGATCCTCTCGGGGATCTACACAAAAGACGAAGGCACCATCACCTTCGAGGGCTCTGAAGTTGAGCTCACCAGCCCCCTGCAGGCGCAGCACCTCGGCATCACGATCATTCATCAAGAAATGAACATGATGCCCGACCTCACGGTCGCGCAGAACATCTACGTCGGCCGCGAGCCGACGGTTGGCCCGTTCCTGTCGGAGAAGAAGCTCAACAAGAAAGCTGCTGAGCTTCTGACAGCACTGGACATCGGTCTTGATCCTCGGCAGCTCGTGAGTGAGCTCACCGTGGCAAAACAGCAGATGGTCGAGATCGCCAAGGCGCTATCGTTCGACGCCAAGGTGCTCATCATGGACGAGCCCACCTCCGCTCTGACCGACAGCGAAACCGAGACACTGTTCGAGCTCATTGAGCAGCTCAAGGCACGTGGCACCGGCATCGTCTACATCTCCCACCGAATGGACGAGTTGCGGCGGCTCGCCGACCGCGTGTCGGTGCTTCGAGATGGCGCATACATCGGATCTCTCGAAAAGAGTGAGATTTCCGTTCCCAAGATCATCGAAATGATGGTCGGCCGCAAAATCGACGAAGGCGCACGACCGACCGCACGCGAGCACGCCGACGACCCCATCGTGCTCGATGTCGACGGACTCAGCACCAAAAGCCTGCTCAAAGACGTCAGCTTCCAGTTGCACCGCGGTGAGATTCTCGGCTTCGCTGGGCTTATGGGAGCCGGGCGCACTGAGACCGCACGAGCGATTATCGGCGCCGACCCGCGCGAGGGCGGAACGATCTCGGTGGCCGGCAAGGCAGTGCGCATCAAGCAGCCTGCCGACGCAGTGAAGCTTGGAATCGGCTACCTCAGCGAAGATCGCAAGCTACTGGGCCTGATGCTCGAGCAAGACGTCACGTTCAACACCGTTCTCGCTTCACTTGGCACGTATGCCAACAGCATCGGCTGGATGCAAGACGGCAAAGCGAAGTCGCAAGCCAAGGAATACGTGCGTACATTGCGCGTAAAGACGCCGTCCGTCAACCAGGTCGTCAAGTTGCTGTCCGGAGGCAACCAGCAGAAGGTTGTCATCGCGAAGTGGCTACTGCGCGACTGCGATGTTCTCATCTTCGATGAGCCCACACGTGGCATCGACATCGGTGCCAAAGAAGAGATCTACCGCCTGATGCGAGAGCTCGCGGCGGCAGGAAAGTCCATCATCGTCATTTCATCGGAGCTCCCCGAAATCCTCCGCGTCGCCAATCGCATTGTCGTGATGGCGAACGGTCAGATCACTGGGGTGCTGCGCAACGAAGAAGCCAGCCAGGAGAAGATCATGCAGTATGCAGCACACGCGGAGGTAGACGAATGACCACCCCCACAACGCCCGGCCCCACGACGACGACCGTCATCCAAACCGCGGTAGAAGAAAAGGGCAGCGGCGGCTTTGGCGCCTTTCTAAAGCGCCAAGCGCAGCAATCGCTCGCCTTCGGGACGCTCATCGTTCTCGTCGTGTTCTTCTCGGTGTTCGGAAACAACTTCTTCACCTGGAGCAACATCTCGGGCATCCTGCTCGCAACCGCCGTTATCGGCATCCTTGCGCTGGGAACGACCTTCGTGATCATCACAGGCGGGATTGACCTGTCCATCGGAACCGGTATGACGCTTGCCGCGGTCATGACGGGTGTGTTCATCGCGAACATGGGACTGCCGGTGTGGATCGGCGTGCTCGGTGGCATCGGCACCGGTGTGCTGATGGGACTCGTCAACGGCGTGAACGTGACGTTCCTGCGACTGCCGCCGTTCATCGCAACGCTCGCGATGATGATGATCGCCCAGGGCCTCGCCCTTGTGATCTCGGGCGTTCGCCCGATCTACTTCTCGAGCGCTGCGCCGAACTTCAAAGAAATCGCGCTCGGCACCTTGATCCCGGGCCTGCCCAATGCGGTGCTCATCACAATCGTGCTGGCCGTCATCGCCTACTTGGTCTTGAACAAGACTCTCCTCGGTCGATACACCTTCGCGATCGGTTCGAACGAAGAAGCCACGCGACTTTCCGGTGTCAACACGCGACGGTGGAAGATCTTGATCTACATGTTCGCTGGTGCTTTCACAGGTGTCGCCGGCGTGGTCCTCGCCGCACGTTTGGACTCGGCTCAGCCGCAGCTCGGCGTCGGATACGAACTGCAGGCAATCGCCGCGGTGATCATCGGCGGCACCTCGCTGCTCGGCGGTCGCGGCTCGATTCTCGGCACCGTCATCGGTGCCTTGATCATGAGCGTTCTCATCAACGGCCTGCGCATCATGTCGATTCAGACGGAATGGCAGAACGTCGTCGTCGGCGTCGTGATTCTGATCGCCGTGTTCTTTGACTCGTTGCGCAACCGCTCTTCGACATAACCCAAGACTTGGTCGGTGGTGCCCGTGCCCGCTACCGACCAATCGACCTCCGGGTCGAGCTCGCGGATCACATCCGCTAGGCACAACACCGAAAATGTCCGCACCACTCCGGCCACAAGGCTGGACCATACAAACAATGGAGTTTCCATGAAGTACGGCAGAAAAGCTGGGATTGTGGCAACCGCCGCCGTCGCGGCACTCGTTTTCGCTGGCTGCTCAAGCGACACCAGCGACACAGCAACCGATAGCAGCGGCACCACCGACGAAGAGATGTACATCGCTCTCGTCTCAAAGGGCTTCCAGCACCAGTTCTGGCAAGCCGTGAAGCAGGGTGCAGAAGAGAAGGCTGACGAGCTCGGCATCACGATCACCTTCGAAGGCCCCGCCTCTGAGACCGAGGTCGACGCGCAGCTGCAGATGTTGCAGACGGCGATCGACAAGGACCCGGCAGCCATTGGCTACGCCGCGCTCGACCCCGAGGCATGCGTTCCTCTCTACGAGAACGCGGAAGCCGCTGGCATCCCGATCGCACAGTTCGACGCCCCCTGCAACAGCGACTACGGCTCGAGCCTGTCAGCCACCGACAGCATGGTCGCCGGCGCCCTGGCCGCAGACCACATGGCGGAACTGATCGGCGGTTCGGGCGAGGTCGCGATTGTCGGTCACTCACAGATCAACTCGACCGGAATCGAGCGTCGCGATGGCTTCGTCGAGCGCATCGAATCGGAGTACCCCGACATCGAGATCGTCGACATCCAGTACGGTGAAGGCGACCACCTGAAGTCAGCTGACATCGCGAAGGCTATGATCGCCGCCAACCCCAACCTGGCTGGTCTCTACGGCACCAACGAAGGTTCGGCCATCGGCATCGTGAACGCTGCCAACGAGCTGGGCCTCGAGCCCGGCGAGCTGACCATCATTGGATTCGACTCGGGTGCAGCCCAGATCAACGCGATCAAGGATGGCACGATGGCAGGCGCGATCACGCAGGACCCGATCGGAATTGGCAAGTCGGTTGTTGAGGCCGCCTACAACCTCGCCAACGGCGAGGCCGTCGAGGACTTCTACGACACTGGCTCGTACTGGTACGACGCCAACAACATCGACGACCCTGAGATCGCTGCAGTTCTCTACGACTGATCTCTAGCCAGTTGAAAAGGGCGCCATCCACTTTGTGGGTGGCGCCCTTCACGTTGGGTGCAGGCGTGGAGAAAACCTTCTCAGCGAACGCTCTCAGCGCTGGATATCGAGAAGTCGCGCCGTGTTTTCCACCAGCATCCGTTCCACCAGCGCACTGCCGATCAGACTTCGCAGACGCGGCAGGTACCGCTCCCCCAAGTAGCCGAGACCTGGCATTCCGCCGTAAGAGACGTAGCGGCTGCGGCGCGCCACGTCTCCGCCGAGAACGATGCGATCACCGGCGCCAGCGTCAACGACGGCCGCCGTGAGGTCAAGCAGTTCGGCGTCACCACGGGTGCGTGGGCGAGCGAACCCGTCATAACCCAAATACGCGCCACGTGCCGCCAAGTCAACGTGCAAGCCAGGATCGGGATCCCGATCCGCGTGTGCCAGCACCACACGGTGCGCGGGGGTCCCCGCACGCTCGAGGATGTCGAGCACCTCGTGCGCTGCCGTGCAGAACTCTAGGTGCACCATGACAGCGACACCGGTGCGCGCGGATGCGCCCGCAACTGCCTCAAGCGTCTGTCGTTCGAATGTCGAGATGCTCCAGTAGTCGACGCCTGCTTTGAGCATGCCGGCGCGCACCGGGGCCGCCTCGGGCATCGGTGCGGAGCTGCTGTTCTGCTGCCCATCAACGACCGGCATCGATTGTTCGATGTCGTCCACGAACCTCGCTAGTAGCGCGCCGTCATCCCACGTCCGCACCCAGTGACCAGGAGCATAGTGAGCCTCACGGTGGCGCCCAGTAGTTGCCACGACATGGATGCCCGTGTGCTGACTGATGCGCGCTATCGCCGCGGGGCGCCGCCCCAGACCAATCGGTGTGGCGTCGACCATCGCATCGAATCCGCTTGCCCGCAACAACGCGGCTTCCGCTTGTGATGCGCCTTCGTCGTCGAGTTCGTCCCCGGGCAACAGCGGAGAAACCTGAAAGAGGTGCTCGTGGTAGTTCGTCGCCCCAAGGCCATCGGCGGGTATGTCGCCCAGCACTGTGCGGATCATGGTGTCCCCTTCGTCACGCCCTGCGAGCCTACTGTCGCGCGAACTCCGCGGCGTCCGCCAACTGCTCGACGATCGCCGCAGTCAGCTCAAGATCGAATACGTCGGCCACCACCTGCGACCAACCGTGAATGAAGTAGCGCCACCCGTCAACCACGTGCAGACCGCGCTCATCGGCCTGAGCGCGAGCTTGGTGCAAGAACTCCAGAGTGCCGCGATAGTTGAACTCCCAGACGTACGCGTCCAGAGGAAACACGGCGTCATCGGGCAACGGCGAGCCCGGGCGGTCTTTACCGAGTCCTGTCGCGTTGACGACGAGCGAGCCCTGCGGCATGTCCGCCAGCACCGCTGCCGTGGCTTGAGCTGAATCCACCAGCACATACTCGATCAGATCGTCGGGGGTGCGATGCTGACGATGCACCTGTCGAAGGTGATCAAGGCTCTCTTGGTTTGGAGCGGTCACTACGACACGAGACGGGCGGTCCGCTCGCTCGGCGAGTGCCCAGCTCAGCGCCGTGCCCGAACCACCAGCCCCGAGGATGAGAACCTCGGCGTGAGAACGAGAGAAGTAATCTTCGGGAAGGAAGTCATCAAGCGCGAGAGCGACGGTAATCGGATCTTTGGCCCGGCCGATGAGCGCATCACCTCGTTTTGACACGCTCGAGATTTCGGCGCACGACACTGCGAACGGGTCAAGCTCGTCAAAGAGGTCGGATGCAGCGGCAAACATATTCATCTTGTGCGTCGTGATCAGCGCGCCACGGTGGTGCGGGTCGTCGCGGATCTGCTCAAGAAGAGCGATGTAGCTGTCAGGGGTCGCGTCCATCGGCAGATCGTGGCCTACGAGCGTGCGGGTGGGCAGGCCCAATACATCCGCCCAGCGCGGAAACACCTGCATGATCGATGACGAACCGGTACTGACTCCTACGAAGCCCATGTAGCCAAAAGATGTCTCAGTCACGATGCACTCCCCTCTGCCTTCGCGGCCTGAAGAGCCGTGGCGAAGAGCCGCGCGCGACGCTCGATCTCAGCGAAATCGCCGGTGGCGAGCGCTTTACCGGGCACCAAGTCGCCCCCGGCTCCGACGGCCACTGCGCCCGCTGCAAACCATGCCCCAAGATTTTCGGGGGTGACTCCGCCGGTGGGCATCAGATTCGCCGTGGGAAACGGCCCTCGCAGTGCGCCAAGATATGCCGGACCGCCAAGCGAAGCTGGAAAGATTTTGACGACGTCGACACCCAGCTGCTGCGCCGTCATCACTTCGCTCGGGGTCAGTGCGCCGGTCATCGTGACAACCCCGGTCGCACGCATCTCTCCCGCCAACTCCGCCAGCGTGCCCGGGCTGACCAAAAAGGCAGCTCCTGCATCCGCTGCTTCGCGGGCTTGCGCGCCGGTCGTCACGGTGCCCGCGCCAACGTACGCGGACTCACCGTGCCTGTCTTTTGCAGCCGCAATCACCGCCGCCGCGTCAGGCGTCGAGTAGGTCACCTCGATTCCCGTGATTCCACCGCGGACTAATGCGTCGATCGCATCGAGCGCAGCTTCGGAACTCGGCGCCCGTAGCACCGCGAGGACTCCAGCGCTACGCGCTGCAGAAAGGCGGTCGCCCGTCTGGTCGGAGAGAGAAGTCATTGGTTTGTCCTTTTCGTCGAGCGCGGTACGTGCCATCAGCGCACTGCGTTGACAGGGTGCGAAGGCACCTCGCCCGCCAGTACTGCAAAGGCGTTGTCGAGGGCCATCGAACCCATGTTGTCTACCGCTTGAGTTGTCTGCGCTGCGAGGTGCGGTGTCACGACCACACTGCCGGAGATGTCTGCTGCCAGCAGCGGGCTGTCGCCACCCGCGGTATCGCCATTCAGCACATCAGCCGCGTAGCCCGCGAGTGCCCCCTCGCGCAGCGCATGTGCCACGGCGGCTTCATCAACGAGATCAGCACGGGCGGTGTTCACGATGAGCGCGCCAGGGCGCAACCACGCGAGCCGATCGGCCGTGACAAGCACTTGTCCACCGGGAGCGTGCAGCGTGATGACGTCTGCACCTTGAAAGAGCTCTTCCACAGAGGCTGGCGTCGCACCGAGCTCGGCAATCCGTGCTTCCGGCATGTACGGGTCAAATGCCAACACGGTAGAACCGAAGCCACCAAGTCGACGGGCAACGCCTTGCCCGATCCTGCCGAATCCGAGAATGCCAACTCTCAGTGCACCGAGCTCACGCCCGCGACGCACCGACCAGTCACCTTGACGCACACGTCGGTCGCCGTCCACGATGCCGCGCAGCGAGGCAAGCATCAAACCGATCGCGTGGTCTGCGACCGCCTCGCTATTCGCACCCGGAGTGTTCGTCACTGCGATACCTCGACGCGTCGCGGCATCCACATCCACCGCTTCGGTGCCTACGCCATAGCGCGCGATCACTTTCAGCCGTGGCGACACATCAAGGTGCCGTGCTGTTACAGGGCCCGTTCCCGCTACCCAGGCGTCTGCCGTCTCAAGAAGCGGCGCGAGCGCAGCGAGATCGTGGTGAGAGGGCCCGCGCACAATCTCATGACCCGCCTCGGCGCTGCGCCTCATAAGGTCGACATCGCCGTCGCTGAATGAGCGGCTAGTCACCAGAATCGTGGCCATCAGGATTCTCCTTTCGCGAACCATGGCGCAAGCGCCGTGTACGCACTGTCGAATCGCGCCGCGCGCGAAGAATAGATGGAATGTCGCTCTGGGACGGGTGCGAACTCAGCGGTCACCTCGCTGAGCGAACGCGCGGCCGAGAAGTCAGTGAGCCCCAGTCCGACTGCGGCGGTCACGGCAGCCCCCAAGCTGTTCGCCTCTTCACCGACCGTGCGGCGTCGCACGGGCACACCCCACACGTCGGCGAGAATCTGCAGCCAAACGTCACTCTGTGCGCCTCCTCCGACCGCGTCAACGCGGTCTATCGACGCGCCCGCGTCGCGAAACGCGTCCATACACAGCCGCAGGTTGAAGGCAACGCCTTCGAGCACTGCGCGCATGAGGTGTGAGCGCGTGTGGTGGCGCCCGATGCCTACGAACGCGCCGCGCGCGTCAGGATCCCAGTGCGGGGAGCGTTCGCCGAGAAGATAGGGAAGAAAGTAGAGTCCTTCGGTGTCGAGATCATCGCCGGCTTCTGCTGTAAGTCGCCCAGTTTCGGGACGTGAAGGATCGGGCGAGAGCGCCTCCGCGATCCACTGCACCGACGCACCGCCTGCCTGCATGGTGGCCGTGGGAACGTAGCTTCCTGGCACCACATTGTCGAAGGTGAAAGTGCGCATTTTCGGGTCACGCAGCGGAGCTTCACTCACGAATGAGATCCACGATGAAGTTCCCAGGCATACGTAAGCACCATCCGAAGGAGCGACGATGCCGGAGCCTACGGCGGCCATCGGACCATCTCCTCCCCCCATCACGACACGTACCTCGCGTGCAAGTCCAAGTGCGTTCGCTGCGTCGCCCGTGAGCGATCCGACGATCGTCACCGAGTCAACGATCTCGGGAAAGAGATTGGCGTCAAGTCGTGCTGCCGCGAGCACCTCGGAGGACCACGTACCTGCTAGCTGGTCGTATGCGTTGGTGCCTGATGCATCCGAGCGGTCGGTCGCGAGCCTGCCCGTCAGCCGCATCACGATGTAATCCTTCGCCACGCAGAATTTGCGCACGCGAGACCACACCTCCGGCTCGTGATCACGCACCCACATGATCTTCTCGATCGAGTAGGTCTCGTTGAGTCTGTGACCGAGCAGGTCGTAGGCGTGAGCCTCCCCCACGGCTGCAGCCAACTCACGAACTTGAGCCCCCGAACGGGTGTCAGCCCAGATGATCGCCGGGCGCACAGGGGCTCCCGCACCGTCAAGCAGCACGGTGCCCATCATCTGCCCACCGACCACCAGCCCGGTGACCGATTGCGCATCGACGGCGGCCTTAACCAGCAGCTGTCTGGTCGCCGAAACTACCGCCTGCCACCAGTCCTCAGGGTTCTGCTCGGCAATGCCACCAGCGGCAAAATGCGCAGGATAGCCGACGGTCACCGACGCCACCAGGCGCCCGTCATCCCGGTGCAGCGAGGCTTTGTTGCCTGTGGTGCCCAGATCGTGTGCGATCAGCATGGAGCTCAGCCCGCGTACGGACGCAGATCAACGCTTCCACTCGCATCGCGGTACGCGCGTGAGCCCATCCCGTAAGTGAGCACCCAGCCATAATCGTGGCCCGCGCCGCCAGGGTAGACAGCGAGGAATGCGTAGGGCTCATCTCCAGTATTGACCGAGCGGTGAGCCCAGCCCGGCGGAATGTAGCCGATCGTTCCGGGTTCCATGTCGAGCCATTCGACGCGTTCACCGTCGAACATGAGAAGTCCACCGCGGCCCTTTAGGGCGAGGTAGATCTCACCCTGATGGTCAGGATGCTGATGTCCCTTGGTCATCCAGAGCTCGCCCGAGGTCGCCCCGGGAAAGATCGTCGTGATCGACTGCGGCAGCTCGCGGTTGATCTCTGGTACAGGTGAACTGGTCACCGTGTACACAACGGGATTCTCGCCAGCTGCAGACTCCGCCCACGCACTCTGGTCGAGGAACAATCCCTCGAGATCAGACATGCGGCGAGTCAGCGTGGGGCCTTCGGGCGATAGCGTCAAGCGCTCTGCATCAAAAGCAATCGCGAAAGGCGAAACTGGGGGTGTCAGATATTCGGGCACAATTCTCCTCGACGACGTCGTCTCGCTGGTTAAGCCTGTAATTACACACAATCATACATGTAATTACAAGTGAGATCTAGGCGCTGGAGTATTGCTGGTGTCGTGCAGCGGTCAGGAAACGACAAACATTGCGATGGCGTGCGACCAAGTCAGAGAAATCAGAGTGGTCAAGACCGCTCAGGCGCCAGAGCGTCAGTCTTCTTGCTCGTCGACGACAGAAGTTGTAGGCACTTCGTCTTCGAGATCATCAGCGTCGATGATGTCGAGGGCGCTCGTGGCAATACTCACCAGTTCGATGGTTTCGTGGTGGTGGGTGTTGTGGTGTTGGTTGAGTGCGTGTTGGGCTTGTTGGGCGTGGTGGGCCCATTTTTGGGTGTGGGTGGTTTG